>CAZBQG010000040.1:0-17681 GCA_964493945.1 uncultured Rhodospirillaceae bacterium
GGACACCGATTCGTAGCTTAAGTCACTGTCCGATTTCCGGGGAGTAGCTCAGTATTGTCTGAGTAGTCGGTTAGTGTTCTCGTTGGAACCGCGCTGCCATGGGCTTTGTGGATCACAGAAGTAGATATCAATATTTGTAGCCAGTGTGAAGCGCTTGTGGTCAGAAAGCTCTTTGCCCCGATCCCATGTGAGGGACTTGTAGAGTTCGCGTGGCAGCTTCTGCGATTGCTTTATCGTTTTTTGCGGCTATAACCGGAAATAAAAGAAAAATTGATGTAGGTTTTGGTCAGGAGTTGTTTTCTGGAACCCCATCTCGTGGTATTTTATTTGCAGAATTTTCGCTACAAGCCGGTCGGTTTAGTTTAGTTTATCAATGATTTGTTAACTCTCATCCTTAAACTAGGCGTTTAGAAGTCGAAAATTTGGCAGTAGGTTTCAGGTATGTCCATTCCAACAATCATAGGTTTCCTGGGAGGCGTTGGGCTTTTCCTGTGGGCCATCGTCTCCTCCACCGACAATTACTTCATGTTCCTGAGCCTTTCCAGCTTCGTCATGGTGGTCGGCGGGACATTCGCCTCCACCTTTATCTCCTATGAAGCCCGCTACGTTATTCTTTCCCTGAAGATGATGGGCAAGATCTTTTTTTCGCCACCCATCGGGCGCAACCTATTGAAATCCGAAGTGGGCCGGGTTATCCGGTGGGGCTACGCGGTTCAGAAATCGGGCCTGCCAGCCCTCGAAGCGGAAACCGGAAAGCTTAAAAATGCAGACAAGTTTCTGTCTTTCGGCATCGATATGGTGGTCAGCGGCTATACCGGCGATGAGGTCCGCGGCATCCTCAACACGGCCATCGAGACCACCTTCGGGCGCAACACGGTGCAGGTCGGTATTCTCAATGCCATGTCGTCGGCCTCGCCTGCCTTCGGCATGATCGGTACCCTGGTCGGCTTGGTGATCATGCTCGACAGCATGGGCGAAGATCCCTCCGCGCTGGGCCCCGGCCTGGCGGTTGCCCTGCTTACCACCCTTTACGGTGTCTTGTTCGCCAAGCTGGTCTATGGCCCGGCGGCGACCAAAATCAAGCAGCGTGAGGAAATCGTCCGTTTCCGAAACTACCTGGTGGCCGAGGGGCTGGTCCTGCTGGCTGAAAAAAAGGCGCCCCGGTTTATCCAGGACAAGATGAACTCCTATCTCGATCCGGCCATCCACTTCAATATCGACAAAGAGCCGAAGGAATAGGAGCAGAGCGGTGGCAGGCCCTCCCCCGGCACCTGTAGAAGAAGGTGACAGCGAAGACTGGATGAACACCTATGCCGATGCCATCACGCTTCTGATGGCCTTTTTCGCCATGTTGGTGAGTTTTTCCAAGGTCGATCTGGAAGTCTTCGACAGCGTGGTCTCGGGTCTGGCCGAGGATGTGGGCCAACGGGTGCCGAAACCGTCCAAGTCGAAGGAAATCAAGGAAGAATTAAAGGATATCATGGTCTCTCAGGGGGCGGACCAGGCGGTGACCGTCAGCAATGATTCAAAAGGGGTGACCCTGGAGCTGGATGGTAATGCCTTTTTCCGGCCGGGCACGGCCATCTTGCGCGAAGAGGCCCTCCCCGTCCTGCAAAGTGCCTATGAGGAAATGGCCGCACCCAAATATCAAAAGTTCAATTACGAAATTGAAGGCCATTCCGACGACGAACCCATCAACACGCCACGCTATCCGTCCAACTGGGAATTATCGTCCGGCCGCGCATCCACCGTCGTGCGCTTCTTTTCGGGCCTGGGCATGAAACCCAACCGCATGAAAGCGGTCGGCTTCGCCGATACCCAGCCCAAGGTTCCCCACCGCGCCGAGGATGGCACGCCCATCCCTGAAAACCGGGCTATCAACCGTCGGGTAATCATCCGCATCAACCAGCAGGCCATCTACGAGCCGATCAAGATTCCCACCTTCCGGCGCAAGAAAAAAGACTCGGCGGCGGTGCCGCAGAAAAAGAAAGCTTCAAAGGGGGCGGCACAAAAATAAGACCCATCCGTTTGCCTTGGAGGGGTTCCCTTTCCTATTCGACCAGAAAGTCCATATTTTCGCGGATGACGAAGGCGCCCGACCATTGGCGTTGCGCGGTACTGCCCAGACGGTCCATGAACATATCGTCATGATCCGGGTCGTGGTGGAAAATGCCCAGCCGCTTGACATCGGCCACCTCGCATAATTTTATTCCTTCTTCCCAGGTCGAATGGCCCCAGCCGATCTTGGTGGCAAATTCTTCTTCCGTATAAGTGGCGTCGTAAATCATCAGATCGGCCCCTTCGACCAGGCCCAGAATATCCTCATCCAGCTTAGCCGGATCATGTTCCGTGTCGGTGATCAGGCAAAGCGATTTGCCTTCGTAATCGATCCGGTAGCCGGTGGCATCGTTGGGATGTTTAAGCAGCGCCGTGCGCACAGTGAGCCCCTTGACGCCCAAATCCAAATCTTCGCCCGCCTTGAAATCCATGAAACGCAATTCCGCCTGCATGGCTTCCAGGGGAACGGGGAACATGGGATTGTCCATCTGCGCCTCGAAGATCTCCTTGATGCCGCCCTTATCGGTGAGGTGGCCCGCATGAATATCGAATTCGTTGCCCGGCACGAAGGCCGGTCCAAAAAAAGGAAAACCGTTGATATGGTCCCAATGGGTGTGGGTCAGCAGAATGTGGCTGTGTTTGGGCCCCAGATTCATGAATTCCTGGCCCAGATTGCGCACGCCCGTGCCACAATCGAGGAGAATCTTGGTATCCCCGGCGTCCACCTCCAGGCTGGTGGTGTTGCCGCCATAGCGGAAATGAGTCTGCGAGGGGCAGGCGATGCTGCCCCGGCAACCCCAAATCTTTATCCGCAAGCTCATGGATGTTGGCCCTTGTTTCGGTCGAGCTGCCTCTTATTCTCATAATTCCAGGAGATTGTGTAACTCATCATTAAGATATCCGCCACTTTCACAGTTCCTGGGCCGGCTATTCCACCCCACCGATAGCAACCTCACTGCCGACCCGCAAGCCCATAATTTCGCTGGCGTTTTCCATATTCACAGCGATCTCGGCCAAGCCGTTGGCGTTTTCATACCAGAAGGGGCTGTTTGGTGGAACCCGTGAATAATTTTCGGCCCATTTCAGACTCAAGCCATCAACCTCCAGTTCAGTATCATATCCCAGCCTGGGGGCCCGAATTCCGGTCATGGCATTACCGAAACCGTCGATATATACGATTTGTGGCAGGTCATCAGGCCAGTCCGGTTTACGCCCCTCACCACTGGTCCGTTCGGTAACCGGGGCCGTCTCGCCCCTGGCCAGGCGGGCGGCAACCGGCGCGAAAAGGTCTCGCCCGTGAAAAGTGGGTGAAAGCCGGTCCGGACGCCAGGCGATCTCCCAAATCCGGGGAGGAGTCAGAGCCCGTCGCAAGATCAGTTCGAACAACCCGTTATCCGGCCCCACATACCAGCGCCGGTCCACCCAAACCGCCAAGGAGGCCCGCTCGCTTCCGACGCCGGGATCGACCACGCTGAGAAATACGTTGCCCGCCGGAAATTCATCAATATATGCGGCCAGCAGATAAGCCGAAGCGCGGGGATCGCGGCTGGGCGCGTCGGAAAAAAGATCCACGGTGGGAACTCCCGGTGCGTCCTACAAAAGCCGCACCTTGAGTTGCCCAACATGGGGGCTCTCCAGGCCAAAATCCGTGAACAGAACGATCATGGGCTTAAGGTTTACTCGTTCAGGCTTCCGCCTCGCCAAGGAGCACCGTGCCATCGGCGGCCAGCTCCCCGATCTCGCCCTCAGTCAGGCCCAGCTCCAGCAGCAACTCGCTGGTATGGAGCCCCAGTTTGGGCGCCTGACGTCTGAGGCCCAGCCCGCGCCCCCCCATCTCCAGGGGCAGGGACGGGATGGGAAAGGTACCCCGGTCGGCGAATTCGATCCCCAGCATGCGCCCGCCCTCCAGGAGATGGGGGTCATCGAACAGATTGCCGGGCCGGACGAGGGGCGCAAAGGGAATGGAAATCTCCGTGCAAATCCCCTGCATCTCGGCCAGGGGCATCTCCTTGACCTGGGCGGCGGCTATGGGCCGAGTGGTCTGGCGGTTGGCAACGCGGAGCGCATTGCTCGCGTAGTCGGCGCCCTCGATCAAATCGGGTCGGCCGAAACGTTCCCAGAAGGCGCGCCAATGCCGGTCATTGGTCAGTCCGATGAATATCTGCTCCCCATCCTTCGTCTCGAACGGCTCACCGATCGCCCAAACCTCGCTGCCCGACTTTGTCTGCTCCGGAATGGGCAAGGGCGTATTGCCGGTTATGGCCTCGCCGGCCATATGTTCGGTCACCAGGAAGGCCGTGCTTTCAAACAAAGATGATTTGACGAACTGGCCGTGGCCTGTGCGTTCCCGTTCGGTAAGGGCGGCGAGCAGGGCGATCACGCCAAACATGCCGCCCACGATGTCGATCACCGATGCACCGACCCGGGTCGGTGCGCCGGGTGTTCCCGTCATATAAGCCAGCCCAGCCATATATTGGACCACTTCGTCCAGGGCCGGGCGGTGCTCGTAGGGGCCGGAGAGAAATCCCTTCAGGGCGCAAAAGACGATGCGGGGATTGATGCGGGACAGGTCTTTGTAGCCATAGCCCAGCCGGTCCAGGGTGCCGGGGCCGTAATTCTCGATCAACACGTCTGCCTTCTCGGCTAATTTATAGATCAGGGCGCGCCCGGCATCGGATTTAAGATCGACCGAGAGACTCCGTTTGTTGCGGTTCCAATTGAGGCTGGCACCGCGCAAATGCATCAATCGGTCCGATCCGGTTATCGCCTCCACCTTGATCACATCGGCGCCAAGATCCGCCAGTTGGGCGCCGGCGCTGGGGCCCATGACGGTGTGACAGAATTCCAGCACCCGGATGCCATTTAAGGGTAATTCGGTGGGCTTGGGCGGCCCATCCTTTTGGGGGGAATTGCCCGCCGCCGGTGCAGGCGCCTGCCCGGCCGATGGGAGTCTGGTCATTGCCAGTTCGGGCCAATGGACCACGCCCTGGCAGCCCAGATCCTCGATCTCCGTTTCGCTCAGGCCCAAACCGGCCAGTATTTCCCGGCTGTGCTGGCCGGCCTCAGGCGCCTGCATGCCGTGGCCCAGATGATGGGCGCCTATTTCCACGGGAAGATGGGGCATGGGCGCCGTCTTGCCGCCTGGAAATTGGATTTCCGGCATGCGTCCCCCGGCGGTCAGATGGATATCGCCAAACAAATCGCCGGGCTTGGAGACCGGGGAAAAGGGCACATTGACCCGGTCACAGATTTCGACCAGCTCGGCCAGATTGTGACGGGCGGCCACCTCGGCAACCAGGGGGACCGTGGTGGGGCGTTCCGCCACCCGCTGGCGGTTGGTGGCAAAGCGTTCATCCTCGATCAGATCGGGCCGGTCGAAATGTCCCCAGAAGCCTCGCCAATGATTGTCGCTGGTCAGACCGATGAAGATGCTTTCTCCATCCTTGGTGCCGAATGTCTCATAGATCGCCCAGGCGCCACCCCGTTCCTTTTTTATTCCCATGGGCAGGGGTACATCACCCGAGGCCGCCTCGCTGGCCATATGCTGGCAAACCAGGAAGGCGGCGGTCTCGAACTGGGCGGTTTCGACCAATTGGCCGGTGCCGGACCGGCGGCGCTGATTGATCGCGGCCTCGATGCCGATCACCCCGAACATGGCGCCCATGATGTCGATGATGGATGCGCCGGCCCGCAGATAATCCCCCAATGGGCCGGTCATATAAGCCAGGCCCGATTGATACTGAACGGCGGTATCCATGGTGGCGCGCTGCTCGTAGGGGCCGCTCAGGAAACCTTTCAGTGAGCAATAGACGATGCCCGGATTGACCGCCGCCAAATCGCCATATCCGTAGCCCAGGCCCTGCAAAAATCCCGACTCCAAATTCTCCACCAGAATGTCGCTCTCCCCGGCCAGACGGTAGATCAGCGTCTGTCCTTCGGCGGATTCCAAATCCACGACCACGCTTTGTTTGTTGCGGTTGAAGGCGTAAAGGATGCCTCTGTTGTCTTCCTCGGGTGTTTGAGCAACAGGGTCAATTTTAATCACTTGGGCGCCCAGGTCGGCCAGGATAACTCCGGCGCAGGGCCCCATAATATTGTGGCTGAATTCCAAAACGCTGAGGCCGCTGAGCGGCAGAGGATCGGTGTCCGCTTTATGATTTTTTGTTTCAGCCATATTTTCCTCCCTTTGCGGCATGTTCAGTCTACCATAGTTGCCCGGATGGGTTTCGGGCAAGCGGCCATGATGCCAGAGGCTTGCGTAGGCGGATCGTAAACCGTTGCGTGGATATCAGCGGTGCCAGCAAAAACCGGGGCGGCAAGGTCCACCAATGGGATTGCCATAACGGCGGCAATCAGAAATGGAAGATCGTGCCCCGGGGCGGCGAATGGAATTCATTTGTCGTGCAGCATTCGAACAAATGCCTGGATCTGGCCCAGCAAGAAGAACAACGGCGCCCAATTCCATCAGTGGGACTGCAATGCCAAGAACAGCAATCAGCTGTTTCAGGTGATTGGAGTTAACTAGTTCCGGCGGATAAAACTGACGAACAGCCGGGCCAAGTCGCCCTCGACCGCATCCCAGTCCTCGTGGGGACCGAGTTCGATGTCCAGCTCTTCGGCCATCACCTCGTGCAGCTCGCTGTTGGGCAAAAGACTGTGAAGATTGTGTCCGGTCGCCTTGGTGTGACGCTGATCGTTGCCCGGCACAACGCAGCAGGGAACCTGGATCGAGCGGAGATCTTCTTCCGTCGCGCCGATGATGGGCAGGTCGGCGCCTTCCAGGAAAAAACTCCGCCAGTGGGACATGATTGCGATAAATTTTTCCGGGTCCATGGCCATCAGCTTCTCCCCGTTGGCCGGGTTGTCCAGGATGCGTTCCGAAAAATGCTCGGTCTCGCAGACCGCCTTCATTCCGCCTTTCTGGGCGGCTGTGATATATTCCCCGTAATAAGTTTCGGCCAACCCGTCGCAGGCCAGTTTGCCCGCCGTCACCCGCCATAGAAGCAGGGCGCTTACCAGTTCAGGATGGCGCAGGGCGGCCAGGGCGGACAGCCGGCAACCGGACGAAGCACCGCCGATGACGGCCTTGCCGGCGCCCAACTGGGCCAGCAGCCCGGCCAGATCATCGGCCCATATCTCATATTCCGACAATTCGCCGTCCAGCATCAGGTCCGATGCCCCGCAATTACGCCGGTCATGGATGACCACCCGATAGCCCGCCCCGGCCATGCGCGTGGCCAGGCCCCTGGCGCCTTCGCCTCCGCGCCGGCCGCCGGGCGACAAGGCAACCCAGGGACCATCATTTCCGATGACCTCATAATGAATATTGGCACCATTGATTTCGGCTACTTGCATGTTCCTTCTCCCTCTTCGTTTCAGGCCGCCAACAGGGGCGGCGTTCCAAGCCGTTGGATGTTGGTGCCCAGCACGCGCTCGGCCGCCACAGCGATTTCCAAAAGCTTTTCCTCCGCGCCCCCCGGCGCCGTTAATTGCAGACCCACGGGCATGCCTTGGGCATCCAAGCCGGCCGGCAGGCTTATGGCGCATTGGCGGAAAAAATTGGCCGGGCAGGTGTTGCGGGCACCGACCACCGGTGGGCGGTTGGTCGGATCGGACTCGGGTCTACCGTCGATCAACACCGGCGGCGTAATGGGCAGGGTGGGCGATACGATCACATCCACGCTGTCAAAATTGCGGGGCGCGCTCCCGGCCAGACCCGCCAGCCATTTTTCCTTTTCCAAATGTTCCGTGGCGAGGAAATTTCTGGATCCTTCCAGCCGCCCGGCCAGGGCCGGGTCAAGCTGCTCGACCCAGGTCGGAAGCTCATGGTCTAAAAAGCCCGCCAGTTCTGAATTGGGCAATCCACCGGACATGACCACCTCCAATAATTCGGCGGCCTCCGGCGAGGGTGCATCCACCAGCCTGGCGCCGGCGGCCTCCAATTCACTTAGACCCGCCCGCACGGTATCTTCGATGCCCGGCGCACATCCCTCCCAATAACAGTCATCAGCGATGCCCAGCGTAACGCCCGCCATCCCGGTGCCGGCCAGGAGTTCCAGGAATGGAGCAGGGTCCGGCGCATGGGCCGGATCGAGGGCGGCAAACACATAACCCGCGTCCTCCACCGTCCGCGCCAGGGGCCCCGGCGTATCCTGAACGGCGCGCAAGGGCACGATACCCTCGTTGGACCAGCGCCCCATGGTGATTTTAAGCCCCACGACGGCGGTCATGGAGGCGGGGATGCGTACCGATCCCATAGTGTCCGATCCGAAAGCCACCACCGCCGATCCTTCCCACAGGCTGACCCCGGCGCCCGATGATGAGCCGCCCGGCCCGCGGGGCCTTTCGGCGTCCCATGGGTTTCTGGGCGCCCCCCAATGGCAATTATCGCCGATGCCACCGGCGGCGAATTCCACCGTATGGGTCTTGCCGGTAATGGTCGCCAATTGGCGTTTGATGGCCTTGACCACCGGTCCTTCCCGTTCCCATTTTTCCGGAAGGCGCATGGAAGACCCCGCATAGGTCGGCAGACCCTGGATGCCATAAAGATCCTTGATGGATGTGGGCAAACCCTGCAGGGGCCCCAGATCAACCCCGGCGGCAAAGGCGGCATCGGCGGCCAGTGCCCGTTTGTGGGCAGCTTCCGGATCCCAGGTGAGATAGGCGTTCATCTGTTCGCCCAAATCCGCGTGGCGAACGGAAGCCTGTTCCCACAAAGAAACCGCGGTGAATTCTCCACTGCGTAATCCGGCGGCGATTTCCTGTAATGACCCCCTGAGCGGCATGGATTTCTCCTCCCTCTATGGCTTTTGGTTTTTCTCTTGCCCATATTAGCAAACTCGCCCTGGCAATTCGACCCGGCTGAAATTACCCTTGTGCCAAGAACCCTTAATCGGGCTAGGATCAAACCGGCTAATTAAATAGGGAGGAAATAAATATGGCAGGCAATACACCGAATTTTCTCGCCCATGCGGGCCTGGGCGACCTGATGTCGCGATATGTCGATATGGATAAGGTCCCCTGGGTCGATTCCCGCCCGGGTGTGCGCAATAAAGTGCTCTATATGAACAAAGAGGAAAAACAGGCGGTGATTTTGTCGGAGGTCTCACCGGGCGCCGAGATCGTCGATCATTTCCATACGGGCCTGGAAATGACCTATGTTCTGGAAGGGCGTCTGGAAGACGATGAAGGGGTCTGCGAGGCGGGAAATTTCGTCTGGCGCCCTGCCGGCTCCAGGCATCAGGCGCGGGCACCCGAGGGGGCGTTGTTTCTAGCTTTCTTCCAGGGCTCTTCAAAAACCGTCGAGACCGGTCATCTGTTTCCCGATTTTGAAAATTGAGGTGAGGCAATCATGATTGAACAAGGATCAGACATCAAAAAATCGGCGCTGATCATCGTCGATATGCAGAACGATTTCGTTCATCCCGAAGGGGAGTTTGGCATTCTCGCCAAGACCCATCCGGAACGGAAAATAGATTTCGATTTCCTGTCCTCGCCCATTGCCAACGTCAAGCGCCTGGCGGATGCCTTCCGCGAGGCGGGCCGGCCGGTGATCTATATCGCCCATGTGGTCAAAGAGGATTATTCCGATGCCGCCTTTCCCTATTGGCGCAGACCCCGCCGGGGTAATTCGGAATTCATCATGGAAGGCACCTGGGGTGCAGAGGTGATCGACGAACTTGCCCCCCAGGAAGGCGAGAATGTGGTCATCAAGAAAGGTTTCGGCGGGTTCGGCCATACCCAGTTGGATACGATCTTGCGCAATTACGAGGTAAGCACCTGCGTGGTGACCGGGGTGACCACCTGTGTCTGCGTTTCGACCACCATCAGGGGCGGCGTGGAGAACAATTACCGCATGATCATCGTCGAAGACGGCACCGCCGAAATTCAGAAAGAGATGCATGATCATGAAATGAAAACCATGGCCAGGATTTTCGCCGAGGTGAAAAGCTCGGACGAAGTCATCACCATGCTGGATGAGATGAATTAGATGGACGAAAAAATCAGATCCAATATTGCCGTTACCCAATCGGGCGAGCTTTCCGGAACCGGGGACAGTGTGCGGGTGTTCAAGGGCATTCCCTATGCCGCGCCGCCGGTCGGTGATCTGCGCTGGCGCCCGCCCCAGGCGCCGGCCAAATGGGAAGGCGTACGGGAAGCCGGCAGCTTCGGCCCCGATTGCCTCCAGAACCCCCGGCCCGGAAGCCGCGCGCCGGGTATGAGCGAGGATTGCCTGACCCTGAACGTTTGGGCGCCGCCGCCCCCGGAAGAGGGGCAATCCCATCCCGTCATGGTCTGGATCCATGGTGGCAGCTATGTGCTGGGCAGCGGCTCCGACATCCGCAGCGACGGCGAATCTTTCGCCCGAAAAGGCGTGGTGTTCGTCACGTTTAATTACCGGCTGGGGGTATTCGGTTTCCTGGCCCACCCCGAACTGACACAGGAATCCCCCAATAATTCTTCCAGCAACTACGCATTGTTGGACAAGATCGCCGCACTCCGCTGGATCAAGGATAACATTGCCGCTTTCGGCGGCGATCCCGGCCGGGTGACCGTGTTCGGCTGTTCCGCCGGCTCGGCCTCCTTATCGCTTTTGATGACTTCGCCCCTGGCCGGCGGATTGATCGACCGGGCCATATTGGAAAGCCCCGGCGCATTCCGCCCCCTGGCCAGCCTGGCGGGTGCGGAAGAAGTGGGCAACTGCATGGGGGATGACCTTACCGCCATGCGCGCCATGACGGCGGACGAAGTATTCGCCCGCACCGGTGATTTCGTTCCCCTTGTGCGGGGCCTGACCACGCCCCGGGTGCTCCGGCCCATCCGCGATGGCTGGATTATACCGGAAGACGAACGTGACGCATTCCGGACCGAACGCATCCACGACATACCCATCATCACTGGCTGCAACACCGATGAAGGATCAAGTTTCGTTGGTGCCTGGCCGATCAAGACGATAGAGGAATACAAGGGAAATGTGACGGAGAATTTCGGCAATTATCTGGACGAAGCCCTGACCCATTACCCGGTGGACACTGAAGAAGATGTGGCCGGCGGGCTGGCCCATATGTTCGGCGATACCCAGTTCCAGTACGGGTCCTGGCGCATTGTTTGCGAAATGTCCGGCCGCGGGCACAAATCTTTCCGCTATATTTTCACCCGCAAGCCATCGGGCCGGGGCGCCGATCCCAAACATACCCATGAATTGGATTACGTCTTCGCCCGTCTGGCGGGGCAAGAGGGCTATGACGAGACGGATCTGGCCCTGTCCGAAACCATGCAGAATGCCTGGGTCCGCTTTGCCGCCAATGGTGATCCCAACGGGCCGGGTCTGCCCAACTGGCCGGCTTATGAGGCGGGCGCCAATCAGCATCTTGAATTGGGTGAGAAGATCGAAGCGGGATCAAACTGGCGGGACGGCCAGCTCAGTTTTCTGCACCGCTATTATGGACGGAACGACGCCACCTGAGACGCGTCAGGGAATAACCACGAAATTGCTGAAGCCCCCGTTGCGGTCTTCCAGACCGGATATGGCTTCGTTGACCTGGGCCAGGGGGAAGCTTTTATGTTCGAGGACCGAAAGATCCAATAGGCCTGCTTCCGCCAGATCGGCCATTTCCTGACCCTCCCCGGCGGTGAACCAGTTGGAGCCCAGAAGCTTGATCTGGTTGTCCATCAGCCAATGAACATTGAGTGGCAGGATTTCCGACATGCCGCCGATATCCACCGCCGTGCCACCCCGCCGCAGGCTCTTGAAGGCGTCTTCCATGGAGCTGGCCGGTGCACCGGGGCCCAACGCATCAATTACCGCATCCACGCCTTCGCCGCCGGTCTCCTCCCTGGCCCAATCGGTGACGGAACCCGCACCGATGGCTTTCACCCGGATGCGGTCAGGCGCCAAGGCCCGGACCCGGTCTAGCAAACCCTGGTTGCGGCCCGTGCCCAATATCAAATTGGCCCCCAGCGCCAGCCCGTTGAGAGCCACGCCTAGGCCAAGCGTGCCGCTGATCCCATCCACCAGCAAGCGGCTGCCGGGCCCAACCTCGGCCTTGCGCAATGCCGCGTAGCCGGTACCCATGTAGCCGAAACGGGCTCCCTGCTCGAACGTCACATTGTCCGGCAGCTTGACCATGGCGGATTGGGGTGCGGTCAGAAATTCGGCGAAGCCACCATAGGGATAGGCATCGTAATTTTTTTGCGCCCCGGGCCCGAAGCCGAAATATCCCTGGAAGGTGTAATTGGGACAATTGATTGGCTCGCCGCCCCGGCAGACGCGGCACGACCCGCAAGACCGCCCCGGATTGACATAGACCCGGTCCCCCGGCGCCACATAATGGACCTGAGAGCCCACCTTTTCGATGACGCCCGCCGGATCAAGTCCGAAGGTGGCCGGATAATCGGGGAGCGGCAGATGGGGAAACCAGTTCTTCCAATTGGCCAGCACATTTCCCAGATTGGGCACCATACCGCAGGCCTTGACGGCCAGGAGAATATCGGTCGGGCCGGGCTCGGGCACATCGACGGTGTCGAAAATCATGGGCCCGCCATCTTCATGCACCCTGGCCGCGGTCATGGTGGTCATTTTCCTGCTCCTTTAAATACGTCCCTGCAGGAAGGCGAAGGCATATAAGCCACCAAACAGGATGGGCTGATGGATCATATACAGTAACAGGCTATGGCGCCCGGCACAGCGGACCAGATGCCACAAGCCATGATCAGGATTCCAAGAAAGCACTGTTCCACCCGGCACCAATGCCCGCCCCACCAGCAAGCCCAGCAAGGGAATGCCGAACCATGGAAAGAGGGGCACGTAATCCACCGACACGGGCGCCACCGGCGACAAGCCGATCCACAGCAAAGACCCGGCGGAAAAAATCCCGTGGGCCAGGAACCAGGGCGCGGCGAAACAAAATGCGGTGAGGACGGCGATGGCCGCACTGGGCAGCCGGACCGCGCCAATCAACAGAATGCTGGCCAGGGCGATGTGGTGGAGAATTCCGAAAAAGACGAAGCTTCCCGCATCCACGAAATAAGTGGCGCCCGATACGCCGGCGGCGCAAAGCAAAATGATGCCCAGGCGCTTTGAAAACACTTTGGCGTTCAGCCCGGTTCCCCGGCCGCGCGCCATGATCTGGGCCATGCCCATGACCAGCAAGATAATGGCGACGATGAAGCGGGCGAAGATGAGCCAGAAAGGGTCGTTGAAAAGATCAAAGCTGGCATAGCCGAAAAAGGTCAGGTCCCACGAAAAATGATAGATGAACATGAGCAAGATGGCCGCGCCCCGCATCATGTCGATGCTGGCAAAGCGGGTCCTGGGAGCCGTCTCCGGATTGATCATCATGGGATAAAGGTAAAAATAAATCAAAGCTGAATCAAACCAAGGATCAAACCAAGGGGAGATGGGCATGACCGCCATCCGCCAGAAAGAAACTACCGGTTCCGTGAAATGAAAAAATTAATCAAGCCGCTGCTGGGGTTGGCCATCGGGCTCGCCTTGATTGCCTATCCGCAAACCCATGGCTGGGCAGATGGGGAACTTGGCATCATTCTCATGCATGGCAAGGGCGGTACGGCCAAACCGAGATCGCCCCTGGGCCAACTCGGGGCTGCACAGGAAGATGCCGGATTCTTGGTCATCGTGCCCGACATGCTCTGGTCCCGGTCCCGCATATGGGATGGAGACTACAATAATGCCATGGGTGAAATCGTCGGTTATGTGAAGGAACTGAGGGCCAAGGGTGCCACGAAAATTGTTGTAGGCGGGCATAGTCTGGGTGCCAACGCCGCCTTGGGTTATGGTGCCAGGCGCGGCGGATTGGCGGGAATCCTTGCCATTGCGCCGGGCCATACACCGGAGAACAAGGGATTTCAAAACGCCTGGGCGATGATTACAGGCGGGCCAGGCAAATGGTGAAAAATGGCAAGAGCGAAGAAACCGCTGATTTCAAGGATTTCAATCAGGGAAGATTTTCCGAGATAAGTGCAAAGGCGAAGGACTATCTAAGTTGGTACGCCCCGGACGGCCTGCCGTCATGCCGGAAAACGCCCGCAGTCTTAAACCCGGCATGCCGTTGATGTGGGTTATCGGCGAGAAAGACGTGATGCTGCGCTTTGGCCGGGATGCCAGCTACGCCTTCGATCTGGCGCCGGCCCATGCCAAGAACACCTATTTGACGGTGCCGGGCGGCCACCGGGTCACGCCGCAAAAAGGCGAGGATGAAATTATCGGCTGGCTAAAGGGTCTCTGAGCGGTTCTTTACGTTTTGGCCAGGCTTTGCCACCAATTGCTAAGTCCTGCACCGCTAAGTTCCACCGTGTCGCCCATACCACCGCATTGTTCGCGCCATATGGATAAGGCCGGTTCGGGCACCGTGATCATCAGGGGGATTCCGGCCATGATGATCTGCATGATTTCGTCGAACAGGCCCTGGCCGGTCTGTTCCTGATCGCCGAATTTCTCGATGACCACCAGATCTGGCGCATCCTCCAGGGCACGTCGTAAGACGGCGGAAGTTTCCACCAGACTGGTCACATCAAGCCCGCAATCCTTTTCGTTGGTCATGGGCCGCTTGATGGGGATGCGGGCACCGGTGGCGATATCGACGGAATAGATGGTGCGCATGTTATCGCCGGGCAGGACCCGGCTTTCCTGCAAAATGCCGGCGACGCACACATTATCCGCCCGCAGCCCAGCGACGAAGTTGGCCAGGACGGATTTGTCCGCTTCTTTTGGCTGATAGACGATAGCGGCGAATTTTTCCGCGATCTGGTCATCAGCCGTTTCGGTGATCTTATTCATGGCAATTCCGTTGGTCAGCCAGGGAAGGTTCTAGCCTATCACTGCCCCAATAAAAAGCCCGGCGCCTTATTTCAAGTGCCGCTGAAGGAATTGGCGGACATCCCTCCAATGGGCCGGGCGGACGCGGTGAAACCAGTTATGGTCCCCGGGATAATCAGCACGGTATTGGAAATCCCTGCTGGCCCGGCCCAGGCGGCGCGAAAGCACCCGGCTCGTCACCCGTTTAATTTGGCGATAATTATCGGCGCCAACGGTCAGGAACAGGGGCATTTTCAGTTTGCCTATGCGGGAATCGCGCCCCCCCTGCCGCAGACCATATTTTTGCGTGCCGCCAAGGGTCGCCGGCGACATCAAAACGGCGGCGGCGAAATCTTGATTTTTCAAGAGGGTCCAAAGAGTGACGTTGCCGCCCTCTGAAAACCCGATGACCCCAATCTTTTTTGGCTCAACGGCGGCGTGGTGGGCGAGCCATGCGCGGGCCGCCAGAACCGTCCTGATGCCGCCTTCGACCACACCGTTCCAGTCTTTTTCCGATCCCACCGATTGGCCCCGGTCGCGGCGCGCGCTATCGGCGTTGAATTCCCTCATCGGGGCCAGGGCCACGAAGCCCGCATCGACGATGGCCCGCACATAATCCTTGGTGTCATAGCCCTGGGCGGCGGCCCCATCATAGCCGAACTGGCGGGGGCCGGTGCCATGATTGTAGATTACCGCCGGATGTTTCCCAGCCCCTGGCGGCTTGGCGAACAATGCTTTTATGGTCTCACCATTGCCGGTGCGCAGTTCGACCCAATTGACCTCCACATTGCTTTCAGCCGATGGCGAGGTGGATTGGCAGGCGGCCAGGGAAGCTAGCAGCAGAACCAGACAAAAGATGCTAATTGAGTTTTTCATTGCATTCACTCCTTGGTGGCTTCCAATTCGGGTGCCCGCCGGTAGAGGCTGGTACCTATGACCAAAATAACCAGGAACGCTAAAATAGCACTGCCGCCGAGGGCGATGCGGAACCCGGTCACCTCGGCGACCCAGCCGACGATCAGCACGCCGAAGGCCTGGGCACCGGTGGTCAGGGCGAAGTAGATGCTGATTACCCGGGCCCGAAATTGATTATCCGTGGCATTCTGGATGAGCGACTGGGACGAAATATTGGCGACCACGAAGCTGCCGCCGACGAAGGCCATGGCTACAACCGCAGGCCAGAATTCCGCTATGGATGAAAACAAAACCAGACCCAGTGAAGCGCAGCCCGAACCTACAATTAAAATGCGCGTCAGCCCCTCTGTCCTGCCACGGAGCGCCATGAACACGGAAAAGAAAAGTGCGCCAAGCCCGGAGGCTGCCATCGTGGTGCCCACCCCATCGGTGCCTCGCCCGAAAACGGCCAAGGCGTAGCCCGGCAAAAGATCCATATAGGGTTTGGCGAAGAGCGACACCAGGAACCACATACATAGGCTGAGACGCATGGCGCGGTGATTGAGGGTATAGGTCAGCCCTTCCATCACATCCCTTGCCAGCTTGGTGAGATCACCCCTGGTGGATGGTTGGTCGCGCATTTCGGTCCGCAAAATGGCACCCAAAAGTGCGGCCATGGTCAGCCCATAGAGGATGAAAACCAGGCCTGGCGCCATATCCCCCACATAGGTCTTGCCCAGCGCCAGAACGCCCGCGCCGATCATCGGCCCGGTAAAGGCTGACGTGTTGAATGTGGTGGAATTCAGAGCCACCGCGGCGGCCATGCGTTCGCGCCCCACCAGAAGCTGGATCAGGACCTGGCGGACAGGGAAGTCGAAGGCATGAATAATACCCAAAATGAACATGATGCTGGCCAGCAGCACCGGCGTCATCAAGTGAACCAGGGTGAGGCCGCCCATGATGAAGGTAAGCCCGACGGTCAGCAGGATGGCGGCGATAGCCGTCAATCTTATGCCCATGCGGTCGGCCACGGCGCCGGCGATGGGTCCCAGAAACATCAAAGGCAGGGAATAAAGAAACCCGATGAAGCCCAGCCAGGCGGGTGATCCGGTAAGCTGGAAAATAAGTACGCCGACGGCCATGCGGTGCATCCACACGCCGTGGGATGAAAAGACATGGCTGTACCAATAAATCCGGTAATCGCGCGCCGACAGGGCGCGCCCGATGCCGCCAAAATACGAAGCGAAACCGCTGCCGGCGGCCATGGGGCCTACTGCATGGGCGAGAAGGGCGCGGGGAAGACGATCTTGTTGCGCTGGGTTAAAACAGTGCCCCCGGACTTGGGCGGCCAAAAGCCCGCCTTCATGGCATCGGCACGCACCTGGCTTCTTTCTTCCAGGCTTTTATAGGGCCAGATATGAACCTTCTTGGAAAGTTCGCCGTTTTCCGTGACCATCACCACGGACAGCGGCGAAAGTTCGGTGCGTTTGCCGATATCCGCATCCCATGCGGCGTCGTTTTTGGCCATGGTTCCGGGCACGATCTGGTAGCTGCGATATTCATAGACCGGGCCGAAATTTCCGGGCTCGAGCAAGGGCGAGCCTTCACAGGGGATAAAGATTTCAGAACGCATGCCGGCCATATATTCGGCTATCTTGGGCGGCCAGTTGGCATCGCCCTCGGCCTCCTTTCGGATGCGCATCCGCTCGTCCGGGCTTTCATAAGGCCAGATATGGATGAACTGGTTGAGGGGGCCGATATCAGTGTAAAAGGCGCCGGCCAATTCGGAATATTTCTTCCGGTGCTCATAGGCTTCGGCCCAAATCTCCATTGCCGGGCCCAGCCCGCGGACTTCAAAATTATAGGTCCGTACTTCGTAGATCATTGTCTTTTTTCCTTTTTTTCAGCCGAC
>CAZBQG010000040.1:17691-21680 GCA_964493945.1 uncultured Rhodospirillaceae bacterium
TTAAAATAAAGGCTACGACACAGGGTTCCGTGCCGTTATTGACCCAATTATGGATGGTGCCCCGTTGCACCAAGACATCACCAGCTTTCAGATGAACCAGACTGTCATCCATCTCCATATCGATTTCGCCGGACATGACGACGGCGTAATCGATACTGTCCGTGCGGTGATTGCGGGGCGCCACGCCGGGCCCGAATTCCACGATGCGGAAAACAGATCCCCCCGGAATGGTCGTGCCGATCTCGCGCCCGCCCTTGTCATCGCCGGTCTCGTTGAAATCCACCGGCAGATCGTCGGTGGTCCAGATCACCTGGCGCATCTGGTTGGCCCGGCCGGCAACCGCATTGGTACCCTGATCGTCGATGCGCACGGCCGCCTTGCCGTTTGCATCATGTCCGGTAACTACCCGGCGGATATTAAGGGTCATATCAGGCTCTCCCAAATTTGCACGGCGGTCCAACCTTGGTGTGTTTGGTGGGCTGGACAATTTCACGCTACGATGACCGACGGCTGCGTTTTTTTCAAGGTCGCTTGATTGCGCCAACAAATTGAGGTGCGCCACCCCGCCAGAATTGTTAGACTGCGCCTCCATCCCAGCCCCCCCGAGGAACAGACCATCAGCCAAGCATCCGGCCAGCCGGACCCAAGGAAGCGCCACCTTCTTCTCGATCCCAATCTACAGCTGATCTGCACCATCTCCATGATGGCCATGATCGGCACGGGTATCGTATCGCCTGCCCTTCCGACCATTCAGAAAGCGCTTCAAGTGGAAAGCGGCTCTATCGGGCTGTTGATGGCGGTCTTTACTTTTCCCGGCATCATCTTCATTCCCCTGACCGCGGTTTTGGCGGACCGCTATGGACGCAAGCCGGTGATCGTGCCGCTTTTGTTGCTCTATGGGCTGGCCGGGGGGTTCAGTTTTCTGGCGCCTGATTTCGATACCCTTCTGGTGTTACGCTTCCTGGCCGGCATAGGGGCCAGTTCGCTGGGTTCCCTGACCATGGTCCTGGTGGGCGATAAGTTCGAATTGGCCCAGCAGCCGGCCGTCTTCGGCTACCGTCTGGCCATGGGCCAGGTGGCCAACGGGGTGGTACCGCCCATCGCGGGCGCCCTGGCCATTGTCGGCTGGCAATTTCCGTTTCTGCTTTATTTCCTGGCCGTGCCCGTGGGGCTGATCACTTTGTATGCCATGGAAGAGGACAAACCCGCCCAGCGCTCATCGCTCAGACAATATCTGGTCGAGACCGGGCAGGGGCTGGGCAATCCCCGCATGCTGGGCCTGATGAGCGTGGTCCTGACCCTGACCATGATCAATCACGGTATCACACTTACCTTTTTGCCCATCTTCATGGCCGACAGTTTCCATGCATCGGCCTTGACCATCGGCCTGATTCTTTCGGTGCGGATCGTCGTCGGCGCCGGGATGGCCGCCCTCATGGGACACCTCAGCGCCCGGTTCAGTGGGGAAATCTTGATTAGCCTGTCGCTGGGCGCTTTGTGTCTGTCTTTGGTCTGGCTGCCTCTCGTCAACAGCGTTTGGGGAATGATCGGCCCGGCCATTTTGGCGGGTGGCGCGACGGGTGTTGGCTTTCCCGCCTTTCAAAGCCTTCTGGTCCGCGCAGCACCCGCCGATGTGCGGGCCGGCGTCATGGCCGCCAATAGCGTGATGGGCCGCATCGGGCAGACGGCGGGGCCGGTGTTGGCCGGGCCTCTGTTTGTCCTGGGCGGTGCCAACCTGCTTTTCATTGTGGGCGCACTGTTTATCGTGGTTATGTGGGTTTTGCTGCATTTGGCTTTGCGCCGGCCGTCTGGGAATGAGAACTGAATGTTGAACCCATCCCATGATAATCCCCACCTGGACGGATTCCCGCGTGCTGCTTTTTATGTCGAGACCTGCATGCAAGTGGTGTGCGTTTGCGCCGTGGCGGTGCTTCTGGGTTTCATATTCAATGCAGCTGATTTTATCGCTGCGGACGAAAGCCTAGAACTTGTCCGGTCGCGGGGCGTCAAGGTCGGGTTTTTTCTGGTCATTCCCCTTATCGCCGCCTTTTCGGTCACGGGCTTAAGGCTTGGCTTTGGGCGTCTGGCCAGGGACAGCATGATCAGCGCCACCTCGGCCGGGGCGGCCAGATATATCTGGGGCCTGACCGTGTTCATCACCCTGGTCCTGATTTTGGTCGCCGGGTTTGCCGCCCATGGCGGCTTCGCCGATATCGATTTCAGGACCTGATAAGTTCCTCGGGCACCGGGGTTTCGCCCCTGGTGCCGGTTTGCAGGGCCTCTTCGCGCCCGCCGAAGCGCTCGATCAGCGCATTTTGGTCCGCCTTGGCCCGGCGGTCCACCTCTTCCGGATCGACGATGGAGCGTAAAATCTCCTCATATTTCTTGACCACTTCGGCGTATTCTGGATCGCCGGCCAGATTGACCATTTCCTCTGGATCCTCATCCAGATCGAAAAGCTCCGGCTCGAAGCCAAGATAGAAATTGAACTTGTAGCGCCCTTTGCGGATCATGAAGCCGGCCGAGGGCGAGCCGATCGCATGATATTCACTGAAGGCCATACGGTCTGGCTGCTCGGCGCCCATGGACAGGTCGAGCCAGGATTGGCCGGACAGGGCGGCATCCGCCGGCGCGGGGACAAGCCCCGAGGACTGGATGATGGTCTGATGGGCATCCACCAGACTGACCGGCGTTTTGCGGGTTTTCTTCCGGGCCACGCCGGGGCCGGCCATGATCAGCGGGATACAGGCGCTTTCTTCGTAGAAATTTCCCTTGCCCCACAAGCCCCGCGTTCCCGCGTTATCTCCGTGATCCGAGGTATAAATGATGCGGGTCGTCTCACTTAGGCCGGTTTCTTCCAGCGCATCCATCAGACTGCCGACCTGGGCATCGATGAAACTGCAAAGCCCCAGATAGGCGGCCAGCGCGTTTTGGGTGCGCTCAGGTGGCACCTTGAGCGGGGACATGTTTTGCGGACGGGCCTGAATCCAGGGGTGGCGCTCATACCCATCGGCCGGGTTGAGTTTGGGCATGGGCAGGCTTTCGGGCGGATAAAGGTCAAAAAATTCCTGAGGCACGATCAGTGGAAAATGAGGCGCCAGGAAGCCGACGAACAGCACCCAGGGGGCGTTGTCATCATCCGTGGCCGCATTGGACAGCCATTCCCGGGCCCGCGCGGTTACCTTCATGTCAAAGCGGTTGTAATCCGATAGGCCCGGCCCTGCATTGGCCAGAGGACCGCCGCCACCGCCTTTCCCGCCAGGAGCCGTGGGCGGTGCATCGGGCAGAGGATCGCGCACCGAGCCCCAGACCTGACCGATGCCATCTTTGATGTGTATGGGCAGATGCTGGGCAAAAAAACCGGTGGGGTCCTCTTCGTTCCGGTAATGAAGCTTGCCGATGGATTCGGTTCTGACGCCCCCTTCGCCCAGCCGATGAGCCCAGCCCTTGCGCTCCCCATCATAGGCGATCGCATTGTCCCAACAGCCGACGTCATGGACATAGCGCCCGGTGGCGAAGCTGCCCCGGGCCGGCACGCAGATGGGGCAATTGGTGTAGGCCGAGGTAAATCTCGTTCCCCTGGCTGCCAGCCTGTCCAGATTGGGGGTCTGGGCAATGGGATGTCCAGCGCAACCCATCATTTTGGGATTGTGTTCATCGGACATGATGAACAAAAGATTTTTCGCTTCCATTCCGGCCACCCGTTTTAAAGCCCACCAAAATAGGATTATCATTCAATCCACTCGGAAAGTCGCGGATTTTTATATACGCTGCCCTGTCAAACCGTGAGAAAATAACCGACAGGGTTTGAAGGAGAAGCCGAAATGGATGAAGCGAGAAATCACCCGGCCACCGATCCGGTAACCACCGAGATCATCCGCAACGGCGTCCTGGCCGTGACCGAGGAAATGAAAAGCAACCTCATGCGGACGGCTTATACCAGCGAGCATTAATCAGAACCCATGTGCCCAGTTTCGCCTGCCGATTGA
>CAZBQG010000041.1:0-21676 GCA_964493945.1 uncultured Rhodospirillaceae bacterium
TGCTGGCCCGCTTTCCTTCCGGTCTGGTCATCTATTGGGCCTGGAACAACATCCTCAGCATCGCCCAACAATATGTCATTATGAAAAAGGCCGGGGTGCCCATCGGCGGGGGCCAGACCGCCACCGCCAAGGCGGCAGCGCGCAAACCACCACCCAAGGGTGGAGGCGGCGGTGGCGGGGGCGGCGCCACCTTCCCCGGCGGCGATAAGCCCAAAACCCAGACCAAGGCCAAAAGTCAGAGCAAGGTAAAAAGCGAGGCCCAAAGCCGGAACAGTAGCCAAGGGAAAGGTAAGGGTAAGGGCAAGAAAAAGGGCCCAGGAAAGGGTAAAGGCAAAAAAGGCGGCGCCAACAAGTCCTGAGCATTAAGAAGGTTGGACCGGATGGCGGAGCACGAAAATAGCGATGAGCTGGAGGCGGGCCGTCTTCTTTTCGCCCAGGCCTGCGATTTCGTCACCGGTGCGGCCCAGGATGGTCAGTTTCCGCCGAGCCCCCTGCCCGAAGTCGCCTTTGCCGGGCGCTCCAATGTCGGCAAATCCAGCCTGCTCAACGCATTATGCGGGCGGCGCTCCCTGGCCCGCACGTCAAACACGCCGGGGCGCACCCAGCAGATCAACTTCTTTTCTCTGGGCGGGCGGATGATGCTGGCCGACCTGCCCGGCTACGGCTTCGCCCGCGCGCCCAAGGAGGTGGTCAGTCAATGGACGGAGCTGGTCCGGATTTACCTTCGTGGCCGGGCCGAATTGCGCCGGGTCTGCCTGCTGGTGGATGGGCGCCATGGGCTGAAGGACACGGACCGCCAGATCATGGAGCTGATGGACGGCGCCGCCGTCTCTTATCAGGTGGTCCTGACCAAGAGCGACAAGGTGGCCGGGGCGGCGCTCAATGACCGCCGCCATGCAATCCAGACGGAAATCGCCACCCGTCCGGCGGCCCATCCAACCCTCATGGATACCAGCGCCGCCAAGGGTCTGGGCATCGCTGAGTTGCGCGCCCAACTGGCCGGTTTGGCGGAAACCGCCCAATTGGTATAAAGTCCGCCGCCATGACCGAGAAGAAACAGAAATCAGCCGAAGACTGGCTCGCTCAGGCCCATACCCTGTCCGAGGCCCTGCCCTATATGCGGCGCCATGCGGGACATACGCTGGTGATCAAATATGGCGGCCATGCCATGGGCGATAAGGAATTGGCCAAGCTGTTCGCCGATGATATCGTGTTGCTCAAACATGTGGGGATCAATCCGATCATCGTCCATGGTGGCGGCCCCCAGATCGGCGGCATGCTGGACCGGCTCAAAATCCGTTCTTCTTTCATCGACGGGCTCAGGGTGACCGATGCGGAAACCGTGGAAGTGGTGGAAATGGTGCTGGCCGGGACCATCAACAAACAGATTGCCACATCCATCAACGCCGCCGGCGGCTTGGCCGTGGGTCTTTCGGGCAAGGACGGCAATCTGATCAAGGCCCGCAAAATCCGGCGCACCAAGCGCGACCCGGATTCCAACATTGAAAAGGTCCTGGATCTGGGTTTCGTGGGCGAGCCCAAAACCATCTCGCCTCATTTATTGGAGCTGTTCTTGCAATCCGACATGATCCCGGTGATCGCGCCCATCGGCGTAGGCCCCAAGGGCGAAACCCTGAACATCAATGCCGATACGGCCGCCGGTGCCATCGCCGCTGCCGTCGGCGCCACGCGCTTTTTGCTGCTTACCGATGTGGAAGGCGTGCTGGATGCCAAGGGCAAACTGGTGGGCAAGCTGAACGTCAGAAAAGCCCGCAAGATGATGAAGGACGGCGCCATCAAGGGCGGCATGATTCCCAAACTTGAAACCTGCCTGGCGGCGGTCGACAGTGGGGTGGAAGCCGCCGTGATCATGGATGGACGGGTCCCCCATGCCCTTCTTCTGGAACTCTTCACCGAACATGGGGCGGGCACTCTTATTGAAAAGAGCTGACGCAGCGGGCCTTGCCCGGCTGGGCGGGATGGAAGCCTGGGTCTTTGATCTGGACAATACCCTGTACCCGGCCAGCTCCAATCTGTTCGACCAGATCGACCGGCGCATGTGCCTCTATATTGCCGGCTATCTGGAGGTCACGCCGGCGCAAGCTTACGGCATCCAGAAAAACTATTTCCGCGAACATGGCACCACGCTGAAAGGCATGATGGAGCGCCACGGTATGGATCCCGGCCCTTATCTGGATTACGTCCATCAGGTGGACATCACGGCGATCGTTCCCAACGCCCGGCTTGACCGGGCGCTGGGAATGCTTCCCGGGCGCAAATTGATTTTCACCAATGCCAGCCATGATCATGCGGAACGCATTCTGGACCACCTGGAGGTAGCCCGCCATTTCGAAGGCATTTTCGACATCATCGCCGCCGATTATCTGCCCAAGCCCGAGATCAAGGTTTATGAAAAGCTGGTCGCCGATTATTCCCTGAACCCCGAAGCAACAATCATGATCGAGGATGTGGTGCGCAATCTGGGCCCGGCCAAGGATTTAGGCATGACCACGGTCTGGGTTGAAACCGATACGCCCTGGGCGGTGGCCGGACTGGAAAATGAACAGCCCGATTTTATCATTGCTGATTTGGCCGATTGGCTGGCAAGGGTGGCAGGCGGTTGACAGCCGGAGCCCCTTGAACCATCTTGCGGGCCCTTAATGTAGTGCCAGGAAGAAGGGCCAAAACAGTGACCGACAGCCAATTACAAGCAACCATCGATGCCGCATGGGAGGCCAGGGAAGATGTATCGGGCGCAACCCAGGGCGAGGTGCGTGAAGCGGTGGAAAACACCCTGGCCCTGCTGGATGAGGGCAAAAAGCGCGTGGCCGAAAAATCCGGCGGCGGCTGGCAGGTCAATCAATGGCTCAAGAAAGCCGTGCTTTTGTCTTTCCGGCTCAATGACATGTCGCCCATCGGGGGCGGGCCCGGCGGCGGCACCTGGTTCGATAAGGTGGCCTCCAAATTTGACGGATGGTCCGAAGCCCGCTTCGCCGAGGCCGGTTTCCGGGCCGTGCCCAACTGCATCGTGCGCCATTCGGCCCATATCGCGCCGGGCGTGGTGCTCATGCCCAGCTTCGTCAATCTGGGCGCCTATGTGGATAGCGGCACCATGGTCGATACCTGGGCGACCGTGGGCTCCTGTGCCCAGGTCGGGCGGGATTGCCATATATCGGGCGGCGCGGGCATCGGCGGCGTGCTGGAGCCCTTGCAGGCCGATCCTGTGATCATCGAAGATAATTGTTTCATCGGGGCGCGATCGGAGGTGGCCGAAGGAGTCATTGTGGAAGAGGGCTCGGTGCTTTCCATGGGCGTCTATATCGGAGCGTCGACCAAAATCTTCGACCGGGCGACGGACGAGATTCATATGGGCCGGGTGCCGGCCTATTCGGTGGTCGTGCCGGGCAGCCTGGCGACAAGTTCGGGCGCCGGCGCCGAAGCGGGCCTGGGGCTTTATTGCGCGGTCATCGTCAAGCAGGTGGACAAGCAGACCCGGTCTAAAACCTCCATAAATGACTTGTTGAGAGAGTGACCGGCCTTCAAGACCCGGTGGCGCTGGCCCGCGCCCTGATCCAATGCCCCAGCGTCACACCCAACGATGCGGGCGTGCTGGATGTGTTGACGGGGGCGCTGGAAGGGCTTGGATTTTCCTGCCGGCGCCTGCCCTTTTCCGAGCCGGGCACGTCCGATGTGGACAATCTTTTTGCCCGTCTGGGCCAGGGTGAACCCCATTTCTGTTTCGCCGGCCATACGGATGTGGTACCCGTCGGAGATGCCGCCGACTGGAGCGCCGACCCCTTCGCCGGAGAAATCCGTGACGATATGTTTTATGGGCGGGGCGCCGCCGATATGAAAGGGGCCATCGCCTGCTTCGTCGCCGCCGTCTCCCGCTTCGGGCCCTGCCCGGGCTCCATCAGCCTGATGATCACCGGCGATGAAGAAGGCCCTTCGATCAACGGCACACGCAAAATCCTAGGCTGGCTTGAAGCAGAAGACCAACTGCCCGATGTCTGCCTGGTGGGCGAGCCGACAAACCCGGCGCGATTGGGTGAGATGGTCAAAGTCGGGCGGCGCGGCAGCCTCAATGGGCGCTTGGGCGTCATCGGGCGGGCCGGGCATACGGCCTATCCCCATCTGGCCGACAATCCCATCAACCGCCTTATGACCATGTTGGGGGCGATCACGTCGAACAAGCTGGATGAGGGGACGGATCATTTCCAGCCCTCCACCCTGGAAATCTCCAGCGTTGATGTAGGTAACCCGGCACCCAATGTAATCCCTGCCCGGGCCGAGGCCCGCTTCAATGTGCGCTTCAATGATCTGCACCGCTCAGGAGATGTGGAAAGCTGGGTGCGGCGCCATCTGGATGAGGCGGGCGGCGAATTTGAATTAGAGATCGAGGTTTCGGGCGAAGCCTTTCTCACGCCGCCCGGCCCGCTAAGCCAGGCCATTTCGGCGGCCGTGCAAAAGATCACCGGCGAGGCGCCCGAACTGAGCACGTCGGGCGGTACGTCGGATGCCAGATATATCAAAGATTACTGCCCGGTGGCGGAATTCGGTCTGGTCGGCGCCACCATGCACGGCGCCGATGAACGGGTGGCCCTTAGCGATCTGGCCGATCTGACGGATATTTACCTGGCTGTGCTCGAGGCCTATTTTGAGACGCCATGATCACGCTTGGTGAAGCCTCACGGGGGATGTACGGCGCCTACCGCCTGGCCCGGGGCGACGAGCGGGGCATGGCATATTTCGATACCTCCATCCAGGGCTTCTGGCGGTCCTTTTATGCCGCGGCCCTGGTGGCGCCATTATATTTGGTGTTTCTTGGCGTGCGCTTTCAGGCGGGCCATGTGGATGTGCCGGTCTGGCGCTATTTTTCGATCCATTCCGTCGCTTATGTCATTGCCTGGGTCGCCTTCCCCCTGCTTATGGTCAGTCTGGTCCGCGCCCTGGAGCGGGACGAGCAATATGTCCCCTATATCGTCGCCTATAATTGGGCCTCGGTCTGGCAGAACGCGCTTTACATGCCTTTTCTGATTCTGGCGGATTTCCGGCTCCTGCCCATGGGCCTGGCCCAGCCGCTTAATTTCGCCATCCTCGCCCTGGTGCTCATCTATGTCTGGTTCATTACGCGCACGGCTTTGGTTTTGGGGCCGCTGACCGCGGTCGGGCTGGTGGCGGTGGATTTCCTCCTGGGCTTATTTATCAATGTGGTCGCCCGGATCATGCTGCTCAGCGGCTAGTGGATGAAAGGAAAGTTCGATGGCTGATTGGACCGAAACCTATCGGGGCGTTGTGCTGCCCCGCCATTGTGATCATTACGGACATCTGAATGTGCGGTACTACACCCATTTTTTCGATGATGGCGGCTTTCATATGTGGAACCAGATCGGCATCAGCCTGAAAGAGCTGACCGAACGCAAGATCGCCCTGGTGATCGCCAATATATCCCTCGATTTCGTCCATGAGGTGAGGGCCGGTGGCCTAATTCTGATCAAGGGCGCCTTTCGCAAAATGGGCAGCCGGTCCATAACCTACGAACAGCGCATGTATGACACCGATGGCGGCCATCTTTGCGCCAAACAGACCTCGGTGGAGGTTTCCTTCGATACGGAAACCCGGCAATCGGCCCCCATGCCGGAAGATATCCGCGCGCTCATTGAAGCCAATATCGTGCCCGAGGAAGAGGGCTAGCCGGGTTTCAACTGGGGATTTTGCCGGAGCCAAAAAAACCCCCAGACTGGCAAATTACGGCATAAAACGAACAAAACTTGATCTGCATCAAGGTGGCAAACCGGCCCATCATCCATACTCCGCGTCAATCGGGGCTACACCTTCCCAGTGCGACCGATTCGTCGGTTCGGTTCCGATGCTTCCCTGTTTAACTAAGCCGGCCCCTTTTTGGGACCGGTTTTTTTTGGGGTCCCCAACCCAGAAATGGAAATCCGTTTATCCTTTCCACCCTTTGCTTCTAAAATGAACCAAAGTAGCGGGAGGCCATAACAGCGGGAGGAAAGTTGTGAAAAAAAATTCTGATCGGTTTTGGATTGGCGGTCATCGCCGTGATTGTCGCGGTGGTGGCGGTTCTGTTATCAACGGATTTCAATCAATACCGGGGACTTGTGGCCGAAGAGGCCAAGGCGGCGACCGGGCGCGATCTGGTGATTTCGGGTAATCTGGATCTGAATCTGTCCCTGACCCCATCCTTGAGCGTTCAAGGCGTCACCCTGGCCAATGCCGCCTGGGGCTCGCGCCCGGAAATGGTCAAGCTGGGCAGCTTTGAGGCCGAACTTGAACTGTTGCCCTTGATCAAGGGCGATATCCAAATCAACCGGGTCCGGCTGACCGGGCTGGATGTTTTGCTGGAAACCGACAAGAAAGGCCGCCCCAACTGGCTGCTGGGCGGTGGAGCCTCGCCGGCCCCGGAAAAGGCCAGCTCAGGTGACCAAAAGGGCCCGCCCCCATTCCCGTGGTGCGTGACGTCAGCATCGAAAATGTCAAACTGACCCACAAGGACGACCAGACCGGGCGCCAGACGGTGATCCAAATCCAGTCCCTGGACCTCACCGCCGACGGCATGGCGGCGCCCCTTGGCTTCAAGGCGGCCGGTTCCTTCAATGGTGCCGCCTTCAACGCGGAAGGCCAGTTGGGCGCGCCCTCTGCCCTCACCGGCGGCACGCCTTATCCGGTCTAGTTGCAGGCCGGCCTTCTGGGCGCCCGGTTGGGCATCAAGGGTGAAATCGCCAAGCCCCTGGCCGGCAAGGGCTGGGATTGGGGCTGGATCTGAAAATCACCGATCTGGCAAAGACCGTGAAGGCCGCCTCGGTTCTGGCGCCGGGCCTGAAAGATGCGGGCCCCGTGCCGGCCCATCCCCTGTCCCTCAAGGGTAAGCTTCCCGACAGTCCGTCGGGCTATGGGCTGAGCGCCATGGTGTTGAATTTGGGCGGCAATGACCTGGCTGGCCGTCTGGCTATCGGGTTTGGCGCCAAGCGCCCCCGGCTGGAAGCCGACCTGTCCTCCAGATTACTCGATCTGGACAGCCTGACGGCCGGGCAGAAGGGGAAGGCGGCATCTGGTCCATCCCCATCCGCTGCCGCCCAGCCTGCCAAAAAGAAGGACGGGCGGGTCTTTCCGGCCAATCCCTTGCCTCTGGACGGATTGAGCGCCATCGACGCGGCGATCAAATTCAAGGGCAAGCTTTTGCGCGTCATCAAGATAGCCGTCACTGATCTGGACCTGGATATCCAATTGGCGGATGGGCGGCTCAGAATCAATCCCCTGGCGGCTAATTTCAGTGGCGGGAAAATCGGCGGCCGGGTTGATCTGGACGCCAGCGCCAAACCGACCCGCTTGGAATCCCGCCTCAGGATAACTCAGCTGGATTACGGTCAACTCCTCAAGCAGCTTTCTATCACCGATATCGCCACCGGAAAGATGGATCTGGCGAGCGATCTTCTGAGCTCGGGCGCCTCGGTCCGGGCCCTGATGGCCGGGCTCAACGGGCAGCTCTGCCTGACCAACCAGAACGGACGAATCAATTCCACCCTACTCACTATCCTCTCAGCCGACATTATCGCCGCCGCCTCGCCCTTTTCCAAAAGCAAGGGCGACAAGGATTTGCGCTGCGCCGTCGTCCATTTCGACATCAAATCGGGTCAGGCCGGGGCCAAAGCCCTGCTTGTGGAGACCGGCGGCATATCCCTGATCGGCAAAGGCGGTATCGATCTGGCAGCCGAAAAGATCAATCTTAAATTCAATCCGCGCTCCAAGAAGGCCAATCTGGCGACGGCGGTCATTCCCTTCTCGGTCGGCGGCACTTTCGCCTCTCCCTCCGTCCTGCCGGACGCAGGCGCTGTTGCCAAGGAAATCGCCAAGACGGCGGCGGGTATCGCCACGGGCGGGCTGACCACCGTGCTGAGTGCCATTGGCAGTGCCACTGGCGCCACCGGCGACGATACGGGTGAGACCGATTACTGCGCCCTGGCCCTGGCCGGCAAGCCCCTGGTTCAGGTGCAAAAGAAAAAGCCCCAGGCGCAAAGCGCGCCGCCGCCGCCACCCGCCGGAGAGCCCAAACCCGAGCTCGGCGTAAAAAGCACCGTCGAAGGGTTCGGCAAGGCGCTGAAGGGGTTGTTCGGGAAGTAGCGCTCTAATAAAGAACTTCCGTCAGATAAAGCCCCTCGGGCGGCGCCGTCGGGCCGCCTTGGGCCCGGTCGCAGGCTTCCAGAGCGGCTTGCACATCTTTTGCCGTCCATTTCCCCTCACCCACCAGCTTGAGGGTGCCGACCATGATGCGCACCTGGTTATAGAGAAAAGACCGCGCCCGCGCCGTCACATGGATTTCATCGCCTTCACGGGTGACGGACAGCTCATCCAGGGTTTTGACCGGACCATCGGCCTGACAATGGGCAGCGCGGAAGGTTGAGAAATCCTTCTTGCCGGGCAAAGAGGTGCAGGCCTCGTTCATGGCCTGGGCATCCAGCGCCACGGGCGTCCACCAGACCTTTCTCCGGCGCAGCGCCGTCGGTGGGCGGCGGTCCAGGATGCGGTAGAGATAAGCCCTTTGGCGGGCCGAAAAGCGGGCATCGAAATCGTCCGCCACCTGGGCGGCCTCGACGATGGCAACGGCGTGTTTGCGAAGATGGTAATTGAGCCCGTCCCGCACCTTGTCTCCGCCATCGTCCCGGGCCAGATCGAAATGGGCCACCTGGCCCGTGGCATGGACCCCCGCATCGGTGCGCCCGGCCCCATAGAGAGTAGTGATGACGCCTGAGAATTCCTTGATGGCCTCTTCGATGAGCTGCTGCACGCCCACGCCGTTTTTCTGGCGCTGCCATCCCGAATAGCCACCCCCGTCATATTCGATGGTCAGCTTGATGCGGGGCATTACCGGGGGCCCAAACGGGTGCCTGCCACCAGCTCGTAGCCACGCAGAAAATCCGTCGTCTCCATAGGCGATTTTCCAGCCCGTTGCAGGCGGGTGGGGCGCAGGGCGGCCTCACCGCAGGCGATGGTCAATTGATCATCCAGCACGGTGCCGGGCATGCCCGCGCCCTCCTCCAGGCTAGCCGCAAAGACCTTGATACGCCCGCCATCATGATCGAACCAGGCGCCGGGCCAGGGCGAAAAGGCGCGCACGGCGCGTTCCAATTCGCTGCCCGTACGGGTCCAGTCGATTTGCCCTTCGGCGGGATCGATTTTTTTGGCCATGGTCACGCCCCTATCCGGTTGAGGAACGGGTTCGATCTCGCCCGCCGCCAGGCCGGCCACGGCCCGGGTGATCAGCCGGGCGCCGATTTCGGCCAAGGCGTCATGGAGCATGCCCGCATTCATACCGGGTATGATGGGAGTTGCTTCACTGATCAGCATGGCGCCCGTATCCAACCCCTCATCCATGGCCATAATGGTCACGCCGCTTTCTTCGTCGCCCGCCTCGATGGCCCGCTGGATGGGTGCGGCGCCACGCCAGCGGGGCAACAGGGAGGCATGCACATTGATGCAGCCCATACGAGGTACCGCCAAAATGGCGGGGGGCAGGATCAGCCCATAGGCCGCGACCACGGCGGCGTCCAATTCCAGCCCAGCAAACCCGGCCTGGACATCGGTATCTTTCAGGTCGGCCGGATGGTGGATTTCCAGATTTTTGCTTTGCGCGAAAACCTGGACCGGGCAGGGGCGCAATTTCTGGCCGCGCCCGGCGCCCCGGGGCGGCTGGCAATAGACCGCTTCGATCCGGTGCCCGGCCCCGATCAGAGCATCCAGCACGGGAACGGAAAAATCCGGACTGCCCATGAAGGCCAGACGGAGGGATTGGGAATTCATGCAACTCAGGCGTTGACCGCCGCCTTCTGTTTTTGCTGTTTGACCAGGCGGCGCAGAATCAATTGGCGTTTCAGCTTGGACAGATGATCGACGAACAACTTGCCGTCCAGATGGTCCATTTCATGCTGAATGCAGGTAGACAGAATACCTTCGGCCTCCATCTCCTGGGCCTTATTGTTTTCATCCAGATAGGCGATGCGGATGCGTTCGGGGCGCATCAACATGGCATATTGGCCGGGCAGGGAGAGGCACCCTTCTTCATATTCCCATTCCTCGTCGGACGCCCACAGGATTTCCGGATTGGCCATCAGATAGGGCTGGCGCTTTTCCTCGGCGCGCACCACCTCGGCGACGATGACCCGCTTGGTGATGCCCACCTGGGGGGCGGCCAGGCCGATACCCGGCGCGTCATAAATGGTTTCCAGCATATCTTCCATCAGGCGCTTGATGTCCTTATCCACATGCTCGACGGGCTCGCAGGACAGTTTCAGGCGAGGATCGGGGGCTTTTATGATTTGCAAAATAGCCATGTGGGACCGGCATAATCTCTCTCTGGTTCAAGGTCAAGATTAGGGCTGGATTTGGTGCATTGCCAAGGCCCACCTTCTCGGGCAGATTCAGGACATGGAAATGAACCTGATCCTTCTCATCCTCGCCGTTCTGGTATTGGCCGGATTGCTGATCTGGCGCCACATGGCCGGCACGAAGGCCGGGCTGGAGGTGGTGAGGCTGGGCACCCAATTGGGCGAGCTTGAAAAATCCCATCAGGAGCTGACCCAAGAGCGGGACCAGAAAAGCGCCCAACTGGAACAAGCCCTGGCGGCAAAGAACGAAGCCGAAAAATCCGTTGTCGTGAAGGATGAGGAAATCGAGGGCATGAACCGGCGCATGGTGGATTGGGAACAGGCCAAGGTCGAAGGCTTCAAGGCGGTGCAGGATGCGGCACTTGCTTCGTCGCAAAAAATTTCCTCAAAGCTTCTGGAAGACCATAAGCGTGAAACGGTAGCGGCTAAGAAGGAAAGCGAGGAGCTGACCAAAAAAACAACGGAAAATCTGCTCAAACGCTTCGAGGATGTGTCCAAGGTGATCAGCGTGTTGGACAGCCGGGTCGAGGAAAGCGAGGAAGCCGCCGAAACCGTCTGGCGCGCCCTGTCCAGCCCCGGCGGTGCGGGCATGTTCGCCGAAATCGGGCTGGAAAATTCCCTTAAATCCTTCGGGTTGGAAAAGGGCCGGGATTTCCTGATCCAAAGCCAGATCGAGGGCAAGAAACTGCGCCCCGACGCCATCCTCTTCCTGCCCGGTAATACGGTCCTGGTGGTGGATTCCAAGGCATCCAAATTCCTTTTGGAATTGGCCGAAGCCGAAGGAACGGAAGAGGAGGAAGAAGCCTATAAGAATCTGGCGCGCACCATGAACCAACATCTCACTTCATTGGCCAGCAAGAATTACAAGGAAGAGATCATCGCCGGTTACCGGGAAGCGGGGCGGGGCGATGAGATCAAACGCATCATGAGCATCATGTATCTGCCCAATGAAGGCGCCATCGACAAAATCGCCCGGGGCGATCCCCAATTCATCCAAAAGGCGGCCAAGCAAGAAATATCGGTTGCCGGCCCGGCCGCGCTCACCTGCCTGATCGGCTTCGCCCGGGTCGAAATCGATTTGGGCAAACGCACGGAAAACCAGGAACAGATCATCGAACTGACCCAAAGCCTGATGGACAGCGTGGCCATCGCGCTCGATCACACCGGGCGGGTGGGCAGCGGGCTGAAGACGGCTTCCGATAATTTCGTCAAGCTGACCCAATCCATCAACAGCCGGCTATTGCCCCGCATGCGCGATATTGCGTCCAAGGGCGTGCGCCCGACCCGCCATAAGGGCCTGCCGGGAAACCTGGCCAGCTATCAGCTGATCAGCGCGGAAAGCGAAAATGTTATTGATGGTGAGGCCGAGGAGATCGGTGAATTGCCCAACCTCACCGGCGGCGGGGAAGACGGAAGCTAAAAAGACCGCCGCTCCTTGAGGGCGGCGCTCAGGGTTCCGTCGTCCAGGTAATCCAGCTCGCCGCCCACCGGGATGCCGTGGGCCAGGGCCGATATGGTGACGCCGCAACCGCTCAGCCGGTCGGTGATGTAATGGGCCGTGGTCTTGCCGTCCACTGTGGCGCCGGTGGCCATGATTATTTCTTTTACCTCGCCGGACCCTGCCCGGGCTATGAGACCGGCGATGTCCAGATCCTCCGGACCGATGCCGTCCAAGGGCGAAAGCACGCCCCCCAGCACATGATAGAAACCCCCGAAACTTGCCGTGCGCTCCAGGGCCCAGAGATCGGCCACCTCCTCGACGACGCAGATTAGGCTGGCATCGCGCTTTTCATCAGCGCATAGCGCGCAGGGGTCCTGGGTGTCGAAATTGCCGCAGCGGGAACATTTGGTGATGCGTTCCGCCGCCTGCTCCATGGCCCGGGCCAGGGGCGCCATCAGCCCTTCTTTTTGTTTGATCAGATGCAAGGCCGCGCGCCGGGCGGAACGGGGACCCAGCCCCGGCAATTTAGCCAGAAGCTGGATCAGGCTTTCGATGTCGGTTGCGGCCATGGTTAGGTCTCAGAAAGGCAGGGTCATTCCGGGTGGCAATTGCAGACCGCCGGTCAATTCACTCATGCGCTCGGCGGCTTCGGCATCGGCCTTGGCGGCGGCATCGCTGAAAGCGGCCTTGATCAGGTCCTCCAGCACCTCCACCTCCTCGCCATCGGCCAGGGCCGGGTCGATCTTGATACCCGTCAGCTCCTTCTTTCCGTTCAGGGTGACGGACACCATCCCCGCGCCGGAAATGCCAGTGATTTCAAGCTCCAGCAGCTTTTCCTGCATTTCGGCCATCTTGGCCTGCATCTGCTGGGCCTGCTTCATCATCTGCCCAAGATTTTTCATGCTTTTTCCTCTATGTCGGGTTCATCTTCCACTGGATTTGTTGATCCAGCTGGGCGCACAGCCTCAATGGAGGCGCCGGGGAAGGTTTCCATGATCGAGCGCACCAGGGGATGATTTTCCACTTCTTCCATCTGCTGGGCCTGGCTTTCGTCGCTGGCCGCCCCCAAAGTCTTGTCACCCGCCTGGGAAGAAATGCCGACGATCCAGCGTGTCCCCGTGGCATCGTTGAGCAGGCGGATTAAATCACTGGTCAAACTGGCCGGCGCCTCATCATCGGGGCGAAGCTCAATATGGCCCGGCTCGAAGCTGACCAGATGCACATGATTGATCAGATGATCCATGAGAATCCGCTCGTTCTTCCCGCCGGCCAATTGCACCACATCCTCGAACGAGGCAGGTGTTGCCAACGATGCGGTGGAGGCGGGTGGGGCCTGGCTTGGCGGGGTTTCAGGTGGTGCGGTTTGAGCCGGTGGCTGATCCCCCGCCAGCGCCCGCACCGCATCCGCCGGGCTCGGCAGATCAGCGGCATAGGCCAGGCGCACCAGGACCATTTCCACGGCGCGTACGGGCGAAGGCGCCATCTGTGCCTCGCCCAATCCCTTGAGCAGCATTTGCCAGGCCCTGGCCAGATCACCCATGGCCAGTTTACCGGCCATGTCGGTCCCCCGGCGCCGGTCCATTTCGGATACCGGCCGGCCCTCGGCGGCTTCCGGCACCACCTTGATGCGGGTCAGCCAATGGGTGATTTCCAGCAAATCCCCCAGGATCAAAACCGGATCGGCGCCCGAGGCATATTCCTCATCAAAAATGCCCAGCGCGTCAGCCACCTGACCCCGCATCAGTTTTTCCAGGAGATCAAAACTTTTCTCCCGGTCGGCCAGACCCAACATCTGGCGCAGGCTTTCCTCGCTGATCTCTTCTTCACCCTGGGCGCCGGCATTCATGACCTGATCCAACAGGCTGAGCCCGTCCCGGGCACTGCCATCGGCGACCCGGGCGATGAGGGAAATGGCGCCGGGCGTAATGCGCGCCCCTTCACGCCCGGCGATCTCTGAGAAATAAGCGTCCAGCGTATCCGTGCTAATGCGTTGCAGATCGAAACGCTGGCAGCGCGACAAAACGGTCACCGGCACCTTGCGAATTTCGGTGGTGGCGAAGATGAACTTCACATGTTCGGGCGGCTCTTCCAGGGTCTTCAAGAGCGCGTTGAAGGCGTTGCGCGACAGCATATGCACTTCATCGATGATATAGACCTTGTAGCGGGCCGATACGGGCCGATAGCGCGCCCCGTCGATCAGTTCGCGGATATCGTCAACCCCGGTGCGGCTGGCGGCGTCCATTTCCAGAACGTCCACATGGCGGTCTTCGGCGATGGCCTGGCAGTTATCGCAGGTGCCGCAGGGCGTGATGGTCGGTCCGCCCGTCCCGTCGGGGCCGATGCAATTGAGCCCCCGGGCGATGATCCGGGCCGTCGTCGTCTTGCCCACGCCGCGCACGCCGGTCAGCACGAAAGCATGGGCCAGGCGGCCCGATGCAAAGGCGTTGGTCAGGGTGCGGACCATGGCGTCCTGGCCGACCAGGGCGGCAAAATCGGCCGGCCGGTGTTTGCGCGCCAGCACCAGATATTGCGCGCCGCCTTCCGTTTCTGTATCTGTCTCGCTCATTCGGTCCCGGTGGGTTCTTTGGGTTCAGGTGGAAGGCCGGACGCGCGACCCGAACAAACTCGTTGCGGCTGCTTCCTTCCGGACCTGACCGGGTTAGCGAGCGGTTCGTCCGCGGCCGACCTCCCACCTGAACTATAGCAGTTCAACGGGCGGGCCGGGCAATAATATTAAGGTTATTCCTGAACGATACCAGGGCTTCACTCTTGAACGATAAATGAGCCGACCATGCACCGCGTCTTGCCCCGGCTGAGCGGCGCGATGCTGATCAGTTCATGATGCAGGCCCGGCGAGCCGTCCTCGAAGGGAAACCAGCCGTCGCGGGCGGGAATGAAATGCAGCTCGGCCAGATCGCCGGGCTGAAGCTCGATCACCGTGGTGACCGGGCCCGGCACCGGTTCTTCATTACGGATCAGTTTGAGTATGGCGGCCGTCTTGAAAAATTCCCGGGCCAGGAACAGATGCTCCACATCGTCGCGGTTTTCCAGGATCAGAATATAAGGCTCGCCCCGCAGCAGGCGGATGATGGAGGGGCGGAATTCATGCTGACGGATATCGATATCGACCTTCTCGGCCAATTTCCAGCCCGCCTTTTCCAGGATTTCGGAAGTCTCTTTCCGGCTGAGCGGGATATCGCCGCCGGCCAGTTCCCCCGGCGTGCATCCGGCCAGCAAAAATGCCGCGCCCAGCAAAAAGATGACGAGAGGCATGGATTTCGAATTTTTCGGCACCATGGGGCAAAAATACCCGGCCCTGAGCATGCTGGCAATCTTACCTTCAGCCCCCGCCCCCCCCAGCCCCATTGCCAGAAAGGCGGGACCGTGCAAATTTCCCATCCCATGGAAGAAAAGCTTTATTTCACCGGGGTTGATCTTGACCGGGCCCACCATCTACGTAGCGACCCCGATTGGCTGGATCAGCGCCTGAACAGCGCCGACTCGGTCTTTGTTCCAGTTTGGCGCAACCGCAGCCTGATCCTCGAGGATAAGGAGCCCCAGGCCGTGTATTTGATGGGTGGCAATGCCGAGGCTTTGCGCGGCATGTCCACCCAGACGGTCTTTCTGGGGTTGGAGGGGGAGCAGGCGTTTTTCGGCATCGACCTGCCGGCCACGAAAGAGGCGGAAGCTTTTCCTTTACCCGATGGTTCCAAATTCGCTGATCTGCGCCTGGCGGCCACCGACATGGACCGCAATCAGGCGGGTATGCTGGCCTATGCGCGCGCGCTCAGTTATTGGCATGGCAAACATATGTTTTGCGGCTCCTGTGGTGCCGAGACCCTTTCGAGGCGCGGCGGGCATGAGAGGAAATGTTCCAACGCGGATTGCGCCAGGGTTCATTTCCCGCGCACCGATCCGGCCGTCATCATGCTCGTTTCGAGAAGCGGTGGGGGGGTCGAGCACGCCCTTTTGGCCCAGGGACGGCGGTTTAAGGGCATCCGCTTCTCGACCCTGGCGGGCTTCGTCGAACCCGGCGAGACCCTGGAAGACGCCGTCGCCCGCGAGGTAATGGAAGAAAGCGGCATTCATGTGACCGATGTGCAATATCAGGCCTCCCAGCCCTGGCCCTTCCCCGCCTCCCTCATGCTGGGCTACCGGGCTCGCGCCACATCGACGGAGATCGCCGTCGATGAGACCGAGCTGGTCGAGGCCCGCTGGTTCACCGTGGAAGAAGTCAAGGAAATGGCCCGGGCCGAGCCGGAAGGCCTGCCCGGCAAGTTATCCATATCGCGCTGGCTGATCGATGGCTGGCTCAGGGATAATTCCTGATACTACTCCCCCCCCTCCCGCCGAAACGTCGCCGCCGGGTAGGTTCCCAGGATGCGCACCTCATGGGAATAGAAATCGATTTCCTCCAGGGCGAGGCGTAGATTCTCGCCGTCCGGATGGCCTTCCACCTCGGCATAAAATTGCGCCGCGATGAAGCCTCCGCCCACCAGATAGCTTTCCAGCTTGATCATATTGACGCCGTTGGTGGCGAAACCGCCCAGCGCCTTATAAAGCGCCGCGGGAACGTTGCGCACACGGAAGACGAAACTGGTGATGCAGGGATCGGCGTCAGGCGCTATCTCCACCGCTTGTTGGGACATGACCAAAAAGCGCGTCGTGTTGTGTTCCGCATCCTCGATATTGGCGCGCAGGGAATTCAGCTCGTAAATGCGTCCGGCCAGATCAGAGGCGATGGCCGCCTGATGCTTGTCGCCCCGCTCGGCTATATCCGCAGCAGCAGCAGCCGTATCCACATGAACGGTGGGCTCCAGGCCCAATTCTGCGATGACCTCACGGCATTGGTTGAGGGCATGGACATGGCTGTGCACATGGGTGAGATCGCTAAGCTCCGCACCCGGCACCGCCAGAAGGTGATGATGCACGGGTTGAAAATGTTCGCCGATGATGAACAGGCCCGATTCGGGCAACAGGTGATGGATGTCGGCCACCCGCCCTGCCACCGAATTATCGATGGGAATCAGGGCCAGTTCCGCCCGCCCGTCGCGTACGGCGGCGAAGGTGTCCTCGAATGAATGACAGGGCAGGGTCTCCATTTCGGGCCTGGACTCGCGGCAGGCCAGATCCGAATTGGCTCCGATGGCGCCCTGAAAGGCGATGATGTTGTTGGCTTCCGCCATAGGTTTCAACTTTCCATGTTCCGCCCCGCCACTTACCCGGCCGAGGCCCGCGGGAGTATCGGCAGGGCGGGCATGAGTGTCAAACAAGCCGGCCCCGGCCCTATACTTTTCACCCGCCATCCCCTATACCCAAGCGCAACGGGGCGGGGCTCCGTCGGATCAATGAATAGGGTGAGGTGGGGTCATGTGGAGCTTGGAGGTCAACAAGATTTTTGCTGCCGTGTTGTGCGCGGTGTGGATGATTTGGCTGGTCAATTTCATTGGCGATCAGTTAATCCCGTCAACCCCATCCAGCCATGCCACGAGCCAGACGGCGAAGGCGGAGAAACCCGCCGCCAAGCCAAAAAAGCAAGCCCCGAAAGCCGCCAAACAAGCCGCCAAGCCGGCGCCCAAAGAAGCTGCCCAGAGCCCGGTGCTGGCCAGCATCGGCGCCGCCGACGCGGGTAAGGGGCGCAAGTTGGTAAAAAAATGCCTCGTCTGCCACACCATTAAGAAAGGCGCCAAGCACCGCATCGGCCCCAATATCTGGGGTGCATTGGGCGGCCCCCGGGGGGTGGTGGCGGGATACAAATATTCCAAGCCCATGAAGGAGCTTGGCGGGCGCTGGAGTTACCAGGATATGGATAAATATCTGACCAAGCCCAAGGAGTTTTTGCCCAAGGGCAAGATGGCCTTTCCCGGCATGAAAAAGGTGAAAGACCGTGCCCATCTGATCAAATTTCTGCGGACCCTGAGCGACAAGCCCCTGCCCCTGCCCTGAGGGTTTCCATCATGGAACCGGCGCCCCAATCCCTGATCCCAGTCGCTGAAGCTTTGGCCAATGCCGCGGGAGAGGTACTGCGCCGCCATTTCCGGAACCTGGACCAGGTGGAAGACAAGGCGGATGCCACCCCGGTAACCGTGGCCGACCGGGAGGCCGAAGCGGTCATGCGGGATATCCTGGCAGGCGAGTGCCCGGAGCACGGCATCCTGGGCGAGGAAATGGGCGCCGAGAATACGGATGCGGAATATGTCTGGGTGCTGGACCCCATCGACGGGACCAAATCCTTCGTCACCGGCAAACCCTTGTTCGGCACCTTGATCGGGCTGACCCATCAAGGATGCCCGGTGCTGGGTATCATCGATCAGCCGATCCTGGGTGAGCGCTGGATCGGGGCCACTGGAATGCTCGCCAGCTTCAGCCAGGGGCCCGCAAAAACGCGGAGCTGCGCGTCCCTCGCCGATGCCTGGGGCTATACCACCTCGCCCGACATGTTTGCAGACGGCGATGAACGGGATGGGTTCGAACGGTTGCGGAGAAGCGTCAAACATATGCTCTATGGGGCGGATTGCTATGCCTATGGGTTGGTTGCGGCGGGCTTTGCCGATTTGGTCTGCGAGGCCGATTTGCAGCCCTATGATTATTGCGCCCTGGTGCCGGTGATCGAAAGTGCCGGCGGGGTGATGAGCGATTGGGCCGGCAAGCCCCTGGATCTTGGCTCGGACGGGCGGGTGCTGGCCGCCGGTGATGCCGGGCTTCACGCTGCCGCCCTTAAAATACTGCAAGGCTGACATAAACTTGATGGGGCTTTGATTGCCAGGCTGAGCCGCCCGGATTATATCTAAACGGGTAAATTGCGCTCTAACAGGGAGACAGTTCCAATGAGGTCTCTAGCCGCCTTCATCACCCTGGCTGTGTCGATTCTCCCGGCCCAGGCCCAGACCGGGCAACCGGTTCATGGCATTGCCATGCATGGCGCCCCCAAATACGGGCCCGGCTTCAAGCATTTCGATTACGTCAATCCCAATGCGCCCAAGGGCGGCACCATCGGGCTCAGCGCCATCGGCACCTATAACACCTTCAATCCCTATGTGCTGAAGGGCGATCCGGCCGCCGGACTGGGAAATCTGTTCGAATCCCTGATGACCAGTTCCGAAGACGAGGCCTTCACCGAATATGGGCTTCTGGCCCAATCCATGGTGGTGCCCGAAGACCGCTCCTGGGTCAAATTCACGCTCCGTCCCGAAGCGGCCTGGCATGACGGCAAGCTGGTCAGTGTGGAAGACGTCATCTGGAGCTTGACAACCTTGCGCACCAAGGGGCGGCCTTTCTACCGGTTCTATTACCGCGACGTGATCACCTCTGAAAAAACCGGTCCCCGCACGGTCAAATTTACTTTCAAGAACACCACCAACCGGGAATTGCCGCTGATCCTGGGCCAGCTTCCCATCCTGCCCAAACATTACTGGGCCGGGCGGGATTTCGAAAAGACCCTGCTGGAGAAGCCCCTGGGCAGCGGCCCCTACCGGATCAAAAGCTTCGATGCCGGGCGCTCGGTCACCTATGAACGGGTGAAGGATTACTGGGGAGCGGAACTACCGGTCAACAAGGGCCGCCATAACGCCGATATTCTCCGGTACGATTATTACCGGGACGCCACGGTGGCGCTGGAGGCCTTTAAATCGGGGAATTACGATTTCCGCGCCGAGAACGCATCCAAGATCTGGGCTACCGGTTATGATTCTCCGGCCTTCCGCCAGGGCCGCTACAAGAAAGAACTGATCCGCCACCAAAACCCCACCGGCATGCAGGGTTTCGTGTTCAATACGCGAAAGGAAATTTTTTCCGATCCGCTGGTGCGCTGGGCGCTGGCCTATGGGTTCGATTTCACCTGGACCAACAAGAATTTGTTCTATGGCCAATATGCCCGGACCAGCAGCTATTTTTCCAATTCCGAATTGGCGTCGGCCGGGCTTCCTTCCCCCGCGGAACTGAAAATCCTCAATCCTTATAAGGGCAAGATTCCGCCAGAGGTTTTCACCAAACCCTACCAGCCGCCCACCACCGACGGATCAGGGCGCATCCGGGGGAATTTGCGCCAGGGAAAGAAATTGCTGGGTTTGGCCGGCTGGGTGGTCAAAGACAGCAAACTGGTTCACACCAAGACGGGTCTTGTGTTCAAGTTCGAGATTTTGCTTATCTCGCCTGCCTTCGAGCGTGTGGTCCTGCCCTTCAAGCGCAACCTCAAGCGCCTCGGCATCGAGGTCAGCGTGCGTACCGTGGATACGGCCCAGTACCGCAAACGTCTAGATGACTATGATTTCGACATGGTGGTAGGCTCTTTCGGCCAGTCCCTGTCGCCGGGCAACGAGCAACAGAACTTTTGGGGATCGGCCGCCGGCGCCAGGCCGGGCAGCAGAAATATCATCGGCGTCCGGAACCCGGTGATCGACGAGCTGATCGAAGGCGTCATCCAGGCACCCGATCGCAAAAGCCTGATTACCCGCACCCGTGCCCTAGACCGGGTGTTGCTGTGGGGTCATTACGTCATTCCCCATTGGCATATCCGCGCCTTCCGCGTCGCCTATTGGGACAAATTCGGCCGGCCCAAAATACCGCCCAAATACGGGCTGGGTTTCGATGGCTGGTGGGTGGACCGGGCCAAGGCGGGCGCCCTGGCGGATAAATCATCGTCCGTCAAGAACAAGTGACAGCTTAATGCTCGCCTATATCCTGCGCCGCTTGTTGTTGGTGATCCCCACCCTTTTGGGGATCGTCGTGGTCAATTTCATCATCATTCAGGCAGCCCCCGGCGGCCCGGTGGAACAAACCCTGGCCAAACTTCAGGGAACCGATGTGGAAGCCACGGCCCGGGTTTCGGGATCAAGCCAGGGAGAAGCGGCACCCGGAAGCCAGCGTCGGCCCCTGGGCGGTAATCAGGCGGTGACCAGCAAATACCGGGGAGCGCGCGGGCTGGACCCGGAATTCATCAAGGAGATCGAAAAGCTCTACGGTTTCGACAAGCCCGCCTATGAACGGTTTTTCATCATGGCCAGGAATTATCTGGTGTTCGATCTGGGGGACAGTTTTTTCCAGGACCGCAGCGTCGTGCAACTGGTCATCGACAAGATGCCCGTTTCCATTTCGCTGGGCATCTGGACCACCCTTCTGGTTTATCTCATTTCCATACCCCTGGGCATCGCCAAAAGTGTGCGCGATGGCGAAGGCTTCGATGTGTGGACCAGTGCCGTAATCATCTTCGGCAATGCCATTCCCGGCTTCCTGTTTGCCATCTTGCTGATCGTCTTGTTCGCGGGTGGCAGCTTTTTGGATATTTTCCCCCTGCGCGGTCTGGTCTCGCCCGATTGGGATACGCTGAGCTGGCCCATGAAGATTGCCGATTATCTGTGGCATATGGTTTTGCCGGTGACCTCCATGGTGATCGGCGGGTTCGCCAGCCTGACCATGCTTACCAAGAATTCCTTTCTGGATGAAATCAACAAGCAATATGTGATCACCGCGCGCTCCAAGGGGCTGGCCGAGCGGCGCGTTCTTTACGGCCATATTTTCCGCAACGCCATGCTCATCGTCATCGCCGGATTTCCCGCTGCCTTCATCGGCATCTTTTTTACCGGCTCCATGTTGACCGAAATCATCTTCTCCCTGGACGGGCTGGGATTGCTGGGCTTCGAGGCACTGATCAACCGGGATTATCCCATCGTTTTTGGAACCCTTTATGTTTTCACCCTGTTCGGCCTGCTCATGGGGCTGCTGGGCGACATCATGTATCACGTGGTCGATCCCCGCATCGACTTCGAGGTGCGCGAGGTTTAGTGGATGAAATCTAACATATGGTACCCATACGACGGCTTCCCAAGCTCATCCG
>CAZBQG010000042.1:0-21303 GCA_964493945.1 uncultured Rhodospirillaceae bacterium
AAAAGCATCATCAAGTGAAATCCTGAATGAATAATTAATGGGTCCTGAGCCTAGGCTCATGTACGCCGAAATTCACCACCGGCCAGCCATTGAGCATGGACATGCCTTCGGCGCGGCTGCGCGCGATCCCCTCGGCGGCTTTGTCGTAGCGGTTCTTCCGCGTGAAGGAATCGGGATGAATATGCCAGATGCCGCCTGGGGCCAGGTTGGATTCCTCCTCGACATATTGCATTCCCTCGAGCATGTATTCGGTCAGAGCCCGGCCGAATTGAGGGATGAGTATCTGCTTTCCTTCTTTTTTCGCCTCGGCCAATTTCAAGGCATGGTTCTTTCCCTGGGAAGTTCCTTGGCGATCGCAATATTTTCGTCCAGGTCCTCGATCTCCTTGCCCGTCTCCCACTGGGGCAGGACCTCTTCCCGGCGTATGCGGAAGAACTCTTCGTCGGAAAGTCTCTCGTTGCGTACCGTTATGGAGGCCGGCCCATCCAATCTAGCCATCTCGCTCTCCTGCTTCTATTTCCTCTCAGGCGCCGCGCAGTTTGTCCAAAAGCGCACCCGCCTCTTTGCCGGCCGGGGCCTCGGCGCCGCGCCAGGCCACGTGCCCGTCGGGCCTGACCAGAACCAGCCCGGCGCCGTATAGACCGACTATTGCGGGCTGGGCCAGGTCCACCAACTGGAACGGTGCGCCCCGCTCCCGGGCCGCCCGGACCAATTCATCCAATCCGGTATTTTGATCAAATTTCAGGCAGACAAAACCTTTCCCAAACAAATCCAAAATAGACCGTCCGTCATCCAGCCACACATGGGGGGCACGGTGGCCGGGCCGGGCGGTGGGGCGGTAGTGCATCACATCGAAGGGCGGCGGCGGCGATTTGTCGGTGGCGATGAGCGGCGAGCCTTCATAATGATAGCCCAGCACGATACCGTCCGTGTCATATTCGCGCATCATGCGGAGATCCACCATGGCCTGACCGAAACGCCGGCGAATATCCGCACCTTCTTCGGTATCTTCGGCGATGGCCGGCCCGTGGGGCAATTTGAGAAACTGGGTAAAATTACGCGCCCCTTCGTCGGTGATCAGGCGGGCCACCGGGCGCCGTTCCCAATCGTAACTTTCCAATAATTTATCACCGCCCCAGCCGGCCAGTGTGGCGGCCAGCTTCCAGCCGATATCCACCGCCTCCTGAATGCCCGTATTCATTCCAAAACCGCCGGTCGGCGACATCTGATGCACCGCATCGCCGGCCAGGAACACCCGGCCCTTGGAATAGCGATCAGCCACCACCCTTCTGCGCGTCCAGGGTAAAATCGAATGGATGCGGAATTCCACATCCCGGCCGACTGCCCGGCGGATCAAATCCCCCGCCTCACCGTCCGAGATATGGCTGCCGGGAGGCATGCGCATGAGACCCAGACGCCAAAGATCCTTGCCGTTGATGGAGACGATATCGGCCCATAGCCCGTCCCCGTCGAACAGCATCTGCATCAGGCTCTGGCCATTGGCGAAAAGGGTATCCCTGTCGCCGCACTCGAAAAAGATATTGAGGTTGAAACTGAGGGAATGATCACCGTCCAACCCGATGCCCAAGGCTTCCCGCACCCCACTGTCGGCCCCGTCGCAGGCCACCATATATTGGGCGCGGATGGTCTTGCTCTCGCCATTAATCCCTTCCGTCACCCGTGCCGCGACGCCGTCGGCGTCCTGGTCAAAACCTTCCAGCTTGGTATCATATTGAATCTCAACACCGGGCAGCGAAGCGGCCCGCCGAGCCAGCAACGGATTGAACCAAAGCTGGGAGCAGCGTTGCAGATATTCGGGCGAATGTTCCAGCACGGCATCGCGCCTCGAAGGGAATTCGAAGCGGCCAAGCTCATATCCGGTGCTGGAGGTCATAAACCGGTAGGTGCGTGGAAAATCATCGGGGATGCTTAATTCGCGCACCTTTTCCCCGATCCCCCAGCGGCGGCAGAATTCCATGGTGCGGTTGCCCACCTGGTTCATCTTGGGATGGGTAATCGTACCGCCGGATTGTTCGATTAGCCGGCAGGCCACGCCCTGCCAGCCGAGTTCGATGGCCAGGGCCAGACCGACCGGTCCGCCGCCAACGATGAGAACCGGAACCTGTTCAGAAGGGGCGTTCATGACGGGCTGGGCGGATCAGGTTACGCTGATATGAGGGGTGCCCTCACTCAATTGGCCGACGATGCGGGCCTGGGCGTAATCCCTGTCATGGAACCGGGCCAGCACGGTATCGGCCTGGGCGGGATCAACCGCCACCAGAAGCCCGCCGCTGGTCTGGGGATCATAAAGCAGGTTGCGCCGCCAATCGGGCAATCCCGCCGGCAGGGACACCTTGTCCTGCCAGGTTTCCCTGTTGCGCGTCCCGGCGCCGGTGTTGAAACCTTCCTGGGCCAGTGCGGGCGCCGCTTCCAGGATGGGCAATTGTTCCAGATCAAGGCTGCCGGTCAAGCCAGACCCCCGGCAGATTTCCATCAAATGACCGATCAGGCCGAACCCGGTCACATCGGTCATGGCATGGACCGCGTCCAGTTCGGCTAATTCCATGCCGATTTCATTGAGACGGGTGGTCGAGGTGATGATTTGCTCATAGGCCCCATCTTCCAGCCTGTCTCCCTTCAGTGCGGCGCACAGGATACCGACGCCCAATCCCTTGCCCAAAATCAGGACATCGCCGGGGCGGGCCGAATTGTTGCGTGTGATTTTTTTCGGATCGACCAGACCGATCACCGCCAGGCCATAGATGGGTTCGGGCGAATCAATGGAATGCCCGCCGCCGACGGCGATCCCCGCCGTGGCGCATATGTCAACGCCGCCCGCCAATATGCGGGCGATGGTCGACGGCGCCATCTTGCCCACCGGCATGCCAACCAGGGCCAGGGAAAATAGCGGCCGGGCACCGGTGGCATAGATGTCGGACAGGGCATTGGCCGCGGCGATCCGGCCAAAATCAAAAGGATCGTCAACCACGGGCATAAAAAAGTCCGTCGTCGCCACCACCGCCTTATCGTCATCTATGCGATAGACGGCAGCGTCGTCGTTGGTCTCCCTGCCCACCAGCAATGCCGGATCGGCGAAAGCGGGTGGCAGATCGCTTAATATCTCCTCCAGCAACGCTGGAGCAATCTTGCACCCTCAGCCGCCGCCGTGGGCCAGGCTGGTCAAACGGGGTTCCGTTTCACTCATGGCAATTCTCCTATGGACCGCGAGGCAAGCCCTACACGGAACAAACCGGGCGGACAACCCCATTTATACAGCGGTTTACCCCCATGGGAATTGGGTGTTATCATCGGTCATCAATTTCAACATCCCAGGGAGTTTTCAATGAAACATCTGATTCTCACCGCCTTTATAGGCGCAGTTTTGTCAATTTTTCTGTTTGCCGCGCCCTCCGCCCAGGCGGCCGAGGTGACGCTGCGCATGCAGACCTTCCTACCGCCCGTGGCCAACCCGCCCAAGCATTTTTTGATCCCTTGGGCGAAACAAATTGCCAAGGCATCGAAGGGCCGCATCAAGGTTCAGCCCTTCTGGGCCATGCAGTTGGGCGGTCACGCACCCCAATTGCTTGATCAGGTACGCGACGGGGTGATCGACATCGCCTGGACCCTGCCCGGCTTCACGCCAGGCCGCATGCCCAAGATCGAGGTCTTCGAATTGCCCTTCATGCATCGCCATGCGGTTTCCACCAACATGGCCCTGCAGGATTATCAGGACAAGTATCTGGCCGAAGAGCTGAAAGATTACAAAGTCCTTCTGACCAACGTTCCCGACGGCTTTTTGCTGATGACCAAAAAGCCCGTCCGCTCTCTGGCCGATTTCAAGGGCCGGAAATGGCGTTCCGCCAACCGGGCGGGCGTGTGGATGCTGGGCGCCCTGGGCGCGACCCCTGTCGGTCTGCCCCTGCCTCGGCTGCCTTCCAGCATCGCCAAGGGCGTGATCACCGGCTCACTTTTGCCGTTTGAAATCGCACCGGCTGTGAAAATGCATGAATTGGTCAGCAATTTCACCCAATTGTCCGGCGATCAGCCACGCTTCGGCACGGTGGTTTTCACCTTCCTGATGAACAAGAAAAGCTATGCCAAGCTGCCGCCCGATCTGAAGCGGGTCATTGACTCCAATTCGGGCCGCCACATCGCGCGCAAGGCCGGCCTGACCTGGATAAAGATCGAAAAGTCCGGTGAAAAGGTGGTGCGTTCCAAGAAAAAGAACAAGCTGAGCAAACTGAACGCGGCCGAAACCGCCAAGATCAAAAAGGCGGTACAGCCGGTGTTCGACCGTTGGTTCGCCGAAATGAAGAAGATCGGCGTCGACGGGCCCGCACTGCTGGCCGATGCCAGGGCCATGCTCCACAAACACCGCCCCATCAAGTAAGGGCGCACTAACCGGAACTGGCCCGGGCTGGAGCCAAAATGCCGGAATTGCCGGAATTGCCAGATGAGGCAGCCTGGCCCACCGATAAGGTGGGCCGGGTGCTTTACCAAGTGTCCAGGATATTGGCCCTGTTCGGCGGGGCCGTTATCCTGGCCGTCGCCGCCATGACGACCATAAGCGTCAGCGGCAGGTTCAGTTTATCCTTACCCATCCCGGGGGATATCGAGTTCATCGAGCTCGGCACGAGTACCGCGGTTTTTGCTTTCCTGCCCTATTGCCAGTTGATGCGCGGCAATGTGATCGTGGATTTTTTCCTGACCCGGGCGCCGACCCGGATGAAGACCTCATTGGATGCTCTGGGCTCTCTTCTTTATCTGATTGCCGGATCCATTCTGACCTGGCGGCTGATCTTCGGCGGCTTCGACATGTATAAATATTCGGAAAAGACCCTGACCCTGGGCATTCCCCGCTGGTTCAGCTTTCCCTATGCCACCTTGTGCATGGCGATCCTGATCGCCGTCATAATTTACACCCTGGGGCGCAGCATCGCCGAGACCAGGGCCAACCGCTTCTTTAACGCCTGATGGTGCCCGTCTTATGAGTGGTTTGGTTATTGGCATCATCGGCTTCGTGGCCTTGCTGGTTCTGCTTGCGCTGCGCATTCCCATCGCGGTTTCCATGTTGAGCGTGGGCATGGTCGGCTATGTGAGCATCGCCGGGCCGACGGCCCTGTTCAGCTATCTGAAGACCGAGATGTATTGGAAATTTACGTCCTTTGATCTGTCCGTGGCGCCATTGTTCATCATGATGGGTCTGTTCGCCGCCAAGGCGGGCATCAGCCAGGCCCTGTTCCGGTCCGCCAATACCTGGCTTGGTCATCACCGGGGCGGCGTGGCCATGGCCGCCGTCGGAGGCTGCGCCGGCTTCGCCTCCATCAGCGGCTCGTCATTGGCGACGGCTGCCCTGATGGGGCATGTGGCCCTGCCTGAATTGCGCCGCTACAATTATTCGGGCTCCCTGGCCACCGGATGCCTTGCCGCCGGCGGCACACTGGGCATCCTTATCCCGCCCTCCATCGTCCTGATTATCTATGCCATCATGGTCGAAGCGAACATCGCCACATTGTTCCAGGCGGCCCTCCTCCCCGGCATTCTGGCGGCCGCCGGCTATATCGCGGCCATCGCCATCTTCGTCCGCCTGTTCCCCGATTCAGGACCCGCCGGGCAACGGGCGACGGGTCAGGAACGCTGGCTGGCGTTGCTGGATATCTGGCCGGTTTTGTTGATTTTCATTTTGGTCATGGGCGGCATTTACGTAGGCGTCTTCACGCCGACCGAGGGTGCGGGCGTCGGCTGCATCGGTACCTTCCTGATCGCCATGATGCGGGGCGGCATGCGCCTGGACGGCATCCTGGATGTGTTTTTGGGAACCGCCGTCACATCCGGGATGATATTTCTGATCCTGCTGGGCGCCGCCATTTTCAACGCCTTTCTGGGCTTTTCCGAATTGCCCTTGCTGGCCGCCGAATTCTTCAAGACGTCCGGCCTGCCGCCCATCACCATTCTGCTCACCATGGTGGTGCTTTATATTTTGCTGGGCTTCATCATGGACAGCCTGTCCATGATCTTGCTTACCGTGCCCATCTTTTGGCCGATCATCGCCGGGCTGGATTTCGGTATGCCGGCCGATGATGTGAAAATCTGGTTCGGGGTCATTTCCCTGATCGTGGTGGAAATGGGGCTGATCACACCACCGGTCGGGCTTAATGTGTTCGTGATCAATTCCATGGCCCGCGACGTGCCCATGCTGGAAACCTTCAAGGGGGTCATTCCCTTTCTCATGTCGGACGTCATCCGGGTTGGTTTCATCATCGTCTTTCCAATTTTAACATTGGCCCTGCCCGGCCTGTTTGTCGAATAGGGTGTCAAAAAAGGAGGCTTGATCATGCCTTACGGGGATCTGAGAGAGTATATGGCGGCGCTGGAGGGGGCGGGAGAGCTCTGCCGCGTCAGCAAACAGGTGAGCCCGGAATATGAACTGGCTGCCGTCATTCAGCACACTCTGGCCAAAAAGGGCCCGGTCCTTTTGTTCGAGGATGTGGTGGGCAGCACTATGCCATTGCTGTCCAACCCCTTCACCGACCGGCGCCGGGTGGCCTTCGCCGTCGGATGCGAGGAACAAGACCTGCTCCATCACTGGGCCGGGGCCCTGGAAAAGCCAATTCCGCCCGAGATCGTGAGCATGGGAGCCTGCAAGGAAGTCCATATACCGGACCCCGATCTGACCAAATTTCCGGTGCCCATCATGTGGCATGAAGGCGATAGCGGCCCGTTCATCACTTTCGCCCAGTTCATCACCAAGGACCCGGACAGCGGCGGGCGCAATGTGGGCATCTACCGGGTCGAGGTGAAAGGACCCAAACGCATTGGTGCCTCCATCGCCATGACCCATCATGGAGCTGTCAATCACCGCAAATGGGAACTTAGGGGCGAGGATTGCGAGTTTGCCCTGGCCATCGGCGCCGAACCGGCCAGCTATCTGGCGACCCAGGCGACCTATGGCCATGGCGAGGACGAATATGGGCTGGCCGGCGGGCTCCGGGGGGCGCCGGTCGAACTGGTCCGCTGCGAGACCGTCGATATCGAGGTTCCGGCCTATGCCGAGATGGTCATCGAGGGGCGCATCCTGAAAGACGAGCGCGAAGAGGAAGGCCCCTTCGGCGAATGGACCGGTTACATGTCGGGCCGCGCGCCCCGCCCCGTGGCCGTGGTCACCCATATGAGCCACCGCAAAGACCCCATCTACAATGTCACCTACGAGGGCTATGGCGTCTATGGGCCGACCACCATCATGCAGGCCCTGGCCCGCGAGCCAGAATGGTTCCGGGTGCTGCGCGACCAGACATGCCCGCTGGTCAAGGATGTGCATCTGACCATCGGCGGCTGCGGCGGGTTCATCGTCATCGTCTCCATGGGCAAGTCAGCGGCCGGCTTGGGCAAGAACGTATTGATGGATGTTTTGCGCGAGCCGACGGTCAAGATCGCCATCGTCGTTGACGAAGATATCGACATCCGCAACATGGATCTGGTGCAGTGGGCCATGGCCATGCGCATGCAGCCCGCCGAGGATGTTTTTGTCATCCCCAACACGGCCAACAACCGGCTCGATCCGTCCCAGCCCGATTTCCCCAGCGGACTGGGCTCCAAGATCGGTATCGACGCCACATGGTCCAGCAAGCATATCAATCCCCAAATCCCCGCCGAGGTGCCCGACGAGGTGGCCAAAAGCGTGATGGAGGCCTGGCACTCCTATGGTATTTCCGGCTAAGAGGCGCGGGGACAGATGGCCGATTATGACGCAATCATCATAGGTGCCGGGCCCGCCGGATTGACCGCGGGGCGAGATCTGGCAACGGCTGGAAAGCGGGTTTTGGTGCTGGACCGGGAATCCATCGGCGGGCGGGTGATGAATGTGGAATGGATCGAGGATCATCCTGAAGCCGGTGACAAGATCAACGGTGCCACCCTGGGCTCGGGCCTGGCCGACGAGGCAGCCGATGCGGGCGCCCGCCTGGCGCTTGGCGATGTGGAGGAAGTGGAAATTTATTCCTCATCCAAGGCGGTGAGCTGCGCCGATGGGGAAAGCTACACGGCGGGTGTGATCATCATGGCCGGCGGCGTCAGGCCTCAAAAATTGGGCCTGCCCGGCGAGGAAAGCCTGGAAGGCAAAGGGGTCATTCATTGTGCCCTTTGTGACGCGGGGCTTTATGCCGGGCGCCCGGTGGCCGTGCTGGGCAGCAACGATGTGGCCCTGACCGAGGCCATGTATCTGGCCGACCGGGGAGCCAATGTATCAGTCATCGAGGCCGGGCCGGAATTGCTTGCCGGACCTGGGATAGGCGAACGGGCCCGGGCCCATGCCAATATGGAAATCCGCCTGGGCGAGAACGCCTTGGGCATTGAGGGTGACGAGGGTGTGACCGGTCTGACCGTCGAAAAGGCGGGTAGCGGGGAGAAAGAAACCCTGGATGCCTACGGGGTCCTGATCCGCACCGGCATTGAGCCCGAAAGTGATTGCCTGGAAGGGGTTCTGGACCTGGATGATGAGGGCTACGCCGAGACCAACGAGGATATGGAAACCGAAGTTCCGGGTCTCATCCTGGCCGGAGATATCCGCTTAGGCTCTCCCCGCGACGTGGCCTCCGCCATCAAAGACGGCGCGCTGGCGGCAAAGGCGGCCTTACGGATTCTTGGCCCTCAATAGGTGTCGCTCCAGCTTAGACTGTCGCCGGGATCGACTGCCCCTGTGTCTTCGAAAAGCGCATCCAGGGTCCAGTCCCGCTGGATCAGTCCCTGCTGGCGTATATATTTCAAAATGATCTCAAGATTGTGGCGATTGGCCAGGGTCATGCCGTATTCCCAGGGGTCGCGGCCCAGCAATTTTATCTGGTCCTCCCAGGCCTCGGCCCACCAGGCCAGGGGCGTGATGCGTGGATTGGACATGCGCTGATAACCTAGATTCTTGGAGCGCTCGAAGGCATTGACCAGATTGACGGCGATCTCGGGATGTTTTTCGACGATTTCCCGCTTGATCATGGTCGTATGCATGATGGGAAAAATGCCCGTCCTGGTATAGAAATCTCTTTCTTCCGTGACATAGTCGTCAAAAATCCGGGTAATACGTTCATCACCATCCAGGAAGGCGCGGGGGAAGCCGGGCGAGATCAAGGCACCCACCTCGCCATTCAAAAGCATTTCCTCTACATCCATCTCCTTGGAGACCCGCTCTATGGTCATGCCCGGCGCCGGATCGAAAGGGATATCCTCTTCGCCCTGGACAATCCAGGTAACTTGATCCTGGGGCAGGCCGTAGAATTCGTCCAATAGGCCATGCAGCCAAGCATTGGCGGCGGCGATGAAACTGCCGCCGGCGACCTTCTTGCCGATCAGATCGGCGGGCTTTTTTATTCCAGACGCCGGGTTGACGAAAACGAAGCCATGGCGAAAGCGGCGGTGCAAATGAACCGGCAGCCCCGTATATTCATAATCCCGGTCCCGCATCATGAAATAAGCGGCCACGTTGAATTCGCAGACATCGAATTCCAGGGTCGGCTCAATCCGCCATTGGGCCTGCGGTCTTTGATGGAGGGACGCACATCCAGATCGACGCCCTCGACGGTTACCGCACCTTCCTTGAGGGCCCGAATGCTTTCGTAATCGCCGCTGGAGAAGGTTAATTTAAGTTTTGCCGCCATCTTGGCTTCCCGTCCGTTAATGGCTTAAAACCCAAAGACGCGCCTCGCATTTTCTCCCAGCACCGCCTTCGCCTGATCGGCGGGCAAATCCTCGACGGCGCCTTTCAGGAAAGGAATATCCGCCGGATGAGGGTAATCGGTGCCGAACATCACCTTGTCCGCGCCACCTATGTCGATCAGAAGCTGCAAGGCCAGCGGGTGGAAAGTGATGGAATCATAATAGATCCGGCGCAGATGCTCGGTCGGCAATTCGCTTATTTTACGTTCCTCGGGCGGAATGCGTTTGTTGTAGAAAAGATCCAGCCGCCCCGCCAGGTAGGGCAAGGTGCCGCCGGCATGACAAGCGATGAGCTTGAGCTTGGTATAGCGGTCGAAGAAACCATCCAACACCATGCGCCCGACTGCCAGCGAGGTATCGAAGGTAAAGCCGACGACGGGCAGCAAACGGCCCATATCCATTTCCTTGATGCCCGGTGGTGCCGTGGGGTGGAGCATAACCGGCAGTGCCTTGGCTTCGATGGCATCCCAGATGGGCGCGAACATGGGATCGACCAGGGTCTTGCCTGCCAGATTGGCCAGCACGAACACACCGGCGGCACCCATGTTATTGGAGCGTTCCAATTCCTCCAGGGCAAGATCGGGATGAAGCCAGGGCAGTGTGGAGAACCAGCGTATACGGTCCGGATTGGCGGTCTGGGCCTGGCTCATATGATCGTTCATGGTCTGCGCCGCTTCGAGGGCGACCTCGCCTGTGCCCCAGATGGCGCTGGGCGAGCTCAGCGATATGACCGAAACATCAATGCCTTCCTTATCCATATCCTTGAAGCGCAAGCCGTAATCCAGCATCTCCTGGTTCACGGTATAAGACGGCACCCCCCATTCCATCAGGGTCTCGAAACCGTCCTTGCCGGGCCTGAGCTCTAATTCGGGCGCGCCATGGGCACGCATAAGGGCCAGGAATTCCTCGGACAATACATGGGTATGCACATCGATAACGTTCATGGGATATTTCTCCAGCTAGGCGCCCTAATCAGGCGCCAATGGTCAGGCGGCGGCTCCGCAGCCGACCTTCCGGATCGACGCGGCTGCGCAAAACATCCAACTCCCACGGGGTCGGCGGTGTGGTGGTGGGGATATCACCCTCAATGAGAAGATCGAAGCCGGTATTTTCTACAACGTCATCGACCGTATAGCCGGGATGGACAGACAGAAGCCGCATGCGGTGTTCCTCTTCGGAAAAATCGCAAACACATATGGGTGTCCAGCAAAAAGGCGGGCCATCGCGGCCATTGAGCAGCTTGGCCCGGCTGTCGCCACCGGTTACCCAGCCGGGACCGCTGACATAATCCACCTTTTCGACAAACAGGCGAACATTGTGATGTTCGGTGAACAAGCCTTGCGCGCCGCAGCCGAGCCAGATGGTGCCAACGGTTCCGGGCCCGCGGAATTTAAGCTTGGGATGGGGCCTGCCCACCCCGATCATGTTGGAATTGCCGTATTTGTCGATTTGGATACCGCCCAGGGAGCCGATCCCCTGGCCCTTTATCATGCGCTCGGTGGAGGCGTGTCCGGTCAGGAATCCGTCCACCGCATCCATCATCAACATCTTGCATTCGGCGCCCCGGTCGCAACGGGGATCCCATGTGCCCAGCGGCAGCTTGTCGAATTTGCCGTTGATCGATCCCGCGCCACCCGTGCTCAGCCACAGATTGGGCGCCACGGTCAGTTGGGCGAGGCGGGCGGCGGAGATGGGAATGACCGCATTGGCTCCGCCGCCGCCCCGTGTTTCCTTTTCCGTGGCCAGGATGCGGGCCATGGCGATGGCCATCAATTCGGCCATGCCAAAATCATCGGTCCCGGGTGTGACGGGTCTGGCTGCCATGATCTAAGCCTCCTTCCGGGTCAAACGGCCAGCATGCGTTTAAGCTCGTCCATGCGTTTCATGCCGCCCACCAGATCCAGATATTCGTAATGATCCTTGGGACCGTAAACATATTTATCGAGATATTCGGAGACCTGCCCATCGCGGGACATTTTCAGGTACAAGCGAAGATGCTCCTCATCGACGGCGTAGTTGCTCGACGAGAAGGTGGGATGGGCGCCATAGGGCGCATGGACCACATAATCGACCAGGCTGCCGGGTACCGTGGTCTTGGCCGCGTCCGCCTCGATCACGTCGGGCCCGACAATCTCATCGGTCTGGATGATGACCATATTGGCGGCCTTGGCCTTATCCGGCTCCTGGCGGTTGCCGCCCAGACATTGGGCGTTGCCATATTGATCGCAGGCCTGGGCATGGATGATGGCCACATCCAGATGAAGGGGCGGAATGGCGAAGACCGTATCGCCCGTAAAGGGATCGGTGACCGTTTTGATTTCCGGGTTCAGTTTGGGATGGTCGGTGGCTTCCCAGACATATTGCACCACATTGAACGGACGCCCACCGGCGGCGGCCCGGGTGCCCAACTGAATGAAGGGCTCGTCGGCCTCGACGATATTGACCGATCCGTCTTCGGCGGCGCGGCGGAAATTGGGCGCCATGCCCAGATATTCGAACCCCACATAAGAAAGATAAAGTTTTTTCATGACGCCCGCCGCCATCCATAAATCGGCGGACATGGAACAGGTGGTGGGCGGAACCAGGGTCATATCCTTGACGCCATGGCGGATGGCGGCGCGGATCAGGGCCATGGCCCCATCCACCGAATGCGACCCGGCGATACCGAACACTTTCTGTTTGGCCAGAATCTTTCCGGCCTCTTCCAGATCGATCACCTTGGAGGCCCGTTCCGGATTTTCCGGAAGCTGCTCTTCCAACGGGATCATGAATTTATGTGGTTTGTCATCCATCGTCTTTTCCTGCCTGCTTGATCGCTCTTTTGGTGCCTTTGGCCGATCTTAGGCGGCCATGACCTGTTAATAAAGCGATAAGCTGTTTGCTCTATGATCAAGCTCCTGATTGGAAAAGGGATAGGACGGAATGACCGGACGGGCAGGCTTGTTGGTGGTGGTGGCGCTCATACTCGGCGCCTGTGCCGATTATGAAAAAGGCGACGTGGTACGTTCCAGCTCCCATGAGATCAGGATCAAGATCGGCTACGACGCGGCCAATCAGGGCTTCGATACGGACCGCCAGGCCGCCGAACATTGCGAAGACAGCGACCGCAAGGCCAAATGGATGGGCCACGACAAGGACGGCAACCTGCTTTATCGCTGCCAGTAACCCCTATTGACCAAGGGTCTTGTTCCGGGCCCGTCCAGCAGACAAAATCGGCATACTGACTCAATCGCAAGGAATTCATCATGCCTGCCACCCTTCCCCCCGACTTTCCGCCCATGGATCTTCGCATCTGCCAGCCCGATAGGCGCGAGCCGGGCCTGAAGGTCTTCAATATCCGCCCGGGTGGCGCCGGCGACAACAGGACCAAGACCGGTTGGGTGGTGGCCGTGGATCAGGCCGGCGATGTGGCCTGGTATTACAAATCAGAAGAGCCCATCGGCGATATCCGGGATATGGGCAACGGCAATCTGATCTGCAACCGGACCGATGGCCGCCTGGTGGAGATCGACCGGGAAGGAAATATTCAGCGCCACTGGTATGCCACCGGAAAATGGGAGAGCAAGACCCCGCCGGCCGGCGGCATCCCCATCGAGGCACCCGCCTTTCATCATTGCCTGGTGCCCATGAAGAACGGCAATCTTTTAGTGACCTCCATCGAAATCCGCCGCTATGACGATTGGCCTGGCAGCGATTCAGACCCCGACGCGCCAACCGAAAGCGCTAATCTGGTGGGCGACGTGATCATGGAAGTGACACCCGAAGGCAAGACGGTCAATGAATGGCGATTTCTGGATATGCTGGATCCCTACCGCATCTGTTACGGCAGCCGGTCCGGCTATTGGGCGCAGCGGGGCTTTACCGGCAGCTTTGATTGGTGCCACACCAATTGTATTTTTTATGATGCGTCCGATGATACGATCCTGGCATCGCTCCGCACCCAAGATTGCATGATCAAATTTTCCCGGGGCGACGGCTCGCTCAAATGGATCCTGGGCACCCCTGAAAATTGGCGCCAGCCCTGGGCCGATAAATTGTTGAAACCGGAAGGGGCGCTGGATTGGCAATATCATCAGCATGATTGTTCGGTGACGCCCACCGGCACCATCTTGTGCTTCGATAACGCCAATCATCAGGCCACACCCTTCCAGCCCGAAATGCCGCCCGCCGATAATACCAGCCGCATCGTGGAATTCGCAGTGGATGAAGCGACCGGTACGGTGCGCCAGGTCTGGTCCCATGGGACGGAGCCCGATTACCGCATCTTTGCCTGCTATCAGGGCGGCGCCATCCGCCTTCCCGAAACGGGCAATACCTTCATGTCTTACGGCGGTATCTGCACTATCGACGGCGCGCCCAGCGAGGATGTGGGCGCCTCATTCTGCCGGGCCTGCCTGCGCGAAGTGACGCCGGGGGGCGAGGTTGTTTTCGAATTATGGATCGATGACAGCAACGCCTCCGAGCCCAGACCCTATTCCGTATTCCGCTCGGCCCATCTTGGCGCATAAAGCCATGAACCAATCCGCGTCCTATGGCAGGACCGATTGGGAGCAGCGCTCGGTCCAATGGGTCGACGGCGCCCCCGAGACCGTGTCCAAAAATGATGGGCCCAACCAGGCATTGATCGAGGCGGCCGGCATAGGGCCCGGCGATAGCGTACTCGACTTGGCGTCGGGAACCGGCGAGCCCGCCATCAGCATCGCGCTCCATGTGGGGGAAGCAGGATAGGTCACGGCCAGCGATGCTACCAGCAATATGCTGGAGTCTACCCGGTCCCGGGCCGAAAAAATGAAGCTTACCCATATGCGCTTTCAATTGACGCCCATGGAGGAAATCCCTTTTCCGGATCAAAATTTCGACGCCGTCACCTGCCGATACGGCCTGATGCATGCGGCGGATGCCATGGCCGGGCTGAGGCATGCCAGGCGCGTGCTTAGGCCCGGGAAAAAGGCGGCCTTCATGGTCCACGGGCCGGCCCATCGCAACCATATCTGGTCTACCCTCCATAGCACGGCCGCGGAGTTCTTCGGGATCGACAACAAACCAAGAATAGCCACTCATTTTCGCTATTCCGGCGAAGGTGAGCTAAGTGCGCTCATGAATGAAGCCGGTTTCATGCTGGTGACGGAAAAGGAAATATCGGACGTCCAGGTGAAGAAAAAAAGCGGGAAATTATGGACCCCGGCGCTGCAACGGGGCTATGGGGAACGGTTGGGTAAACTGGATGAGGCGGAGCTGGCCCGGCTTGATCAGGCCATGGAGGCCGCCTTCGAGGAATTTCTGGACGGAGATGACTACCACCTCAGAAGCGCGCAGATTATCGGCTGGGGACAGGCCTGACTGGTCAGAAGGAGCAAGAAGACCTAAACTCGGCTGAACATTTCATCTGCTTACAGGGCAAGCGAGGAATCCAGGGAAAACTGGAAAAGCTTTCACGAAACCTACCTCCCGGAATTGCGCGAAATCCGTTTCGCCTCCTTGGGCGCCAAGGGTGAGGGTTACAAGCTCTGGCCCGAACTGATCGTCGAAAGCGCGGATGAGGCGGTGATCAAGACCCGCTACAGCGCCTTCATCCAAGGGTCATCGGACATCGAAACCGTGCTCCGGGATCATGATATCGAAACCGTCCTGATCGGCGGCGTGGCGACCAATGTGTGCTGCGATTCGACGGCCAGGGATTGCATGATGCGGGGCTTCCGCACGATCATGGTGTCGGACGCCAACGCAACCTTCAGCGAAGAAGAACATGTGGCGGCACTGACCACCCCCATCACCTTCTTTGGTGATGTTCAGAATACGGATGAGGTGGTTCAGTGGCTCAATACGGGTGTGGGACAAGCCGCCGCCGAATAAGCTGGATCAGCGTTTGCGCATTTCTTTGGCGGCGTCATCCACGGCCCGGATGATCTTGTCGTAGCCCGTGCAGCGGCAAAGATTTCCGGCCAACCAGAAACGAATCTCGCTTTCCGTCGGTTTTGGATTTTTTTCTAAAAGGGACTTTGCCGCGATCAGGATGCCCGGCGTGCAGATGCCGCATTGCAGGGCCGCGCGATCGAGAAATTTCTGCTGCAAGGGATGCAGATCTTCGCCATCGGCCATGCCCTCGATGGTCTCGATCTTGCTGCCTTCGGCTTCCACGGCCAGCACCAGACAGGAACAGACCAGCCGTCCATCGACGGTAACGCTGCAAGCGCCGCAATCGCCCGTGCCGCACCCTTCCTTGGTGCCGGTCAGGAACAATTCATCGCGCAACGCCTGGAGCAGGGTCTGGTCCGTATCGCAGAGGAATTCCACCTCATCGTCATTGACCGTGCTCGAAACGTGATGCTTGGCCATCAGCAGGCCCTCTTATAGGCCAGCTTGGCCACCCGCTGGGCCAGCACGCCGGCCACCTTGATGCGGTATTCTTTGGTACCCCGCTTGTCATCGATGGGCCGGCAGGCAGCACTCGCCGCCGCCGCCAGGGCGTTCAGCGCATCCTTGTCGAGCTTGGTGCCGATCAGGACCTTGGCCGCGGCCGGAACCAAAAGGGCCTGCGCCGCAACGGCGCCCAGCGCCACCTTGGCGGCCTTGATCACGCCGCTCCGGGTGACGGTCATATTGATGCCGACGCCGACCACGGCGATGTCCATTTCCGTGCGGGGCGTGAAACGCATATAGGCATCGCCCGAATTGGCCGGCCGTTTGGGCAGGGAAATTGAAACGACGATCTCGCCCTTTTTCAAAGACGTCTTGCCGGGGCCGGTGGCGATCTTATCCACCCCCACCGTGCGCCGTCCCTTGGGCCCGATCACCTTAGCCTTGGCGCCGGCGGCCATCAGGGCAGGCACGCTGTCGGCGGCGGGCGAGGCGTTGCACAAATTGCCACCCAGCGTGGCCCGTCCCTTGACCTGGATGGAGCCGATTTTTTCGGCCGCCTCCGTGACGCCGGGCCAAGCCTTGCGCAGGCCGGCATGTTCCATAATCTCGGCGCCGGTTACGGCAGCGCCGATGCGAAAGCCGTTCTTGTCCGATTTGATGGACCGCATCTCTGAAATATTTTTTATATCGACGATCAGTTTGGGACTGATCATGTCGGCCCGCATCTGAACCAGAAGATCGGTTCCCCCGGCCAGAATCTTGGCACTACCCTTGGCGCCCGACAAAAGGGCCACTGCCGCCTTGAGCGAGCCCGGGGCTTCATATTGCATATCGGTCATTTTATTTCTCTCGATTAAGATCCCTGGTTTCCCTTTACCTCCCCCGGGGCCGGTAGGTTCCTGCCCCCAGGAAAACGCGTAAACTAAATTATAGCAAAAGAACTCATGGGTGCAATCTTTTGGCCTTTGTAACCCGCCTCACATCTCAAGGGCGCGCATATAGAGGTCCAGTAGCTCCTCCTGTTCGCGCCTGTCGGTCTTGTCCATTTTGCGCAGCCGGATCACCTGGCGCAGGATGCGCGCATCAAAACCGTTGCCCTTGGCTTCCGAATAAACCTCGCGGATATCCGCGGTCAGAGCCGCTTTTTCTTCTTCCAGACGCTCAATGCGCTCAATGCAATAGCGCAGTTTCTCTCCGGCAACGCCGCCGACTTCAACCATGATTCTCTCCGTTGGTTTCGGGAAATTAATCCCCCCTGGATTTATGGGAAAATAGCCGCGCTGCGCGGGCGCGGCAACCCACCGGATTCAATAATATTTGATCCGGTAAAGATCGGGATTGGCCAGGATCGGACCCAGGACCGAACCCAGCAAACCGGCCCAGTGGTCAATCCCCCGGCGGGTCGCCAGCAAATCCTGACGCATTTCCAGAGCGCAATGGGGTAGGCCGGCCCCAACCGCGTGATGGTCCAACGTATAGGCCACCAGACGCCCCGAATAAGGTTCGTTGTCACCAATGCATAATCCCTCCGGATGAGCGCGCAAGGCCGCCATCAAGGGTTTGGCCAGGCGCCCGTCCCTGTTCCACAACACGCCCACATGCCAGGGCCGCTTTTTGCCCTCCATCTCGGGCGTGAAGCTATGAATTGAGATCACGGCGGGTGGCGGGCCCCGTTCCACCAGGCGGGCCACTTCCAGGGATATGGCGCCGTGATAGGGCTCATAGATTTCCGCCCGGCGCCGAACCTTGTCGAAACCCGCCAAACCCATATTACCGGGAACAGATTGTCCATCCGCCAGTTCAGGGATTGTATCGGCATCATCTGGCTTGCGATTGCAATCCCAAACCAGGCGCGAATAGCGGGCCAGCACGGCCCGCCCATTCAATTGACGGGCCAGACGCCGGGTCAATCCGGCCGCGCCGATATCGACAGCGATATGGCGCGACAATGCCGCCGCCGGCAGGCCCAGCCCACCCAGCGCCACCGGAACAGCCCGCCCGGCATGATCACATACCAACAGCAATGGAGCCCGGCCAGCCAGATTGGCCCGCCTGAAGGGTGCAGGATCCTCTGCCCCCAGCAAATTTTGCTTTTCAATCATGACCGATGCATTCATTGATCACACCGGCTTTCGAGGCAAGCGATGATTTTTCATCCGAAAGTTGACGAGGCGGGGTTGACATAACCCCCCCGCCCGGAACATTTTCTGGGCGCCGGGGGAGATATAAGTCGAGAGGCTCCAACTTGCCAATCAACGCAGAAGAGCATAGCCGGGAACAGTCCAGCCACCCCGAATCCGCCGCCTATTTCGTCGATCATGAACCGCAGGCAGAGGATTTCCGCTCCGCCGTGCTGAACGGCCTTTCGGCCAGCCCCAAAAACCTGCCACCGAAGTTTTTCTATGATGAGCCGGGCTCGACCCTGTTCGATCAGATCTGCGGCACCGACGAATATTACGTGACCCGGACGGAAATAGACCTGCTCCGCGACAAGGGCCCCGAAATCGCCCAATTGGCGGGAAGCCAAACGGTGGTCGTCGAATATGGCTGCGGGTCCAGCCTCAAAATCCGCGCGCTGCTGGATAATCTGGACGAACCGGCTGAATATCTGGCGATCGATATCTCGCGCGAACATCTGGACCAGGTGGTGGAAGATATTGCCGGCGAATATGATCAGATCAGGGTTGGCGGCGTCTGCGCCGATTTCTCGGCCGATCTGGAACTGCCCGACGAAGCCGGACTGAACGGGGAGCGCAAACTGGGCTTCTTCCCAGGCTCAACCATCGGCAATATGTCTCCGGTGGAAGCGGGACGGTTCCTCTCCGGTGTGCGGCGCCACGTCTCGGATGACGGGGCCCTGATCGTGGGTGTCGATTTGAAAAAAGACGAACAGGTTCTCAACGCCGCCTATAACGACGCCGACGGAGTGACCGCCGCCTTCAACCTCAATATCCTGCACCGCATGAACCGGGAGCTGGAAGGCCATATCGATGTGGAGGAATTCGAACATCTGGCCTTCTACAATGAGGACCAGGGACGCATAGAGATGCATTTGAAAAGCCGCACCGAGCAGAAGGTGCAAATCGCCGGGCACGAATTCAATTTTGCCCGCGATGAAACCATCCACACCGAAAACTCCTACAAATTCCATATCGAGGATTTTGCTGATCTGGCCGGTGAAGCTGGTTTCGCCACGGATGCGGTATGGACCGATGCAGGGCGCCTGTTCAGCATCCATTACTTGAGCGCCGTTTAGCACCACCAAATTTTACCAGGGAAATTTTACTTGGGAGTGAATTTCCCGACGGCCAGGTGGCCCGTGGCCGTGATGGAGGTTTTGTTGAAGCCTTCGCCGAACCGGGCAACCCTGACCCACCCCTTGGTTTAGCATTCCTTCAAGGCGCGCTCCAGGATGGTTCCCGACGCCTTATCCGAGGTGGCGATGTCGCCCGACATTATCAGCAATTCCAGCAAAAGCTGCTGTTGGAGGAGGATGCCAGCCATTCTAATACGCCCTTTCCCTCAGAGCAGGTTGCTGCCTTCAAAGCGGGCGAGCCAGTCCGGGATAACTTCCTTGTTATAGACATTATCCGGCACGCCGCCCTTCAAGGCGGTGATCAGGGAACGAGTCGCCCAATCCACACCTGGCCGCAAACCGCCGGGGAAGCTGGACGACACCATATGCGGTGAAAGCAAAATCTTGTCGCCGAGCCCCAGCAGGGGCGATTGTGGCTCGGGCGGCTCCATGGGAAACACATCGATGGCGGCGCCGGCGATGACGTCTTTGTCCAGCGCATCGAACAGCGCTTCCTGGTTGACCACCGGGCCGCGCGACGTGTTGATGAGCACGGCGTTCGGTTTCATCAAAGCCAGTTTTTCCGCCGTGATCATGTCCCGCGTCTCATCGGTCAGATTGGTGTGCATGGTAACCACATCCGATTCGCGCAGCAAAGTGTCCAAATCCACCTTTTCGGCGTTGTGATGGACAAATTTGGAAAGATCCACATAAGGATCGCAGGCCAACAGGCGAACCCGCCACGGCGCCAGCAGATCGGAAAGCCGGCTGCCGATTCGCCCCAGCCCGACGACGCCGACGGTGATCCCCTCATAACCATCCTGGCGGCGCCCTAAATAGGTACCGGCCAGATGGGGTTCACGCCACAGCCCGTCCTTCACCTGACGGTCCCGCTGGCGGGTCTTTTTTAAGATACCCAACATCATGGCCATGGTCCCCTCGGCCACGCCCCCCCAGTTGGATTCGGTCGGGCAATGGGTGACCATAATGCCCATCTCAGTGGCCGCATCCACATCCACGTCATCCACCCCGATGGTGTATTTGGCGATGATCCTGAGATCAGGCGCCTGTCCCAGGACCTTGCGCGATATGGGGCAGGCCCGGATCATCACGCCGGTCAAGGCGTTGGCATCGTGGGAATTGGCCCAGAAGCGGTCCTCGTCATTCAGCACATGGGGCGTGAACCAATCCGATTCGCCCATCTCCAGGCGGCAGCCCGCCTCGGTCAGCACGTCGTGGGATGGATCGTCTTGCTCGTTAGGCGTGAAAATAAAAATCTTGGGTTGGGCCATGGCTGGCGCTCCTTCCTCCCCGGCAACGATTGGGCGTTAACCTAGCCTCCCCTCATTGCCCGGGACAAGTCCCAAATTTCGGGGGCGCCGAAGCGCCCCCGATGGCTGGCCCTTATGTTCCGCTTGTCAGCAGGTCGGTGACGTGCCGAGCGAGCAGGGGAGAGATTCTGGCGTCGTTTCCGGTTCCGGCAGCGGTGCAAGCTCTGGGTCTTCCGGCGGCGGCGGCGCTTCTTCCGTATCGGTGATTACTTGGTTGGTTGCCTCGGTAATGGCGCCCACATCCGATCCCGTAGTGGTGGCCGCGTCTACCGCACCGGTCTGGGCGGCGGTGGCGATGGCTACGGTATCTATGCCCGCGTCGGTCGCCGCCTGGACGGCACCAGAGGTTGCCGCCTGGGCGATGGTCACCACATTGATGCCGGCCGACGCCGCACCCGTTACAGCACCGGCAGAAGCGGCCGTCGCCACCACGGCAACATCCGCGCCAGCCGCCGCGGCACCTGTCACGGCGCCGGTCGAGGAGGCCTGGGCGATGGTAACGGCGCTCACACCGGCCGCCGCCGCGCTGCTCACGGCACCGGCTGAAACCGCTTGTACGACGGCGCCAAGGTCGGTTCCGGAAGCCGCGGCACCGCTCACGGCGCCGGCCGAGAC
>CAZBQG010000043.1:0-1869 GCA_964493945.1 uncultured Rhodospirillaceae bacterium
TCGACGCCTATGGGAATCCTAAACCCGATTCCGATAAATCATGAAACGCTCTAAGGCAAAGATTTTAAGCGTTGATTGCCTGGGAGATAAAATTCTTCACTTCCGCCCTGGAGATCTGATGGGCGATGAAGGATTCGCCGATGCCCCGGGCCAGGATGAAGGTGATCTGGCCGCCCCGCACTTTTTTATCGCCGGCCATATGGCCAAGCAGGACATCAGTTTCCCAGGATATGCCGCCGATTTGACTGGGAGAAGTAGGCAATCCGCTGGCTTCAATGAGGGAAGTGGCGCGGGCGGCATCCTCTTTTGGGCAAAGGCCCAGTTGCACGGATAATCCAAACGCCATGCAAAGCCCGATGGCCACCGCCTCGCCATGGAGCAAGGCGCCGCCATAGCCGGCTTCTGCCTCCAGGGCATGGCCGAAGGTATGGCCCAGATTGAGCAGTGCGCGCTGGCCCGTCTCGGTCTCGTCGGCAGCGACGATAGCCGCCTTGGCCAGGCAGCATTGGGCGACGGCATGAGACCGGGCCGCCTCATCGCCGCCCAGAAGCGCCGTCGCATTCTCCTCAAGCCAGGAGAAAAAATCCCCATCATTGATCAGGCCATATTTTATGACTTCGGCGAATCCGGCCCGCATTTCACGTTCGGGCAGGGTGTTCAGCGTGGCCATATCGGCGATGACAAGGCGTGGCTGGTAAAAGGCGCCCACCAGATTCTTGCCCCTGGCCATATTGATGCCCGTCTTGCCGCCCACCGAACTGTCCACCTGAGCCAGAAGCGTCGTCGGAATTTGCACGAAAGGAATGCCACGGAGTGCCACGGCCGAGGCGAAACCGCAGATATCTCCGATCACCCCGCCGCCCAGCGCGATCAGGGTGGTGGACCGTTCAATCCGTCTTTCGAGCAAATTGTCGATCAGCCATTCCAACTGAACGAAGCTCTTGGTCGTTTCGCCGGGGGGCAAAATAACCGAAGAGGAATCGATCCCCGCCTCGCCCAGCGAAGACAGCAGGCCATCCAGATACAAAGGTGCCACATTTTCATCGGCAATAACCACGGCGCTGGGCTCATCCAGAAGGGGTTTGACCAAGGCGCCGGCCCGGCCCAGCAGATCCCCACCCACATGGATCGAGTAGCTGCGCGGGCCAAGATCGAGGCGGATTTCCTTAGAGGGTCCGCTCATTTCGAGGCCACCAATATTGTTTTATAGGCTAGCACGGAAGCCAGAACCTCCTTCGTGGTCCGGTTGGCCGGCTCGCCCGTCACATCCACCGTGACATCGGCCTGGGCATAGACGGGATAGCGCTCATCGGCCAGTTTTTGCAATATCTCGCGCGGATCACCCTGGCGCAGCAAAGGCCTAGTGTTGCGCCGGGAGGTTCGTTCCACCAACAGATCGATGGGCGCGCGCAACCACACGGAAATGCCGTTGTTCAGAATCAATTGCCTGATCTGGTCATCCATGAAGGCGCCGCCGCCCGTTGCCATGACCGCCGGCGGGCCGCCTAAAAGCCGCTTGATGACGCGCCGCTCCCCTTCCCGGAAATTTTCCTCGCCGAAGCGCTCGAAAATCTCGGCGATGGTGCAGCCGGCGGCGGCCTCCACTTCCCGGTCCGAATCAATGAAAGGCATATCCAGCTTGTCCGCCAATTGTTTGCCAATTTTGGTCTTGCCGGCACCCATCAGGCCGATGAGGATAACAAAATCATCGGGCGCGGTCTCACCATCCATAGTCATCGCCCTCCCGTCAGTCCGGAAGGAGTATAGCCCCGCCGTTGAAAGCTTTCGGAGGAGAAGATAGACTGCCTAAGTTTCGCCATGGTTTGAAATTAGCATATTTTCCACCGCCTGTCGCCACGGCGGTTAAAG
>CAZBQG010000043.1:1879-21210 GCA_964493945.1 uncultured Rhodospirillaceae bacterium
ATAATCGGCATCGTATAAATGAAGAAAGTTTCCAGATTGCTGGTCATCGCGATTATTTTGGTTTTGGCCGGAACCGTGATTTTCCTGGGAACCTGGGAAATTCCAGCCCCGGTCGCGCCGGTGGAGACGGTTATCCCCGATAACCGGTTTCCCAAATGAGCTTTTGTCAGGATAAGGATATGGCTATCAGCCGGGCTGCAGCCCTTTTTAGCGTGGGCCTGATTGCCGCCCTTGGGTGGAATCAGGGCGTGGCTGCGCAAACTTTGGGACAACAGCCCCCCGCCCCCGGTACCATCCGGGCCCAGCCTCTTTCCCCGCCCAAAAAGTTGCAGCCCGTCAGGCCTGCCTTGCAACCCTTAAGACCGGCCCTGCCGCCAAAACCGGCCGGGCCCGTGGCACCGCCACCTTTGGTGCCCCGCCAATCCCGGCCCCCGGCACCCAGCGCCATAGATGTGCAATCCCTGGGCGCCATTGATCCAGATTCGGCGGGAACACTGAGCCAGGAACAAGGCGGGTTCGGCGCAGCCATGTGGCAGGGCACGAGGCGCAGCCTGGTCGCAAAGCTTTTGCCCCGGTTGCCGACGGATACCAATTCCAGGGTCATGCGCGCCCTCATGCGCCGGCTTTTATTGAGTACGGCCACTGCCCCACCCAAAGAGGCCCCCAAAGCGCCCAAACTGGGTAAGACAAAAGCGTCGCCTTCATTGGTGGCACTTCGGGTGGAGCGTCTGACGGCCATGGGCGAAGTAGCGGCGGCCCGCGATCTGTTGCGCGCCGCCCCCGGGCGGGAAGATGACCGGGCGGCACTCCGGGCCGAGACAAATATCTTGTTCCTGACCAACGACAATGCACGTGCCTGCCCCTTGGTCGCCCAACAGATCAGGGGTAAGGGCGGCGTTTTCTGGCAAAAGGCATTTGTTTTCTGCCAATCCCTGGCCCGCGAACATGAACGGGCCGCGCTGGGTCTGGCCCTGCTGCGCGAACAAGGGGTGAAGGATTCTGTATTTTATGGTCTGACCGAGGCCTTGGAATCGGGCGAGAAATTCGTCATCGAAACCCTGCCCAATCCCCAGCCTCTGCATTTCGCCATGGTGCGGGCGGCCCGCGCCCGTCTGCCGGCCGATGTCACCTCGTCCAATAACCCGGCCGTGCTGCGCACCGTCGCGACCAGCCCCAATGCCAGGGCCGATCTCAGGGTAGGTGCGGCGGAACGGGCCGAGGCCATGGGCGCCCTGCCGCCCCGACTGCTGCGTGAATTGTTCGCCGGCGTGACCTTGGTGGCGGATGCGGTACCTGCCGCGGAGGCCAAAAAATCCGGTGCTTCGGGACCGCTCGGCCGGGCCCGCATGTATAGAGAAGCGCTGGGCGAAACCCTGCCCTTGGCTTTGGCGACGGCCATCACCCGCGCCTTCACCAAGGCCCGGGAAGGGGGCTATTACGGCTCCAGCGCCCGCGTCTATCTGCCCAGCATCGAAACTCTGGCGCCCAGCCGCGAGCTTCTTTCCTTTGCTCCAAAGGCCATCCGGGCCTTTCTCGCCGCCGGCAAGCCGCAAGGGGCCAAAGTCTGGCTGGCCGGGTTGCGCCAGGGCGCTGCTTTCGAGGAAACGGTCAAGGATGATCTGACCCGGCTTTTGCCTTTGGTGCGTCTGATCGAACCGGCCGGTGCCGGTCCGAAGGAGGCTTTGGATCTGGCCCGCTGGTGGGAATTGCAAATCAAGCCGGCTGATAAGGACACGCCGGTCAATCTGGAAGCGGCCATCGGGCGCGCGGCACTTTTGTATAATCTTTTGGAAGGGCTGGGCCATGCGGTGGCCCCGCTTCACTGGGCCACACTGTTGGATGGTGCCGCCCATTCCACCACCCTCATGCCCAACTCCGGCCTGTGGCAGGCTTTGGGTCAGGCAAGTGCTGCCGGCAGGGTGGGCGAGACCGTGCTTTTGGCCCTATTGACCCTGGGGCAGGCCGGGCCTACTCAGGCCAATCCCTTGGTATTGCGCCGCGTTCTACAATCGCTGCGCCAGGTCGGGCTGGAAGCAGAGGCCCGCCAACTGGCCGGCGAGGTAGCCATCGCCGCTGGCCTATGAGCCCGGGAATGCGGATCGAGATGTTTCTCGAAATGATGAGCGCCGAGAGGGGCGCTGCCAAAAATACGGTTGAGGCCTATGGCCGCGACTTGGCTGATTTTCAGGCATTTATGGGCCGCCGGGGCAAGAATGCCGAAGGGGCCGGGGTGGATCACATCCGGGACTATCTCTCAGGGCTCAAGGCGCAAGGCATGGCGCCCCGCAGTCAGGCCCGTAAATTGTCTACTTTACGTCAATTCTTCCGTTTCCTTTATGCAGAACGCCTGCGGGACGACGATCCCACATCCGGCATCGACAGCCCGCGTCTGGGGCGCGCATTGCCAAAATATCTTAGCGAAGAAGAAGTGGAGCGGCTGTTAGGCGCGGCACATGTCGGCGATAGCGATGAAAGCCTCCGCCTGACGGCTTTGCTGGAGCTGCTTTATGCTACCGGGCTCAGGGTGTCCGAACTGGTTGGCCTGCCGCTCAGCGCCATCAGCCGGGACGGAAGAATGCTCATGGTCATTGGCAAGGGCAACAAGGAGCGCATGGTGCCGCTCAGCGATCCGGCCCGCCTGGCCCTTGAAGCCTATCGTCAATGCCGGGATAATTTTATCGCCAAGGGGCGCAACTCGGCCTGGCTGTTCCCGGCGCCCAAAAGCCGCCAGGGTCATCTGGCCCGGGCCACCTTCGGGCGCATGCTCAAGGAACTGGCCGGCCAGGCGGGGATCGAGGCGGCCAGGGTCTCACCCCATGTGCTGCGTCATTCTTTTGCCAGCCATCTGCTGGCCCATGGCGCCGATCTCAGGGCCTTGCAGCAGATGCTGGGCCACGCTGATATTTCCACCACTCAGATTTATACCCATGTCCTGGAAGAGCGGCTGAAATCGGTCGTGGAGAACCTCCATCCCTTGGCCGGCAAGGGCTCCGGCGGCTGAGATCATTCCGGCTTGGCGGTCAGGCCGAAATCATCCAGCACGGCATAGAAGGCCGGCACCACTACCATGATCAGCAACGCAGCGCTGAGCAGGCCGAAGGCGATGGAAGTGACCAGGGGAACCAGAACCTGGGCTTGCAGGCTGCGCTCGGTCAGCAGGGGGAGGAGCCCCATGATGGTCGTCGCCGAGGTCAGGAGAATTGGCCGAAAGCGCATCTTGGCCGCGTTGAGCGCCGCCTGGGTCACAGTGTCGCCGCCCCGGCGCTGGATCTTGATGAATTCGACCATCAAGATGGCGTTGTTGACTACCACGCCGGCCAGGGAGGCAAAGCCCACCACGCTGGGCATGGACATATCCAGACCCAGGGCCAGATGGCCCCAGATCACGCCGATCATGCCCATGGGGATGGCCAGCATGACGATGAAGGGCTCGGAATAGCTGCGGAACAGAAAACAAAGCAGCAAAAAGACGCCCACCAGCCCGACCGCGAAGCCCCGCCCGACAGAGCCGCCGGTTTGCGCTCCTTCGCGCATCTGGCCCCGGAAAGAAATACCGATCCCCGGATGGCGGGCATGGAAGCCCGGCAAAAACCGCGCGCTTGTATCGGCCATGATTTCGGCCACATTGGCTCGGTCGGTGTCCACATCGCCCCGGACGCTCAATGTGCGCTGGCGGTCGATGCGGTTGATCCTGGCGAAACCCCGGCCCCGCTCCAGATGGGCACCTCGCCCAGGGGAATCTGTGCCCCACCCCCGCCGGTGACCGAGAAATATTCCAGATCACCTAAGGAATTCTTGTCACTCTGGGCGAGGCGTACATCCACTTCATAGGCTTCCGGTCCAAGCTGGATTTCGGCTGCCGTCTTGCCAAAAAAAGCAGCTCGCAACTGGGTGGCGATCATCTGGGCATTGAGCCCCAGGGCCGTCGCTCCTTCCCGCAGCCGGAGCTGCAATTCGGGTTTGCCGGGCCGCAAATCATCGCTTAAATCCGCAACGCCTTCATAAGCGCCCAACCAGGCTCTCAGGTCGAGCGAGGCGGATTTGAGCGCCGCCAGATCGCTGCCCCTGAGGCGGATATCGATGGCCCGCCCGGCCGGGCCGATGACCGGTTTGGTAAATTTAAGGCCGATCACATCGGGCGGGCTGCCTACCGCCAGACGCCAGGATTTGAGAATTTCATCCACCCCGATGGTGCGCTGCTCGGTGCCCAAAAGATCGGCCGTCAGGGTGGCGATGTGGGGTCCATTTTCATAGGCATCCACATTGCGGTTGAACTGAACATTGACGTTCTGCACCAGGGCCTGACCACCGGGCTGGGCCGGGGTCAGTTCCCGGTTGATAATCTGCAAAGCGCGGCCGGCCTCGGCCACCATTTCGGCGGTGCGGGAAAGGGGCGTGCCCTGGGGGAACAGAAAGCGGGCCTCGATCACATTGCCTTCGATTTTGGGGAAGGCGCGGAACTTGAGGGTGCCGCCGGCGATCATGGAAACGGACACCATCAGGATCATGGCCGCCAGTCCCAGGCTGAGATAGCGCCATTGGATGGCCTTGGCGACGATGGGCTCAGCACCCGTTCGCGCAGGTAATCGATGCCCCGCTCCAGGCGGTGGCGCAATCCGCCGTCCGGATCTTCCCCGGCGCCTGTCAGGGCGCCCGCCATATGGTGGGGCAAAATGAGGAAGGCCTCGATCAGGCTGACGCTCAACGTCAGGATCAGGATCATGGGCAGGAATTTCAGGATGGCGCCGATCTCGCCTTTCAAAAACATAAGCGAGCCGAACACGCAGATTGTGGTCAGGTAGGAGGCGATGACGCCGGGCGCCACCTGGCGGGTGCCGTCGATGGCCGCTTTCAGGGGCGGCGAGCCACGTTTTGAGTGGGCGGCGATATTTTCGGCGATGACGATGGCGTCATCCACCAAAAGCCCGATGGCGATGAGCAGTCCGACCATGGTGATCATGTCAAAGGACATGCCGGCCAGGGCCATGCCCGCGATGGCGCCCAGGAACGAAACGGGGAACCCCATGGCCACCCAGAAGGAAAAGCGCAGGCTGAAGAAAAGCCAAAGGGTAAGCAGGACCAGGACCAGCCCCTGAAACCCATTGCGCACCAGGAGGCTCAACCGGTCGCGCACGATGGAGGATAAATCCCGGGTGATTTCGAATTTGACGCCGGCGGGTGCCGATTGTTTCTTTTCATGGATGAATGCACGCACGGCATCAATGACGGTCAGCGTGTCTTCGGATTTGGTCTTGGTGATTTCCAGGATGGCGGCCCGCTGATGGTTGAATATCACTTTGTCTTCCGCCGTCTCGAAGCGGTCCGTGATGGCGGCGATATCGCCGAGCCGCAACTCGGCGCCGCTTTTTGCGCCGACCACCACCAGATTCTTGAATTCAGAAGGCCGGCGCCGTTCGTCTGCAAACCGGATCAACAGGTCGCGCTCGCCGGTCTCTATGGCGCCGGCCGGCAGATCGACGCTTTGCCGCGCAATGACGCCGGCGATATCGTTGACGCTGATGCCGTATTGGCGAAGGCTCCGCGCTGGTATTTCGATGCGGATCTGGTGGTCGGAGAATCCGCCGATGCGCACCTGTGATGTGACGCGCCCGGCCAGCATCTGGTCTTTCAGTTCTTCGGCATAGGCCTTCAAATGGGGCGCCGACATGGGCCCGGTGATGGCCAGGGCGGCGACGAAATCGGTCACCCCCAATTGGCGGATGACCGGTGCCTCGGCCTGATCGGGAAAATTATCGATAGCCTCCACTTCGGTTTTTATGTCATTGAGGAAACTGTCGAAATTCTTGCCCTCGATCATCTTGGCGGTGGCCATGCCCCGGTTTTCCCGGGCCTCGCAGCGCACCTCTTCCATATCCTTGACCTTTTCCAGGGCATCCTCGATGCGCTGGCAGACGGCTTCCTCCACCTTTTCCGCATTTGCCCCCGGATAGAGGACCTGGATTTCCACCTCGTCGGGGGGAACGTCGGGGAAGGTGCCGCGTTTGATGGAGGGTGCCGCGATCAGACCAAGCACGATGACCCCCACCATCAAAAGATTGGCAGCCGTCCGGTGCGCCGCGAAATAGGCTATCATCGGAGGCTCGCCTTGCCCTGGGCTGCGGCAATCAGGGCACTGCTGGCCGTTTCATCCAGGATGGGATCCAGCAACATGCCTTCGATGGCCGGCACCAGATCGCTGATGGCCACCGTCTCGCCGGGCTCTACGCCGGACGCCACGGTTACGAATTCGCCCTGGGACAGGCGGGTCTTGGTGGAGCGGATGCGCAGACGTTTGGTCTGATCCAGCACATAAATTTTGCCGTCATGGATGGCCCGGCGGGGCAGGACGGTCTGGGCTTGGATTGGGCGGCCCTTGAGCTCCACCTCGACGAACATGTTCTTGGTCAGGGGCGGGCGGAAATTCTTTTCCGACATGCGATAAGGGTTTTTGACGGCGACGATGACGCCGATGGTGCGGGTCAGGGGATCGACGGTGTCCGAAATGCGCGCCACCCGGCCCGGCCAAAGGGCCGTGAAGTTGCCGGTGCGCAACCGGATCACCGGGGTCAGCCCCAATATCTCTTCCAGATCGCTTCCGATGCGGGCGACGCTGGCCCCTGCCAGACGGCTGGGGTCCAGAATCTGGATCATCTTCTCCAGCGGGACCTGGGCTTCCACCTCGGACAAATCGATGCTGTCGGCGATGGCCAGGGCCTGGCCCAGCTTGGCATATTGATCTTTCTCCACATTGACTTTGGCGATGCGCCCATCGAAGGGCAGGCGGATAGTGGTGCGCGCCAGATCGCGCTCGGCGGTCTTCAGACGGGCCCGTAATGCCGCGATCCTGGCGCCCAAAGCCTGGCGGGACGAGGGCAGGCGGTTGAGGGTATTTTGCATGCCCTGGATGCTTTGCCGCCGGGCCAGAAGATTGCGCTCCTCGCCATCGACGGCGGCTTGCGACACGGCCTTTTTGGCGGCCAGGTCACGCTTGCGGGCCAGGTCGCGCTCATTGAGGGTCAGGGAGCGCCGCTCGATCTTCAGGGACGCCCGCAAATTGGCCGCCCGCACACCAAGTTCGGACCGCTCCGCCTCCAGCGCTCTGATATCCGCCCCGATGCGGGCCAGGGCCAATTGATAATCGGCGGGATCGATGCGCAAAAGCTCCGCCCCCTTGGGCAGGATGGCGCCTTTTTTAAGCTGAGGATGGATATGGACCACGGTTCCCGCCACCTGGTTGACCGCCTCCCAGACCATGCCCGGGCGCACATTGCCGTAACCCAGCGCGCGGGGCACCACGGTGACGCTTGGCACTTTAATCACCCGCACCTTGCGGGCGATCTCGCTGGGCGGTTTTTGCACCGGCGCCTGGCGGTTGCTCTTGGCCCAGACGATGATCGCCAGACCAATCAATATGGGCGGCAAGATGAGCAGCCGTTTGATCCAAACCGGGTTCATGATGGATCTCCTTGGGGCTCAGGCATGGGAAGGCCCAGCGACGCCAGAACCGAGGCGGTGACCGTGCGGGCGATCAAATCCGTGCGCTCGGGCGTATAGCCGTCCCAATCCAGTCTTTTTTGCAACACCACCCGGGCCAGCCCGAAAACCACGATCTGGCCAATCATGGTATGGGCCTGGATGGCGCAAACGGGGTCGCCCGCATCCCGCCCCATGGCGGCGGCGGCCAGCGCCGTCATGGTCTTGTGCAGGGGCTCTATGCGCCCTTCATAAAGGATATGAAAATCTTCCGACGGATCGGCATATTCGCGCATCACCATGGGTGTCCGGTGGCGCATGAATTCGCCTGAAAGAAAAATCCGGGCAACGTCGCCAACCATCCCTGCGATCAGCGCCGCCAGGGCCCGGGGGTCGGATTTGGCGCCGGCCAGCTCCCGTTGAACCCGGGCCAGCACGGGCCCCAGATGGGGCTCCGTATCGATCACTAATTGGCGCAGGACCTCCCGGTAGAGCTCCCGCTTGCCGCCGAAATGATAGGCGATGGCGGCGATATTGGTGCCCGCCTCCGCCGACAGGGCACGGGTCGCCACCCCGTCATAGCCCTTCACGCCAAACAGCCGCAAACCCGCATCCAAAAGCAACGCGCGCGTTTCCGCTCCGCGCGGTCCGGGGGAGTTTTCGGCTGTTGCCAGTGATGGGGACAGACCGGGCACCATGTTTTCCTCCTGAGTTTTTCTTCCAGATTTAGAAGGGGTATACATCAATCGAATGATTAAATCAATCGTTTGTTTGAGAATAGAGAAAACAAATATTTAGGGTTGGATTGGCGGGCCGGCGATCAGGCTTAAATAATCGAGTTCAGAAATTCAGGCCCAAAAGATCAGGCCCAAAAATCAGGCAACATCCTTGGCGCTGCCGCCATGGGCAAAATTTCGGGTGATGTAATCGTAGAGGACCTCGACGCTTTCATCCACGTCCAGCGCCGCCGTATCGATCTCCAGTTCCGGGTTTTCGGGCTCCTCGTAAGGCGCGGAAATACCAGTGAAGTCAGGGATTTCTCCTGCCCGGGCTTTTTTGTAAAGCCCTTTGGGATCGCGCCGCTCGCAGGTTTCCAGGTCGGACTTTATAAAAATCTCGTGGAAATGGGGGTGCATTCCCCGGGCCAGGCCCCGGTCGGCCCGGTAGGGCGAAATGAAGGCGGTGAGGACGATCTGGCCCGCATCGGCGAACAAGGCCGCCACCTCGCCGGCCCGGCGGATATTCTCGGCCCGGTCTTCAGGTGAAAAAGCCAAATCCGCGGTCAGGCCGCCCCGCAGATTATCCCCGTCCAATACATAGGTCTGGAATTCATTCAGATGAAGTTTCCGTTCCATGGCCAGGGACAAGGTAGTCTTGCCCGAGCCCGACAGGCCGGTGAACCAAAGCACGCCGCTCAGATGGCCGTTGCGGCTCCAGCGGTCCTCGCTGCTGATGCGGTGTTCCACTTTGAAAATATTGGTTGATTTGGTTTTTTTGGGTGCCGCCAATTGATCGGTCCTTTTCAGCATGAGGCGGGTTCCTTTTCCTGCAACCCGCTAGGTTCGGTTTTCTTATACCATTTGGCAGTGTGAATACCGCATTCTGTCTTCCCCAGTCCAGCCCAACGCCCAGCCCGGGCGCTGGCACCGTTCTCGGGGATGGAGGTGCAGGGCCCGCAACCGATGGAGAGATAGCCCTCGGCGGCCAATGGATGGCGGGGCAGGGCATGATCCTGCATATAGGCTTCCAGCTTCTGAGCCGGCCAATTGGTCAGGGGGTTCACCTTGACCCGGCCATCGGCCAGTTCCATGGCGGCCAGGTTGCTCCGCTCGCCGCCGTGGAAACGCTTGCGCCCGGTGATCCAGGCGGAGAAACTGCTCAAGGCTTCGTTCAGGGGGGCCACCTTGCGGAAATGGCAACAGGCATTGCTGTTTGATTGCCACAGTATGCCGTCCGGGTCTTCGGTCGCGATCCGGGCCGGGGCCGGGCGCTGGATGCGCAAATCCGAAAGGCCAAGGCGCCGGCGCAGGGTCTCCACATATTCCAGGGTCTCATCGAACAGCTGACCGGTATCCAGAAAGATCACGGGCAGGGCGGGATCAATTTGGGCAATCATGTTGAGCAGCACGACGGATTCCGCCCCGAAAGAAGAAACAGCGGCGATACGCCCTGGAAACAGATCCCGCATCGTCAGGCGCAAAAGGGGCGCGCCGTCCAGATGTCCATGGCGAGCGGTCAGTTCAGCCAAATCAGGGTTGGAAGGTGGATTATACATGGTATTTTTGTTATTTTCCTTATATAACGTAATTTAATTGTTATATTTTTATTTTGCAATAATATTTATGTAAAATGAATGCAGCCAATATCCGCTGATGGCGCGGCCGGGTCTCAATCAGAAATCAGGGTTTATTTGGCGCCGTGGCAGTGTTTGAATTTCTTGCCGGAATCGCAGGGACAGGGCGTGTTCCGTCCCACTTTGCCCCAGGTCCCGGGGTCATCGGGATCGATGACTTCGGCGCTTTGACGGGTGACGCGCGGCGCCGGGCCGGCCAGGGCGTAGTTCGATCCCATCTCGCCTTGGAGGCGGTCATAATCCTCGCCGCCACCGGTGCCGGCGAAGGCGGGATCGTCGTAGGTTTCGATCATTTCCTGTTCGGGGCGCTCGAAGAAATCCCCACCTTCCAGGTCGCCCATATCCACCTGCAGATGGCTGAGGATCAGAGTGACCTGTTCGTCCAGCTCTTCCAGCATATTGTTGAACAGGCCGAAGGCTTCGCTTTTATATTCGTTGAGTGGATCCTTTTGCGCATAGGCCCGGAGCTGCACGCCCTGGCGCAGATGATCCAGACCCAGCAGATGTTCCTTCCAGACCTGATCGAGGATTTGCAGCAACAGGCTTTTTTCCACATCGCGCATGACCTCGGGTCCCCAGGTGGCGGCCTTTTCGGCCATCGTTCGGTTGACCGCCTGGCTGATCCTCTCCTTGATCTCCATATCGGCCACGCCTTCCTCGCGGGCCCAATCCTGGATCGGCAGGTCCATGGCGAAAATGCGGACGATCTCTTCATGCAGGGCATCCGTGTCCCATTGCTCCGCATAGGCTTTTTCCGGCATGCATTGGCTGACCAGCCCGGCCACCACATTTTCGCGCAAATCCTCGATGGTCGCGGATACGTCATCAACCGACATAAGCTCAATGCGCTGCTGATAGATCACCTTGCGCTGATCGTTCATCACATCGTCATATTTGAGCAGGTTTTTCCGGATCTCGAAATTATGGGCCTCGACCTTTTGCTGGGCCTTTTCCAGCGCCTTGGTAATCCAGGGATGGACGATCGCCTCGCCTTCTTCCAGGCCCAGCTTGCGCAACACGCCGTCCATCCGTTCCGAGCCGAAAATGCGCATCAGGTCATCGCCCAGCGACAGATAAAAACGCGACGCGCCGGGATCGCCCTGGCGCCCGCAACGGCCACGCAACTGATTATCGATGCGCCGGCTTTCGTGGCGTTCGGTGGCCAGCACATACAGCCCCCCCGCCTCGACCACTTTTTTATGCCCTTCCTCCACCTCGCTCCGGATGCGGGCCTCGATCTCGGCGCGTTTTTTTTCGTCCGTGACTTTTTCCAGCTCTTCCTTGAGCAGCATTTCCACATTGCCGCCCAACTGGATATCCGTTCCCCGCCCGGCCATATTGGTGGCAATGGTCACGGAGCCCGGCGCACCCGCCTGGGCGATGATATGGGCTTCCTGTTCGTGGTAGCGGGCGTTCAGCACTTTGTGGGGGACCTTTTCTTTTTTGAGCATGGCCGAAACCATTTCCGATTTCTCGATGCTCACCGTACCCACCAGGACCGGCTGTCCCCTGGATTGGCAATCGGCGATCTGAGCGATGATGGCCTGGTTTTTTTCCTCCGTGGTGCGGTACACCTCGTCGTTCACGTCGTCGCGGATGCAGGGCATGTTGGTGGGGATTTCTGCCACTTCCAGCTTGTAGATCTCGGAAAATTCTCCGGCCTCGGTCATGGCCGTGCCGGTCATACCAGCCAGCTTGGGATACATGCGGAAATAATTCTGGTAGGTGATGGAAGCGAGGGTCTGGTTCTCGCTTTCCACATTGACGTTTTCCTTGGCCTCCAGGGCCTGGTGCAGCCCTTCCGAATAGCGCCGCCCTTCCATCATGCGTCCGGTGAATTCATCGACGATCACCACCTGGTCATCCTTGACCATGTAATCGGTGTCCAGGGCAAACAGCTTGTGTGCACGGAGCGCCTGATTGACGTGATGGACCAAAGACACATTACCGATATCATAAAGACTTTCTCCCTTCATCAGCCCTGCCTCGGTGAGCAGTTGCTCAATGACCTCGGTGCCGGCATCGGTCAGGGTCACGGTCTTCAGCTTTTCGTCTTTTTCGTAATGGCTTTCTTCCAGCTTGGGAATGATCCCATCGACCTGGCGGTAGAGTTCGGAAGAATCTTCCGACGCGCCTGAAATGATCAAGGGCGTGCGCGCCTCATCCACAAGGATGCTGTCCACCTCGTCGACGATGGCATAATTGAATTCCCGCTGGACCATGTCCTCGATGGTAAATTTCATATTGTCGCGGAGATAATCGAAACCCAATTCCGAATTGGTCCCGTAAGTCACATCGGCCTGATAGGCGGCGCGGCGCTCGGCATCGCTCAGGTCGGGCACCACGCAGCCGACGCTGATCCCTAAGCGGGAATAGATGCGCCCCATCCATTCGGCGTCGCGCTTGGCCAGATAATCATTGACCGTAACGATATGAACGCCCTTGCCGGTGATGGCATTGAGGACGACGGGCATGGTGGAGCACAATGTCTTGCCCTCGCCGGTCTTCATTTCCGCGATCATGCCCCGGTGCAGGACGATGCCGCCCATCAACTGCACATCGAAGGGACGCTCACCCAGGGCGCGCCGGGCCGCTTCGCGCACGGTGGCGAAGACCTCAGGCAGCAACTCATCCAGGCTTTCGCCCTCGCCGTCGGCATAGCGTTCCTTGAAGGCAGGCGTGCGGGCCGCCAATTGCTCATCGCTGAGCTTTTCGGTCTCGGGCTCGAGGGCGTTGATCTCGGCGATGATCTTGTCCAGGCCTTTGACGAACCGGTCATTCGCCGAGCCGAAAATCCGTTGGGCCAGCCCTGTTAACATCAAAATTCCTCAAAAACGAAAAAACACGGCCTGGAAGGGTTTCCCGAAGCCGGACAAAGAGATAAAACCGAGGGGCGGGTCTGTCAACGATGGTGCTCCTGGCTCTACCCCCGCACCAGGGCAATCGGTTCCACCAACCCGAATATAGCGTGAAATCCAACGACCGCCAGTGGTGGAATAGAATTTTTTTTGAAAGGGAGTTTGTCTTCCATGTTAGGAACTACCTCCAACCGCCGATTGCTCTTCGTGGCCATGGCCGCATGGGTCACTTGCGCCCTCCCCTTTGGCGGCACCCTGGCCCAAGTGAATCCCGTGGGAACTTCCGCCGATCCTGTTGTGGCGACGGTCAATGGCGAAGACATTCACGCCTCCGATATCGAGGATGCCAAGCGCTTTTTGGCGCCCGAGATGCGCGCCTATCCCATGGCGTCGCTGTTCGATTTTCTGCTCAAGGATCTGGTGGATACCAAATTGGCCGCCGGCGAGGCCAGGCGTAACGGATTGGCCGATGAAGCCTCCCTCAAGCGCCGTCTGGCCAGGATATCCGAGCGGGTCCTGCGCCAGGAATTGCAGCAACGCCGCATGGCCAAGGAAATAAGTGAGGAAAGCCTGCGCAAGCGCTATGACAAATTTTTCAAATCCGGCCCCGGCACGGCCGAGGTATGGGCCCGCCATATCCTGCTTGAAACCCGCGCCAAGGCCATGGAGGTGATCAAGCGCCTGCAAAAGGGTGAGAATTTCGTCATCCTGGCCCAGAAAATTTCCACCGGGCCGTCGGCCCCATCGGGCGGTGATCTGGGATATTTCACCCGCGAACGCATGGTGCCGGAATTTTCAAGGGCGGCCTTTGTCATGAAAAAAGGGCAATTCACCAAGGAGCCGGTGAAGACCCGATTCGGCTGGCATGTGATCAAGGTGGAAGACCGGCGCTCCAAAAGGCCGCCCAGCTTCGACCAGGCCAAGGGTGAAATGCGCCGGACCATCGCCAAGGAAGTATCCGATCAGTTGGTCCAATCCTTGCGGGCCAAGGCGAAGATCGAGGTTTTCGGGCCCAAGGGCAAAAAATAGGATGTTGACCTGAACTATGGCTAAAATCTCTCCACTCGCCCCCACCGGCGGTTTTCCCCAGATTCCGGCCGTGGCCGGGGTTACGGTGGCCTCGGGTCCGACCGGCCTCAAGGGCGGCGGGGCCAGCGATCTGATGCTCGCCCATCTGGCACCCGGAACCCGGGTGGCCGGCGTGCTGACCCGCTCCATGACCCCTTCGGCGCCCATCGATTGGTGCCGCAAAATTCTGCCCCAGGGCCAGGCAAGGGCGCTGGTGGTCAATTCGGGCAACGCCAACGCCTTCACCGGTGAAGCGGGCGATGACACGTTGCAAACCACGGTCGGGGCCGCCGCCGGGCTTTTCGGCTGCCCGGTGGATCAGGTCTTTATCTCCTCCACCGGGGTTATCGGCGAGCCTTTGGACGGGGCGGTTCTGGCCGGTGCCCTGCCCGGGCTGAAAGATAAATTGGGCCATGACTGGCAGGGTGCGGCCCAGGCCATCATGACCACCGATACCTATCCCAAGGGAGCCTTCCGCAAGGCACGCCTGGCCGGCATCGAAGTTTCCATCGCCGGCATCACCAAGGGATCGGGCATGATCGCACCCGATATGGGCACCATGCTGGGGTATGTTTTTACCGACGCCGCCCTGCCCGCGCCCGTCCTGCAAAAGCTTTTGGGGAAGGCGGCGGATCAGAGCTTCAATTCCATTACGGTGGATTCGGATACTTCCACTTCTGACACGGTTTTGTTGTTCGCCACCGGGCAGGCGAAGCACGATCCCATAAGCGATCCCACTGACCGCCGGCTGGGCGGTTTCCGCCGCGCCCTCAATGATTTGATGGGCGATCTGGCCCGCCAGATCGTGCGCGACGGAGAAGGGGCTTCGAAATTTATTGCGATTTCCGTGAGTGGCGCCAAAAGCCGCCCGGCCGCCCGGCGCATCGGTCTGGCCATCGGCAATTCACCCCTGGTCAAGACGGCGGTGGCCGGCGAGGACGCTAATTGGGGGCGCATTGTCATGGCCGTCGGCAAATCCGGAGAAATAGCCGACCGCGACCGCCTGTCCATCGCCATCGGCGGCACGCAAATCGCCCGGCGGGGCGTCGTCGTCGCCGGCTATGAAGAGGCGCCCGTGGCGGCCCATATGAAGGGTCGGGAAATCCTCATTGAAGTGGATGTGGGCGTTGGGCGGGGCAAGGCGACCGTCTGGACCTGCGATCTGACCCATGACTATATCGCCATCAACGCCGATTACCGGACGTGACGAAGGCCCATGAGCGTCACCGGTCCGGATCCCGCCTGCCTTGAAGCCGATGACCGCGTCTTGCGCGCCGATCTCCCCATGCTGCTGGTGGCGGCGGCGGCCATGATTGATGTGGATGGGCGTGTCCTGCTGGCCAGACGCCCGGAAGGTAAGGTCATGGAAGGGCTTTGGGAATTTCCGGGCGGCAAGCTGGCCCCCGGCGAGACGCCCGAAGCCGCCCTCATCCGTGAACTGAAAGAAGAGCTGGATCTGGATGTGACCCAAAGCTGTCTGGCGCCCATCGGTTTCGCCTCGCACGCCTATGAGGATTTTCATCTGTTGATGCCCCTGTTCGCCTGCCGCGTTTGGAAGGGCACGGCCAACCCCCTGGAAGGCCAGGAGCTGAAATGGGTCTATCCATCAAAGATGAAGGAGCTCGCCATGCCGTCCGCCGATGAACCCCTGATCGCGCTGCTCCGCGATTTGCTTTAAAGGCCATTGGCGGGTGATCCCCAACCTGCTTTTCGATCTGGATGGAACCCTGACCGATCCCGCGCCCGGGATTACGGGATGTATCCGCTTCGCCTTGAGCGAAATGGGTTGCCCCGTACAGCCCGAGAAGGATTTGCAAAATTGCATCGGCCCGCCTCTTTGGGAATCCCTGGACGGTCTTTTGGGCCATCCGCCGGGCGAGCAGGTGGACCGGACTCTGGCCCTTTACCGCCAGCGGTTCGAGGCCGATGGCATGTTCGAAAACCGGGTCTATGAGGGAATTCCTGATTTGCTCGCCGGTTTGGGGGAGGCGGGCGGGCGGTTATTCGTGGCTACCTCCAAGCCTACAGTCTATGCCCGGCCTATTCTGGAACATTTCTCCCTGGCTGAATTTTTTTTGGAATTTACGGCTCCGAGTTGGATGGCACCCGGAGCGCCAAACCCGAATTGTTAACCTACCTGTTGGAGCGGGAAGGATTGTCCGCCAGTAATTGCGTGATGATCGGTGACCGCCGCCAGGATGTGGAAGGCGCCAGGGCTAATGGCGTGACCGTGATCGGTGCCGCCTGGGGATATGGAGCGCCGAGGGAATTGGTTGAGGCCGATGGCATCTGCCAAGAGCCCGCCGATCTCCCGGAGCTTTTGCAAACCCTGTAAGCCAAGCGTACTTTGCCCCGGGGCTCGCCTCTGTTAGGATTGGGCCAGTTTTTCCAGGAGAGAGCATGAACGCGCCCAAGGTGGTCACCGCCTGCGTCTTGATTATTGGCAACGAAGTCCTGTCCGGGCGGACCGAGGATGCCAATCTCCATTGGCTGGCCGGGCGCCTGGGTGAGGTGGGCGTGCGTCTGGCCGAGGCAAGGGTCATTCCCGATATTCATGAAACCATCGCCGCCACCGTCAATGAAACCCGCGCCGCCTTCGATTATGTGATCACCACGGGTGGCATCGGCCCCACTCATGACGATATCACCACCGAGGCCGTGGCCACCGCCTTCGGCGTGGAAGTAGAGCGCAACCCGGAAGCCGTCGCCATATTGGAAGACGCCATGCCCAAGGACCGGCTGAATGCTGCCCGCATGCGCATGGCCGAAATGCCGGTGGGCGCTACATTGGTGCATAATCCGGTAAGCCGGGCGCCCGGCTTTCGTCTGGGAAACGTATTCGTGCTGGCCGGCGTACCTTCCATCATGCGTGCCATGTTCGATTCCTTCCGCCATGAGCTGGTCGGTGGCGATCCCATGCTGTCGGCGACCGTGGTCTGTAATCTGGCCGAGGGCGATATCGCCGCCGGGCTGGAAGCCATCCAGAACAATCATCCGGGTGTGGATATCGGCAGCTACCCTTATTTCCGCGCGGGCAAATATGGCGTGAGCCTGGTGGTCCGCTGCACCGGTGCCGGCGAGTTGGATCAGGTCAGCGAAGAAGTGCGGGACATGATCCGGGGTCTGGGCGCCGAGCCCCTGATGGAAGAACAGGCTTAGCCCCCGGCTGAGCTTCCCCGGGATAACAAAGACGGTATTGGGACGTATGCGGGGCTGGTTCCTTCAATTCCTGAAACTATTGGTCGCTGCGGGACTGATCCTCTGGCTGGTGCAAAGCGGCCAGTTGGGTTTTTCCCTGCTCAGCGGCAAACTGCTGACCGTTCTGTCCCTGGTGGGCCTCGTCCTGATCGTCGTGAATTTCGTCATTGCGGCCCTTCGCCGGCATGTGCTTTTGGGGACCCAAGGCAGCTTTCCTTTTTCCGTCGCACTGCGCTGGTCCTGAATTGGCGAATTTTTCGCCCTCGTCGCACCGGGCAGCGCGGGAGCCGATCTGGCGCGTGGCTATTATGCCTTCGCCAATGCGCCGGGCGCCCGGACGGGCGCCCTTTCCAGCATCCTTTTGGACCGCATCATCGGCTTGTGATCCATGCTGTTCCTGGCTTTGATTTCCTTTGGGGTGTTGCTTTTGGGTGGGGGGGGCGCCACCGGCGGGCGTGCTGGCCGTCGGCTGGGCCGGCGCGGCCGGGCTGGTGGTAATCAGTCTGGGATTGGCCGGCCTGATGATCCCGCCCTTGCGGTGTTTTGGCCTAAGCCTGGCATCGCGCCTGGCGGCCGACAGGCTGAAAGAGCCCCTGGAAGGCATGGTCCAGGCCTATCTGGCGGGCAAGCGCATGATCGCCGCCGCCTGCCTGTCCGTGCTGGGCCAGTTGTTTTTGCTGGCGCCTTTCGTGCTGGCCGGCATGGCTTTGGGCATCGATCTCGGCTGGCAGGCTGTCTTTTTGGTGGTGCCTTTGATTTTCGTCGCCAATTCCGTACCCGTGTTTCCGGGCGGCATCGGCGGCGGCGAAACGGCGGCGGCGTTTCTGTTTGCCCAGTTTGGCCTTGCCGAAGGTGCGGCCGTCATGATGGTGGTGCGCATCTGGCTGGCCATGGTGCAGATGACCGGCGGCGTCATATATCTGATGCACCGCGGCCAGAAAGCCCAAACCCAGTCCGACACCGATTCCCTTTAAGGAAAAAATGTTCTACTCTGCCCGCCGGTGCCCGCGTGGCGGAATTGGTAGACGCAACGGACTTAAAATCCGTTGGCCAACAGGCCGTGCCGGTTCGAGTCCGGCCGCGGGTACCAATTATCTTTCAATGCTTTACGGGATATATTGTTTGGCACCGAGGAAGGCTTTTTGGCGCCGTATGTGTAATTCCTGTGTAAACGTGTCAGGAACGCCGGTGCGTAGGGAGAATGTGAAGTTCGCCCGTTGTTCTCTCTTTTTCCATACGATCCAGCGCCTGAAAAAAAAGAAAATACCCCCCCGCGCGCGCAAGTGACGTTTGGGACGTTTTCTGAAGCCGCCCGCGAAACGCAGGTTGTCGGTTGGCTCAACAGCCACCCACCCAAGCTTCCTGAAACTCAAAACCATTGCGCCGCCTGCGGTGAATTTATCCCGGTGTACGACGTTCATTGGGTTTGCCTGGGCGACGGAGCGTTGATTCATTACAGCGGAGAATACGGAGAAACATGTTTGGAGCAGTGGCGCCTACTACGGCGCCACGCGGCTAGGCAGGCGTTGGATGAGTTGAAGCGAGAGAGCGGCCGAAATGAAGATAATTGTGGGGATCTCCAATGCCGAGGATATGCATCATCTGCCGCCACAAGAAGCGCGCATATATCGAAGCGGCGCTTGTTGAGCGGTGGTCAAATCGTCACCTAGCAAAACTGAATCGGTTTAATTGTAGAGGACCTTACTATGCCACGTAAAAACGCTGCAAAAACGCGGGGCCGCCCCTTCAAAGCTGGAAATTCTGGCAAGCCCAAGGGGGCCCGTCATCGCGTCACCCGTGCCGTTGAAGAGTTACTCCAAGGGGAGGCCGAGGGGTTGACCCGGAAGGCCATTGAGAAGGCTTTAGGGGGCGATATGACCGCTTTGCGGCTATGCCTGGACCGGATCTGTCCGCCACGGAAAGACGCGCCAGTCGAGTTTCCTATTCCGATAATGAAAATGGCTGACGACGCTGCCAAAGCGGCAGGCGCCGTGCTTGAAGCCGTGGCGAGCGGCCACTTGTCGCCAGCGGAAGGGACGGCTGTATCTGGTCTGGTTGAGACTTGGCGCCGGACTCTGGAGACGGCGGAACTTGAGCAACGCATCACGAAACTGGAAAAGGGAAATGGGTAATGAGCAAGCTAGAAAACCGCGTGGAGAAGTTGGAGGCGAAACAGCCTTCAAGCGGAGGCATCTTTATTTTTTACGACCATGGCAATGGCGACCGCGAAAAGCAACTTCAGGAATTCATCGATGAACATGGCCACGAGCCCGAATGTTTGACGTCAGCGCCCTTGGGACAGATTAGGATTTTATTATAACGGAGGTGTCCGTCGTCATATAAATTGGAACAGTTAGCGGTCTGATCTATAGGAGGATCTG
>CAZBQG010000044.1:0-21118 GCA_964493945.1 uncultured Rhodospirillaceae bacterium
TCAGAGTGAATCACAAATCAGGTAATCAAGCGAGGTAAATGGGGGCGTCCAGCTGCAGATCCGCCTCCGCATGCCGCCGCTCCGTGATGTCGCGGACGAAACTGAGATACACCTCCTTGTCCTCATATTTGACCACTCGCGAGGTGATCTCGACGGGTATTTCCCGGCCGTCCTTGTGGGTATGGACGGCCTCAAATTCGACGCTTCCCTCATGAGCACTGTTTATAGGCAAGATTCCTCCAACCCGAAACTCTTTGGGAATAATCTAATACTCGAATACGGGTAAAATATCCCATTCAATTACCGCCAAAATGACGTGCAAATACGAAAGGTTTTTTTATCCGATACATTTTAATTAGTTCATTTAAAAAGAATTTCAATTGTATAGTTTAGGGTATTTTTGTTTTAATACTTAATGTAGTAAAATCAAAATACATTCACCTACCGTTTTATTTAAGAAATCTCCGCCTTTCACTTTTTCCGCCTTTAGGTTATGTCCTTCGCAAGGATGGTATCGGCTGAGTTCTATGGAGGTTGGGTGTATTGGTCGTTATATCGCGGGGAATGTTGGGGCTGGCGGTCCTGCTTTGCCTAACCTTGTTAATCCTGCCCGCCGATTGGCTGGGATTGGCGCCGGGCATGGCCAAGGCCGGGGCGGTGATCGCGCTGGCCATCGGGCTTTGGTCGACCGGCGTCGTGCCACCTTTTATGGGTTCTTTGATTTTTATGTTCTGGGCCGTGGTTCTGGGCGTGGCACCCGCCCCGGTGGTTTTCGCGGGCTTCCATGCGGGCGCTTTATGGCTGGTCTTCGGAGGGCTTATTTTGGGCTTGGCGGTGCAGCGTGCCGGGCTCGATCTGCGTCTGGTGGCCGGCATGGTGGGCCGCTTTCCAACGGCTTATCTGGGGTTGCTTTACGGTATTTTCGGGGTCGGCACCTCGCTCGCTTTCGTCTTACCGTCTGCTTCGGCCCGGGTCGCCCTTCTGGTTCCCATCATTCTGGCCCTGGTCCAGAGCCTTGGATTTGCAAGGGATTCACGAGGGCGGGCCGGGCTGGTCCTGGCTGCGGCCATGGGGACCATGATACCGGCCTTCGCCATCCTGCCGGCCAATGTACCCAATATGGGTCTGTTCGGGGCGGCGGAAAGCATTTACGGCATCGGGCTGACCTATGGCGACTATATATGGCTCAATTTCCCGGTGCTGGGGGTGGGGGCGATTATCATCTACCCTCTATTGATCGCTTTTCTGTTCGCCGATAAGCCGGGAGCCATGGAGGAAAGTACCCCTCCCGAAAGCTGGAGCGGCGGCGAAATCAGGCTGACCCTGATCCTGGGACTGGCCCTGGCACTATGGGTCAGCGACCGGGCGCACGGTATTTCACCTGCCTGGGTGGCCCTGGGGGCGGGATTGCTGTGTGTCTGGCCGGGTGCGGGGCTGCTCACACCCAATTCCATCGCCAAGGAATTGGATTACGGTCCGGTACTGTTCCTGGCCGGGATCATCGGGCTCGGCGCCGTCACCACCCATAGCGGCTTGGGGACGCTGATCGGTGAACGGCTGCTCCAGGCCCTTGAGGTAACGCCCGGCCGGGACGGGGCCAATTTTGCAGCCATCGCCGGCATCGCTCTGGTGGTCGGCGTGCTCACCACGCTACCGGCCCAGCCGGCGATCATGGCGCCCATGGCCCAGGCCATGTCTGAGGCCACGGGCTGGCCGTTGATCAGCGCCCTCATGGTGCCCGTCGCGTCCTGGATGTTCTTTCCTTTTCCCTTTCAGGCGCCGCCACTGATTATCGCCGTGGCGCTCGGTGGATTGCGCATCGCCTGGGTAATCCGCCTGCTCCTCGCCTTCATGGTGCTGGGCGTTCTGGTTCTGCTGCCGCTGCATTATATGTGGGGGCGCTGGTTGGGTTATTTCGTTGCGGCTTCTTAAAGCGTGCCTTTGACGGCATAGGCCAGCACCCGGACCACCTGTTCGGAGGTTTGGGCCACTGCCAAAGCGGCTGCGTCCACTTCTTTGAGGGCATGGGTCAGATCGCCATCATGGAGCACGATGATCGGCTTGCCCAAGGCGGCGGCGTAGCCGGCATCGAAAGCCGCGTTCCATTGACGGTATTTATCCCCGAAACGGACGACAACCAGATCGGCCTTCTCGATCAGGGTGCGGGTGCGGATGGCGTTGATCTGGGCACCCTTATGGTCGGTCCAGAAGGCGCTATCCTCTGGCCCCAGGATTTCCGTGCCGCAGATATCGGAAGACGAATGATCGGTGACCGGCCCGCTGAGCGCGATCTGCAACCCGTCCGCCTGGATGCCTTCGGCGATGCGTTCGCGCCAATCGGAATGAATCTCTCCCGATAGGTATGCCGTCCAAGTCTCACCTGCCATTTGCCCAACCTCCTGATTATGTGACCCCGCCTCACAGACCATGCACAAGACGGCGTCTCAGGGCAAGAGAGCTTCCATAAGCGCATCCCGGTCCGGATGGCCGGCATCGATAAGCCCGTGACGCAAAAGGAAATGAATGATCACCAGAGTGCAATTGAATTTGAAATCCTCTCCCCCATCGACCAGACCGGCGGCCTGTTCCACCGGCATGCGGAGGAATTCCGCCACCTCTCCGTCCGTGTTGCGGGGTTGGAAATCTTCGGAAATTTCCAGATCAAAGCAAAAAAGAGTATCGCGCCTGAGCCCGCCATCTGTTTCCAGAAGATAAGATATGCTGCCCACCTCTTGGGCCTGGCGGGCCATATGATCCGGCATGCCTGCCTCCTCGGCGCATTCCTTGATCAGATTTTCGAGCAAGCCCAAGCCGTGAGGCTGACCCCCGGCGACCATATTATCAAGCTTGCCCGGCGCCAGGGCGGAATTGGCGGCGCGGCGCCCGATCCACAAATCCATACCGCCATCCGGGCGGTGCACAAAGCCGTTTAGATGCACCCCATAAGCGCGCACGCCGAAGAGCGCCACGGCAGCGCGCTCCATGATGAACAGGGCGGGATCCTGGTAATCGGCAGCCACCGGAAAAGGCTCGTCGCGCCAATGGGAAATCAGCCCTTCGGCGGCCAGGGCGCGGGTGACCCGGTCCAGGGCTTCGCTGCGCGCCTCAAAGCCCTGCAAGGCGGGAATCAGACCCAGGCCGTCATCCGTATGACAAAATACATCGGGGAATTGTTCGAGACGCCCGAGCAGGGCCGGCGCGACCCAGCCTATCTGGGCGCCATCCACCAGCCATGGAATGAGGCCCGTCAAATCGTGACAGTTGCACGCCCGGACGTGATCTAGAAAACTCACACGTTTAGCCGCCGGCCCAGGAAAGGTGCGGGCACCGCCTTTTTAAGCGGCGGCCTTTTCCCTTCTGGATTTGGGGTTGGTCGACAAATAGGCGAGAGAGCAATGGGCCTCGCAATAGGGCTTTCCGCTGACCGCCGGCGCGCCGCAAAAGCGGAATTCCGGCTTACCCGGCTCGCCGTCGGGCCAGCTGCACATGGTCGAGGTGAGCCTTTCCAGGGTGACAACCTTGGGCTTGCGGGGCACCGAGGGCTGGCGGCGCATGGCCAGGTCCAGCCGGCGGGCCTTGCCGATAACAGAATTCTTGGTGATCCCCAAACGACGGCCGATTTCACTGGCTGACAGGCCGGACGCCCATAATTTGCTCAATTCGGCGACCCGTTCCGATGTCCATTGATGGCCTGGAGCCACTGTCATGTTTTTCATATGCCGCTCCCCAAATCCCGATTTCATCCTTGATGGCCCTATGAATCCCGCCACCAGGGGAGTTTTTACTATATTTGGAAAAAGCTTTCAAGCATTCCACAACATATCGTGTAAGTTTATAGATATTGTGAATAAAACCTGATCAGCCATAACTGATGAAATTTGCGGCATCGCCAAATTTTGCCTTGGCCGCGCATTTGAAATAGCCGAAAATTGTTCATTGCTGGGGCGCCACTCCGGTTGGCGGCACCGTCTGGCGATTTCCTTGACGGCGGGGGCCATGGCGGCGATGGGACGGTTTCTTATTGGACTTTTGGTAATGGGCTGGGTTCTGGCTAGCCTGGGGCCATCCTCGTCCTGGGCTCAGAGCTCCCGCAAACCCATCGAAATATTGCCGGCCATTTCGGAAACTTATCTGGTGACCCGCGACGCCAACATCCGGGCGGGCGCCAAGAACTCGTCCAAACGGACCGGCCGGGTAAAAAAAGGAGAACGGCTGAAAGTCACGGGCCGGGCCAGATATAGCCAATGGTACGCCATCACGGGCCGTGGGAAAGGTACAAGGTTTGTCTATGGCACAGTTCTGGCGCCCCTGATCGATGGCCGCCTAAGCCAGGATATAAAAGGGAAATTATCGGCCAAGGGTAGGCCAAAATGCGATTTTACGCTTCAATTCATGGGCATCAGCACCATTGAGGGCGAGTTGCTTCGCACTTTCGATTATGACGTCACCTTCAACTGCAAACGGCGCAAGGTGTCTTTTCAATTCAACGCGACCATGTTCGCCACCGAAATGCCTTATCTGAAAATAACCAAACCCATTTATCAGATTAACCTCGATTTGCTGAATGTGCCGGGTGGCGAGCGCGACGTGCTTTCGGTCACCATCATGTATCACCGCGCAAAAAAGGAAATCCTGTTCGATGGCCTGTCTAACCCGCCCCTGGGTGATGGGCGCAAACCGGAAAAAATGCCGGCAAAAACGGTTCGGGATGCCTTGGTCGGGGCGCTGGTCATGGGCCATGCCGCCTGGGGGCCAAAATTATGGACCCATTTGGTAAAACCCTGAGCCGATCAAATTTGCAATCGGCCTTAATTGTCCCCATTCTAATTCAACGGCTTTGAAAACTCCCTTTCGCTCATTACATAAACATTAAATAAGATGAATCTTCGCAGACCAAAATTTTTCCTGCTGATTTCAGTGGTTCTGGGCGGAACCAGTTTTCTTTCGTTTTTAACCCTGGACAATCTCATTACCGCCCAGAAAGAAAGTGGCGCCCAGAACAACATCGCGGGCAGCCAGCGAATGCTGTCGCAGCGCATGGGCCTTCTGGCCCAGCGCCTGATAGGCGAACCGGACCCGGCCCGGCGCAAAGCGTTGCGCTCCAGCCTGGCGGCGGCGGCGGATATGATGGAGCGCCGCCATATGGGTCTGATCCATGGATCTCCGGCGATGAAACTACCCTCGGAGCTTTCGGCCGAGTCGCGGGCAATGTATTTCGGCCCCGCCCGCTTCGTCGGCCCTGATTTGCTGGATTGGATGGACAACTGGAAATAACCCGGAACTCTAATTCCGGTTTAATGCTCGCCAGCCGATATCAGTTCGCCAAAATCCATCCGCCCAATCAACCTGATCCACGGCCCCATAGGCCCGCGCCCGGGCCTGGGCTAAGCCGCCGCCAAGTGCTGTCACCCCCAAAACCCGCCCGCCATTGGCCAGGATGCGGTCCCCATCAGTTTTGGTCCCGGCATGAAAAACCGTGACCCCATCGCCTGCCCCGGCGGCATCGAGATTTCCAATCGCCGAACCTTTTTCGTAAGTTCCGGGATAACCCTTGGCGGCCATGACCACGACGAGGGCGTCTTCTTCGGTCCATTCAACCCGGCATTCGCTGAGCCGCCCCTGGGCTGCTGCCAGCAAAAGTTCCACCAGATCGGATTTAAGCCGGGCCATGAGCACCTGACATTCGGGATCGCCGAAGCGCACATTGTATTCCAGCACCTTGGGCCCGGCCCCGTCGATCATCAGCCCGGCATAAAGCACGCCCTTGTAAGGGCGCCCTTCGGCGGCCATGCCCCGGATGGTGGGCTGGATGATGGTTTGCATGATGGTCTCGGCCATTTCCGGGGTAATGACCGGTGCCGGTGAATAGGCGCCCATGCCGCCGGTGTTGGGCCCCTTATCGCCATCATACGCGGCCTTATGGTCCTGGGCAGAGGCCAGCGGAAGGGCCGTCTCACCATCCACCAGGGCAAAAAAGCTGGCCTCCTCGCCGCCCAGAAATTCCTCGATCACCACTTCTTCGCCGGCATTGCCGAAGGCCCGCTCGCCCATGATCAGATCGACGGCGTCCCTGGCCTGGGCCTCGTTATCGCAAAGAATAACCCCCTTGCCGGCGGCCAATCCGTCCGCCTTGACGACGATGGGAGCCCCCTGGGCGCTGATATAATCAAGGGCCGCCTGGCGTTCCGTGAACCTGCCATAGCGGGCCGTGGGAATATCATATTTGGCGAACAAATCCTTCATGAACCCTTTGGAGCCTTCCAGTATCGCCGCCTTGGCGCTGGGCCCGAATGCCGGGATGCCTTCCGCCTCCAGCCGGTCCACCAATCCTTCGACCAGGGGCGCTTCCGGCCCGACGATGACAAACCCCACGCCTTCATCCTTGGCGAACCGGACCAGTCCGTCCAGATCCTCGGCCGCCAAATCCAGACATGTGGCCAGACCCACCATGCCCGCATTGCCAGGCGCACAGAAAAGTTCATCGCAGAGGGGGGATTTGGCTGCGGCCCAGGCCAGGGAATGTTCGCGCCCACCGCCGCCGACGATCAGTATTTTCATGAAAATTCACACTCCCCCTGGTTTTCGCCCGGCCGAATGCTCTCTATACCGGAGCGCCAAGCTAGCATAGATTAGGGTCCGAGATGACCCAAGATGAAACCAATCAGCCGGTCTACAGCATCGGCGAAATTTCCCAGGCCCTCAAGCGGACCGTGGAAGGCGTTTTTTCACATATCCGGGTGCGGGGCGAAATTTCGGGGCTGACCCGGGCCGCATCGGGCCATATGTATCTGTCGCTCAAGGATGCGGACGCCGTGCTTGACGGGGTTTGCTGGCGGGGCACGGCGGGACGCCTGAAATTCCAGCCGGAAGACGGCATGGAGGTGGTGGCGTCTGGCCGGCTGTCCACCTATCCTGGGCGTTCGCGCTATCAGATCATCATCGACAGCCTGGAAGTGGCCGGCGAAGGCGCATTGCTCAAGATGCTGGAAGAGCGGCGCAAGAAACTGCTGGCCGAGGGATTGTTCGATGAGGATCGGAAAAAAAACATTCCCTATATTCCGGAGGTGATCGGCATCGTCACCTCACCCACCGGCGCCGTGATCCGCGACATCCTGCACCGCCTGGGGGACCGGTTTCCAAGCCGGGTTCTTTTGGCCCCGGTGATCGTCCAGGGCGACGGCGCCCCGGTCCAGGTAGCCGCCGCCATCGAGGGTTTCAACCGGCTCAGTCCCGGCTGCCCGGTACCCCGGCCCGATCTTTTGATCGTCGCCAGGGGTGGGGGCAGCCTGGAAGATCTGTGGGCCTTCAACGAGGAAGTCGTCGTCCGCGCGGCAGCCGATAGCGGCATACCCCTGATATCCGCCATCGGTCATGAGACGGACACGACCCTGATCGATTTCGCAGCCGATCTCCGCGCTCCGACGCCAACGGCGGCTGCCGAAATGGCGGTCCCGGTGCGGGCCGAACTGATGGCCGGCACAGCCGATCTGGGGGCGCGCCTGTTGGGTGCCATGAGCCGCCAGATCGATCATCAAGGGACCCGGCTTGGCGGATTGGCCCGCGGCCTGCCCGACCCCAGGCGCCTGACGGAAGAAGCCTCACAGCGCCTGGATGACAAGGCGGAACGGTTGCGCAATGCACCGGCCAATTTCCTGATCACCCGGCGGGCCAGTCTGCAGGCCCTGGCCGGCGGCCTGATCAGCCCGGCCCGCCAAATCACTGAGAAGACCGAACTTCTGGTGGCCCGCGCCCGCGCCGCTCAGGGCGCCATGGGTAATTTCCTGGAAACCCGCACCCAATCTTTGAGCAATCTGCAAAGGCTGCTGGATGGGCTGTCCTATGAACGGGTGCTGGAGCGGGGCTTCGCCCTGATCAACGACGCGGCGACGGGTGCCGCCCTGACTTCGGCCTCCCAGGCGTCTCCCGGTACCAGCCTGGGAATCCGCTTCTCCGATGGCCAGGTCAGCGCCCAGGTGGTGGACCAGGGCGGAAAGAAAAAACCGGCACCAGGCAAAAGAAAGCCAAAACCATCCGACGATGCCCAAGGGAATCTGCTATGAGGTATCTCGCGGGCCTGGCGGCGCTAATTGTAATCATGAGCGGGTCCGCCGCCGGGGCCGACAATCTGCGTCTGGATGGTCATTTCATCCAGGGCGGCCTGGCCGTCGGCCAGACCGAACCGGAGGCCAAAATCTGGCGCGACGGAAAGCAGATTCAGGCTTCGGTGGATGGATATTTTCTGATCGGCTTCGGACGCGATTCGAAATCCAAATCGATAATAGAAGTGCAATACAAGGATGGCCAAAACGAAGTGCGCACCATCCGCATCGCCCGGCGCAAATACAAAGAACAGCGCATCAATGGGCTGCCAAGCCGCAAGGTGACGCCCAGCCCCGAAGATCTGAAACGCATCACCCGGGAAAAAAAATTGATGGCGGCGGCCAGAAGAATTCAAAGCCTCCGGCCCCTGTTCCTTTCGGGCTTTGTCTGGCCGTTAAAGGGCCGGATCAGCGGGGTCTATGGCTCCCGGCGCATTCTCAACGGAAAGCCCCGCCGGCCTCATTTCGGGCTCGATCTGGCCGCACCCGAAGGCACACCGGTCAAGGCCCCGGCGGGCGGCGTGGTGGTCTTCGCCCATCCTGGCATGTTCTTTAACGGCAAGACCATCATCATCGATCATGGGCTGGGCCTGAGCACGGCCTATCTGCATCTCAGCGCCCTCCTGGTCAGCCAGGGCCAGAACGTCCAAAAGGGCCAGATCATCGCCAAGGTAGGGGCCACGGGCCGGGTTACGGGGGCCCATCTTCATTGGGGCCTCAGGCTGGGAGCGACCGAGCTGGACCCTGAGCTTTTAGTCCTGCCCCGTTAGCCGTTCTGAGGCGGCCAGCGGTTATGAACCCATAACCATTGTTCGGGACGTTCGCGGATCCACTGGCTCAGCAGATCATTGACCTGGATCATGAAAGCCCGGATATCGGCCTGCTTGTCGCCGGTAACCGGTGCTTCGATGGGTGGATAGAAGGTAAGCCGGAAGCGCGCACCGCCCAGACGCTCGACCCGGGTCGGAACCACGGGGCAATTGAATTTCACGGCGAACTGGGCCAGGGCCGGCGCGGTCATGGCATCCAGACCCAATAGGGGTACGCTGATGCCATCATTCATTTTCTGGTCAACCAGCATGGCCACGTGTCCGCCCTCGCCCAGGGCCTTGAGTGCATGTTTGGCTCCGCCCGCACCCTTGGCGAAAAACTCCGTATCCTCGGCCACGCGCCGGCGCTGGAAAATCCTGTCGACCATTGGATTGTTGGCCGCCCGGTAGGCAACATGGACCGGCAGGCCGCGGCGCGTCATGCCCAGCGAGGCCAGTTCCCAATTGCCCATATGGCCGGTGAAGAACAGGCCCGGCTTCATATCTTCGCGCACCAGATCGATCACCCCGGCGCCGACGATTTCCACCCGGCTGTCCATACGGTAGGGATCAAAATCACCCAAATGGGCGCGCTCGGCCACCGTGCGGCCCAGATTATCCCACATGCCCTTGATGATCCTGTCCGCCTCGCTGGTCTCCATCTCCGGGAAAACCCGGGCAAGATTGCCACGCGCCGTGCCCGATACTGGAAGGCGCATCCCGATCACGCGGGCGATCCAGCCGCCGGTGGCCGAGGCCGCATCCACCGGCAACAAGGTGAACAGCCCGAAAGCCAGTTTAACACCCAGGGCCTCCAGAAGATGGGCGGCAAATCTGCGCCAGATTGACCCGTTATGGGCCATCTTTGAAAATCCCTTCGAGCAAACTGTCCAGCATTTCAACCCCGCCCCAAACGACCGCCACTTCGACGATCTCCATGCTCTCTCGTGCCTTGGGCGGCAATCTTACGCCGTCCTTGGCGGTGGTCACCAAAACCGCATCCAGGACAGCCGCCCGTCCGGCCAGATGATCCAGATCACGCTGATCATAGCGGTAATGATCGGAAAATTCATGACACTCCATCACTTGGCAGCCAATTTCCCCGAGGGTAGCGAAAAACTTTGCGGGCCGGCCAATTCCGGCAAACCCGACAACCCGCCGCCCGGCCAGCCGCTCACTCGCGCCGTCGGCCTGAAGAGAAGCCCGGAGCAACTGAGGCCCCCTCCCCGCCATACGATCCTCCATCCCCCGGTCATCGCTGCCCATCATAACCACCGCCTGGGCCCGCCCGAGCCCCACCGCCAGTCCCTCGCGCAGGGGCCCGGCGGGGATTAGGCGGCCATTGCCCAGGCCAGCAGGCCCATCGATAACGATCAAGGAGAGGTCCTTGAAAAGCGCAGGGTTTTGAAATCCGTCATCCATCACCAAGACCTCAGCACCCCCGGCAATTGCGGCGCGGGCGCCGGCCGGGCGGGCGCCGGCCACCCAGGTGGGCGCCAGCCGGGCCAGGAGCAAAGCTTCATCGCCCACCTCGTCCACGGTGTGCTTTCCGGGCTCGGCCTTGACGGGCCCCTTAAGCGCGCCGCCATGGCCCCGGGTGAGGAAATGAACCTCCCGCCCCTGATCCGCCAGCCTTTGTCCGATGGACAGGGCCACCGGCGTCTTGCCCGCACCACCGGTTACCAGATTGCCAACGCAGATGACCGGTACGGAGGCCCGCCAGGGACTGCTAAAGGCAAACCGTAGGCGCCCGGCGGCGCCATATACCCAACCGGCTGGCGCGAGCAGGAAAGAGCGCAGCCCACCCCCTTCGCCATACCAGAATTCAGGCGCCTTCATTTTCACCCATCCCCTTTGGCGGGGCATCCAACAGCCCGGTGATTTCCGCCAGGACCCGGTCCAGTGCCTGGGCCTGGGCCTGGGCCTGAACAAAGGCGCTGGCCTTGGCGCTCATTTCCTGGCGCGCGTCTGGATCGCCCAGAAGCCGCCCGGCCTCTTGGGCCAAAGCCTCCTCGCCGGTGACGCAAATGGAGGCGCCCATCTCATCCATCTCATCGGACATGAGTTGGAAATTAGCCATATGTGGTCCATGCAACACGACGCAATCCAGCATCACCGCTTCCAGAGGGTTTTGTCCGCCCAGCGGTACCAGGGATTTTCCCATGAAGACCAAATCGGCCAGACGGAAGAACAAGCCCAACTCACCCAAGGTATCGGCCAGATAAAAATCGGTCTCAGGCGTGATGGCCTGGCCCTGGGAGCGGCGCCGGACAGTCAGACCCTGGGCAGAAAGCTCCGCTTCGATATCGGCGCCCCTGGCCGGGTGGCGGGGCACCAGGATGCTCAGCAGGTCTGGATTAGCACCCTTGAGGCGTGCGTGAGCTCGGCCCAGCATGGCTTCCTCGCCGGGGTGGGTACTGGCCGCCAGCCAACGCGCCCGCCCACCGATGGCGCCTTGCAGGGCCTCAAGCTCCGTCCCACCGGCAGGCAGGGGCGGGGTCGAGAATTTAAGATTGCCCAGGCATTTGGCACGGGGTGCCCCCAGTTCCAAAAGCCGTTCCGTGTCTTCATCGGTTTGCCCCAGGCACAGGGTAAAGCCCGCCAACAATCCGCCGATCAATCCCCGCGCCCGCTGCCAGCCGGCAAAAGAACGGGGCGAAATGCGGCCATTGACCAGGACCATGGGAATGCCCGCTGCTTGCGTCTCGGCAATCAGATTTGGCCAGAATTCGCTTTCCGTCCAAAGCGCCAGATCGGGCTTCCAATGATCCAGGAAACGGCGCACATAGCCGACGCAATCCACCGGCACATAGCGATGAAAGGCACCATTGGGCAAGCGCTCGGCCATGAGGCGCGCGGACGTCACCGTCCCTGTGGAGATCAGCACCCGGTTTCCGGACTCTGCCTGCACCAGCGCCCCGATCAGGGGCAGCATGGAAAGGGATTCGCCGACGCTCGCCGCATGCAGCCAGATAAGGCGCCCGGTCGGACGCGCCATGCCGGGGACGCCCAGCCGTTCCGGGAACCGGAGGCTGTCCTCCTTGCCACGCAATTTGCGCAGCCACAAATAAATGCGCAGGCCCGGTTTGACGAGACCGGTAATCAGCCGGTAAATGCCGCGCGTCATGGATCGGGCTCCACGGGAGCCTGGCCGCACAGCAAGTCGGCTTCACGGCTGAGCGTATTCAGCGAATTTTCGACTTTCAATCTGGCTTCTTCCAGGGCTCCATCATCGGCATCACGGGCGACGCTGATGGGCTCGCCCCAGGCGATGACGCCCCGGGTGAAGGGCCAGACCAGGACGAATCTGTCCCAGCTTCCCAACAGGCGCCGGCGGCTGGCGGAAAATGTGGCGGGCAGGATGGGAATGCCGGCCAATTTGGCCAGATTGACGATACCCGCCGATGCCCGCATACGCGGACCATGGGGGCCATCGGGCGTGACCCCCACATATTCGCCCGCCTTCAGCGCCTTAAGCATGTCGCGGAGTGCTGCCGATCCGCCATGGCTGGTCGATCCGCCCAGGGTGGCAATACCGAAATGACCCACCGTGCGGGCGATGATCTGGCCGTCCCGGTGGTGGGAAATGAGCATGTTGATAGGAGCCTTGGAGGTCCAGCAATAGGGCATCATCAGCAACCGGCCATGCCAGAAGCATAAAATAAATGGTTTGCCATCGCGCCAAAACCGCTCGGGCCCATCTCCGCCCCTGACCGTCCAGCGCCCGCTATGCCAAACGAGACGAATAAACCAGGCGCCAACCCAGCAAAGCAGTGCCCGCATGCGGCCACTTTGCAGCGCCCTTTTCAGCGTGGGGGAGGTTCCCATTCCCTGGGCGTCAACCGGCAGCGGCAGCCGGAGCCTGGCTGAATTGCAGGGCATGAAGATGGGCATAGGCACCATTCTTGGCGAGCAATTCCCCATGGGTCCCGGATTCCGCCACCCGGCCCTGATCAATCACATAGATCATATCGGCATCTATCACGGTGGACAGACGGTGCGCGATTACCAAGGTGGTGCGCCCCTTCATGAGCTGTTTGAGCGCTGCCTGAACCTGGCGCTCGGACTGGGTATCCAGGGCCGAAGTGGCTTCGTCCAAGAGCAGGATGGGGGCATCCTTGAGCATGGCCCGGGCGATGGCCAGTCGCTGGCGCTGACCGCCCGAAACGGCGGTGCCCTGTTCGCCGACGAAGGTATCATAACCCTGGGGCATGGACCTGATAAACTCATCGGCGGCAGCACTTTTGGCGGCGTTGATGATGTCATCCTCCGGCGCATCGGGCCGGCCATAGGCGATGTTGGCGCGCACGCTGTCATCGAACAAAGTGATTTCCTGACTGACCAGGGCAATGGCCCCACGCAGGCTGGCCATGGTCACCTCCCGCACATCCTGGCCGTCGATGGTTACCGATCCCTCATCCGCGTCATAAAAGCGGGGAATCAAATTAAGCAGTGTGGATTTGCCCGCCCCCGAGACGCCCACCAAGGCGACCAGCTTTCCCGCCGGCACCTCCAGGGAAATGCCATCCAGGGCCGGGCGCCCGCTTTGGTAGGCGAAGCGTAAATTGGAGAATTTGATGCCCCCCTTTTCCAGGCGCAGCGGTTTGGCGTCGGGCTTATCGATAATGTTGGGCTCCGTATCCAAAAGGACGAACAGGCGCTGGGCGCCGGCCAATCCTTCTTGCAGGCTGGCATTGAGATTGGCCAGGCGTTTTAAGGGCTCATAAGCCAGCAAAAGCGCCGTAATGAAGGAAAAGAAGGAACCCGCATCCATCGCCTCGTCGATCACCCGCGATCCGCCATAGACGATGACCATGGCCACCGCCACCCCGCCCAGCGTTTCCATAATCGGGCTGGCCAGGGCCCGCACCCGGGCGCTGCGGAACACCAGAGAAAATATGCTCTCGGCGATGGCCCGCACCCGGCCTTTTTCGTAATCCTCCATACCATAGGCCTTGACCACGCGGGCCCCCTGGAAGGTCTGTTCCAGGAGCGTCGTAAATTGGCCCATTTCTTCTTGCGTGTTGACAGTCACCTTGCGGATACGCCGGCCAAGCCTGGAAATTGGCAGCACGGCCAAGGGAAAGACGATGAAGGATACGGCTGCCAATTGGGCATCCTGGACGAACATCACGCCGATCAGGAAAATCAGCGACAGACTATCCTTGCCGAAACCGGTCAGGGCGTTGGAAACAGCCGTCCGCATCATGTTGATGTCGATGGTGAAGCGGGAAATCAGGCCACCGGTCGGCTGGGTCTGGAAAAAGGCCAGTTCCATGCGCGAAAGATGGGCATAAAGCCGGTGCTGGGTGTCGGTGATGATGCGCTGGCCGACAAAACTCATCAAGATCGCCTGCCCGTAATTGGCCAGCCCCTTGACGGCAAAGGTGGCCAGCACGGCTCCACCGATGGGCCATAACAAATTTTGGTTCTTGGCGACGAATACTTCGTTGACCACCGGTTCCATCAGCCAGGCGCTAAGCGCCGTGGCTCCGGCCACCACCAGCATGCAAGACAGGGCAAGCGCCAGCCACCCCAGATAGGGCCAGACGCTTTCACGTGCCAGTCTTCCAACCAGCCCGGTGGTGGATGTGTCTTGCTTAGGCGTTTCGGCCACGCTGTCGGTCAAACCCCCGGAACTTCATGCCAATCCCAGGTCCGACTTTAACACGGGCAGCCGGATTGGAACAAATCTCTCTACATGCCGGCCAGGGTCATGCCTTCGATGCGCAAGGTGGGCGCATTGGTGCCATATTGGAATTCCAGATCATCAGCCGGCGTCAGATTGGCATACATCTGTTTCAGGTTGCTGGCGACGGTCACCTCGCTGACCGGATAGGCGATTTCCCCGTTCTCGATCCAGAAACCCGATGCGCCCCGGCTGTAATCGCCAGTCAGCCCGTTGATCCCGAAGCCGATCAGCTCGGTGATGTAAAAACCGCTTTTGATATCCGCCATCAGCTCTGCCGGGCTCAGGGAGCCGGGCTCCATATAAACATTGGTCGGCGAGGGTGATGGCGGCGCGCTGGTGCCCCTGGACGCATGTCCGGTGCTTTCCAGGCCTAATTGGCAGGCCGAACCCAAATCCAGCAGCCAAGTGGTCAGGCGGCCTTTATCGATCAATTGATTGCGCCGGTTGGCCACCCCTTCCCCGTCAAAGGGTTTGGAGCGCAGGCCCCGCGCCCGGTGGGGATCTTCGATGACATTAATGGTTTTGGGAAAAATCAGCTCACCCATACTGTCTTTCAGAAAGCTGGTATCCCTGGCGATGGAGGCGCCGTTGATGGCGCTGGTAAAATGGGACAGCAGCCCACCCGAAACGCGCCGGTCGTAAACCATGGGCACCTGCCCGGTTTCCACCTTGCGGGGGTTCAGGCGCTTGACGGCTTTTTCACCGGCCAGACGCCCCACTTCTTCCGGGCTTTTCAGATCATCGCCATAGACCTCTGTGCAGAAATCATAATCCCGTTCCATGCCCGTCCCCTCGCCGGCCAGGACGGAGGCACTGATCGAGAAACTGGAGCCGGAATAAGTGCGGGCAAACCCGTTGGTCGCGGCAAAGGCAATGTTGGAGCGGCCCCAGCCCGCCTCGCCGCCCTCCGAATTGGTCACCCCAGTGACGTTCATGGCCGCTTCTTCAGCCCGGTTGGCCCAATCGATCAGATCGTCCGCCGTCGGTTCGGTCTCATCCAGCATGTCCAGTTCGGGAATGTCACCGGCCAGTTGACCGGGATCGGCCAGTCCGCAAAAGGGATCATCGGGCACGGCGCGGGCCATGGCCACGGCGCGGGGGACCAGCTCGTCCAATGCCTCGCCCGACGTATCTGACGAGGAAACGATGGCCTGTTTTTTCCCGATCATGACCCGCAATCCCAGATCGGCGCCTTCGGAGCGCTCCAGTTTTTCAGGCGCCCCCAGCCGGCGGGCGACGCTGAGCGAGATGCCTTCGCCATAGACCGCGTCGGCGGCCTCGGCGCCCGCCTTCAGCGCCTTGTCCAGAAGGCCCTCCAAAAGATCCAGTGGGTTGGGTGATGCACTCATGGCCGAATTCCATTCATTTCCAGATGGGCTTGCCGCTTCCGGGCAGGCCATAACGATCCCAGTCGCGGGTTACCTTTTCGATCATTTCGTCACTCATGCGCGCCCTCCGGCCCCAATCGCGGTCTGTTTCGGGCGGGATTTTGTTGGTCGCGTCCAGCCCCATCTTGCCGCCCAGGCCCGACAGGGGGGATGCGAAATCAAGATAATCGATGGGGGTGTTGTCGGTCAGCATGGTATCGCGTACCGGATCCATACGCGTCGAAATGGCCCAGATCACGTCTTTCCAATCACGGGCATCGATATCGTCATCCACGATGATGACGAATTTTGTATAAAGGAACTGGCGCAAATATGACCAGACCGACATCATGATGCGCTTGGCCTGACCGGCATAGGTCTTCTTGATGCTGACCACCGCCACCCGGTAGGAGCACGCTTCGGGCGGCAGCCAGAAATCAACGATTTCCGGAAATTGCTGGATAAGTAGGGGAATAAACAGCTCGTTCAGCGCCTCGGCCATGACCGAGGGCTCATCTGGCGGGCGTCCAGTAAAGGTGGAAAGATAGATGGCATCTTTCCGCCGGGTAATGGCGCTGATGGTGAAAACGGGGAAGGGCTCGACGGCGTTGTAATATCCCGTATGGTCGTTGAAGGGTCCTTCGTCGCCAAATTCCTCCAGGGACACATGGCCTTCCAGGATGATTTCCGCCTGGGCCGGCACCTTGAGGGGGATGGTCTTGCAATCGGTCAATTCCACCTTCTGCCCCCGCAGCAGGCCGGCGAACTGATATTCGGACAAAGTGTCCGGCACTGGGCAGACGGCGGCCAGGATGGTCCCCGGATCGGCCCCCAGGACCACCGCCACAGGCATGGGTTCGCCGCCTTTTCGCACCAGTTCTTGAAAATGTTGGGCGCCGCCCCGGTGTTCCAGCCAACGCATCAGCGTCCGGCCGGGACCCAGCACCTGCATGCGGTAAACGCCCAGATTATAATCATTTTCCCCACCGCCAGGCTTCCGGGTCACAACCAAGGGCCAGGTGATCAGAGGGCCCGCCTCTTCCGGCCAGCAGGTCTGAATGGCAATTGGCCCAGATCAATGTCTGCGCCCTGGGTCACCACCTCCTGGCAGGGTGCGTGGCTGGTGGTTTTGGGTTTCATGGCTATGGCCGTCTTGACCATGGGCAGCATGTCGATGGCTTCGCGCCAGCCATCGGGCGGTTCGGGCTGGCGCATGAAGGCCAGCATTTCGCCAAGGGACCGCAGCTCGGCGGGCTCCTTGCCCATGGCCCAGGCGACGCGCTCGATGGTGCCGAACAAATTGACCAGTATGGGCATTTCGAAACCTTGCCCATCCGGCCGGACGGGGTTTTCAAATAAAACGGCCGGTCCCCCTTCGGCCAGGAGGCGGGTCTGAATTTCAGTCACTTCCAATTCGGGAGAGACTGGCTCAGAGACGCGCACCAGCCGGCCCTCTGCCTCCAGGCGATCCATGAATTCTCGAAGATTGTTGTACGGCATGTTCAATAAGCCCTTGTAACGGCGCGTCCTATAGCGCCGAAAGAATGCCGCCCCGTCAAGGCAAAGATGCCCGCCCCCAATACATCCGCGAGGCGGGTCTTAAAAAAAATAGGCCATTCCGGGCATTATAGGCCATTCCGGACATTATTTTGAGGTCAAACCTTCAGGATGATGAAATAATACGGAAAATAATAATAATCGCGGATCGCTATGAATTTAGGACAGGCAGGATGATGGCAGATATTGAAAGCGCGGACACGGGTGGGGACGGTGCGGTCGGCTATGGGCGGCTGATCGGTCTCGGCATCGCTCTATCGGCGGAACTCAACCACAACAAGCTGATGGAGATGATCCTGATCAATGCCAAGGAGATCGCCAACGCCGATGGGGGAACGCTTTATCTAGCCACCGAGGAAGAAGGGCTTCGCTTTCAGATCATTCTCAATGATTCCTTAAGGATCGCCATGGGCGGCACCACCGGCATAAATATAGAATTCGATGACATCCCCCTGCATGACCCGGAAAGCGGCGAGCCTAATCATAGCAATGTCTGCGCCCATGCGGCGCTGACCGGCAGATCGGTCAATATCGAGGATGCCTACCAGTCCACCGAATTCGACTTTTCCGGCACCAAGAAGTTCGACGAGGGAACCAAATACAAATCCAAATCCTTCCTCACCGTGCCGCTCAAGGATCATGAAGGCGATGTGATCGGCGTCCTTCAATTGCTCAATGCCCAGGATGCCGACAGCGGCGAAGTCGTTCCCTTTGACCGTTCCATCCAGCCCCTGGTGGAGGCCCTGGCCTCCCAGGCCGCTGTGTCGCTCAACAATGAAATGCTGATAGAAGCGCAACGCAAGCTTCTGGATAGTTTCATCGTCCTCATTGCCGGCGCGATTGACGCCAAATCCCATTACACCGGCGGCCATTGTGAACGGGTTCCCGAATTGACCCAATTGCTGGCCCTGGCCGCCTGCGAATCCGATGATCCGCGCTTTCGCGATTTCAAACTCAATGACGAACAACTATATGAACTGAGAACGGCGGCCTGGCTGCATGATTGCGGCAAGGTCACCACGCCTGAATATATCGTCGACAAGGCGACCAAGCTGGAAACCATTTATGACCGTATCCACGAAGTGCGCGGGCGCTTCGAGATTCTAAAGCGCGACGCCACCATCGAATATCTGGAAGCCCGGCTGGAAGGCGGCGACGAGGTGGAACTGAAAGCCACGCGCGACGCCCGCCACGCCCAATTGAATGAAGACTTCGCCTTCGTTGCCGAGTGCAATCTGGGTGGCGAGTTCATGGAAGATGAAAAGGTCGAGCGCCTGAAACAGATCGCCGATATCGATTGGATGCGCACCATTGATGACCGTCTGGGCGCTTCCTACGCCGAAGTAAAGCGCATGGAGCGCCAGCCCGCCAAGGAGCTTCCCGCCACCGAGAAACTGCTGGCCGACAAGCCCGATCATATTATCGAGCGCGATACCCACGAAATCCTGTCGGCCGACAACCGGTGGGGTTTCAAGATTGAAATGCCCGAACATAAATTTGATTTGGGCGAGGTCTATAATCTGTCAATCGGGCGCGGCACCCTGACCTCCGAGGACCGTTACAAGATCAACGAACATATGGTCCAAACCATCATGATGCTGGAAGCCCTGCCCTTTCCCAAACATCTGCGCCATGTCCCGGAATATGCCGGTGGGCACCATGAAAAAATGGACGGTACCGGATATCCCAAGCGGCTCGACAAAAGCGACATGTCGATCCCCGCCAGGATCATGGCCATCGCCGATATCTTCGAGGCCCTGACCGCCGCCGACCGGCCCTATAAGCTGCCCAAAACCTTGAGCGAATCCATCCGCATCATGAGCTTCATGAAAAAGGACGCCCATATCGATGGCGATTTGTTTGAACTGTTCCTGCAATCTGGCGTCTATAAGGAATATGCCAAGAAATTCCTCAAGCCAGAGCAGATCGACGAGGTGGATATGGAGCAATATCTGGGCTAAACCCAGGGACTGGGAACTATAAGAATCAAGGAATTCATAAATGGCTGACGCAAAACATTTTGAGACGGACATCGCGATCATTGGCGCTGGTGGCGCGGGGCTGGCGGCTGGTATTGAGGCGCTGGATGCTGGCGCTAAACCCCTTGCCTTTGAAAAGGCCGCCGAGCCAGGTGGTGCTTCGATCATATCGGGTGCCGGCACTTTCATGGTGGACACGCCCTTGCAAAAGGAAAACGGCATTGAAGATTCGCCTGATCTGGCCTTCGATGAATGGATGGAATGGGGCGGCCCCACGGCCGATGGAGACTGGGCCAGATATTATATCGAACATACCCTGCACGACCTGTATCACTGGTCCGAAGATCTCGGTGTGAAATGGGTAAATCTGGTGCCGCAGGAAGGAAATTCGGTCAAGCGCTGGACCCAGCCGGAACGGGCCGGGCTTGGCTATATGACCCAGATCATCCAAGCCTATGGCGCCCGGGGTGGCGAAGTGGTCAATAATACGGAAGTCACCAAACTCAAAACCGAGGGCGGCCGGGTGACGGGTTTCGAAGGTGTCAATACGGAAACCGGCGAGGCTGTGGATGTCACCAGCAAGGTGGTCTTGCTGTCGACCGGCGGTTTCAATTCCAATCTGGATATGGTTCTTAAAATCAGACCCGACCTGAAAGGGGACCGGATTTTAGAAGGTTCGGGCCCCAATTCGGACGGGGCGGGCCACGAACTGGTCAAGGGATTGGGCGCACATCTGTCACATATGGGAAATATTTCCTTTTATGTTTACGCCACGCCCGATTACCGCGATCCCGGTCAAAAACGTGGCTTGGTCTGCCGTGACATACCCGGCTATATTTGGGTCAACCAGCAGGGAAAGCGTTTCCACAACGAAGCCAGAACCGGCTCGCGCTCGGCCAGCCCGGCCATGATGGAGCAAGACCCGCGCCACGCCTGGGCCATCCTGGACCGGTCCATGGCGGCCAATATGACGGTGGCCGATCCCCAATACCGCTACGCGGGAGAGCCCATCCGGGGAAAAATCGAAGAGCTTCTGGATAATTCCCCCTTCGTCAAAAAGTCCGATACGCTGGAAGGGCTGGCCGGGGAAATGGGCGTGGATGAAGGTACTTTCATGGAGACGGTCGGCGCTTACAACAAAGCCTGCGAAGAGAGGTCGGAGACGGAGCCGGAATTTGGCAAACCGCTGGGTGCGTCCAAAATGTTCGATACGCCGCCCTATTACGGCCTTCAACTGTTCCTTCTGGCCCGCAAGAATCTTGGCGGCATCAAGACCGATCTCAGATGCCGCATTCTGGGCGAAAATTTAGAGCCCATTCCAGGGCTTTACGGGGCGGGCGAGGTCTGCGGCATGGCCGGTGGGCATATCAATGGCCGGGCCGGACTTGAAGGCACCATGTTCGGGCCATCCATCTTCAGCGGACGGGTCGCCGGCGGCTGGGCCGCCCAGGAAACGGGCCATGGTGATGGATTCGTCGGCAAACCAAACCGCGGCTGACCGGGCCAAACCGGAATCAGCCGCTGCATAACCAGAGGAACATGGAATGGCACGAAAACCAGCCACCAAAAAAAAGAGCAAATACAAATTCATCCTGACGGCCAAGCGCAAGGGTGC
>CAZBQG010000045.1:0-7695 GCA_964493945.1 uncultured Rhodospirillaceae bacterium
TTGGGCTGGCCCGTGGTGCCCGAGGTGTAGAGCATGACCGAAATGTCATCCACCCCGGCCCGGGGCTCGCCGTCGAAGCCGTCATCCGCCAAAAGCTCATCCCAGCCTAGCGTCGCGTTCTCTGCCTCACCCAAGCCAATGCGCTCCAGCTTTTGGGCGTGGCTGGACCCGGCGACGGCTTCGGCGGAGACGTCTTGGAAGATCACCGCGCTGGCTTCCGAATCCCCCAAGCAATAATCCAACTCGCCCGATTTAACCCGCCAATTGAGCGGCGTGGCGATGATGCCAAGAAACTGACAGGCCCAATGAAGGGTACCCATCTCCCAGTTGTTCTGCATGACCATTAAGATCCGCTCGCCCTTTTTCAGCCCCAGCCGGTCGAGCCCAGAGGCGGCGCGGCGGATGTGTTCGAACCACCCGGCATAACTGAGCCGCTGAACCCCATCCACCAGGGCCGTCGCATCCGGGCTGCGTTCCAGCGAGAGGCGGTAACTGGCACCGAGATCGATCATGCCGGCCTCATTCTCCTTTGTATTCCGCCTTGCGTTTTTCGAAAAAGGCGTGAGCGCCTTCGGTGTAATCGTGGCTGTCGCGCAGTTTCTCGTAGGCCTGGCCTTCCAGGTTCATGGCCCCGTCCAAAGTGGAATCAAACGACGTGTTCATCACTTGCTTGACCGTCGCCAAGGCCAGGGGCGAAAGCGCATTGAGCCGCTTTGCGTATTTGTCGATCATCTCATCGAGGGCTGCGGAATCTTCGGCCACATCCGTGATGATGCCCCAATCCATGGCGGTTTCGGCTGGCACCCGTTCGCCCAGATAGATCATCTTCTTGGCCCGGGTCAGGCCGATCAAGCTGGTCAGGCGGGGCGCGCCGCCGCTGCCGGGTATCTGGCCGATGGAAACTTCCGGCAGTCCCACGAGGGTTTCCTTGGTGGCCAGGCGGAAATCGCAGGCCAGGGATAATTCGAAACCCACGCCAAAGGCATATTTCTCCATGGCGCAGATCACCGGCTTGGAGCATCTGGCCGGTGCTGAGATGTTCCACGAAAGGTGCGACATGCCGTTGCGCGGCACATCGAAAAACCCGCGCACATCGCCGCCCGACGTATAAACGCCGTTGGCGCCGCGGATGACCACCACGCCCACATCGGGGTCCGCATCGAAACTTTCCATCAGTGCGGCGATTTGGCACCTTGCCTGATAGGCGACGATGTTCAGGGGTTCGCGGTCAAGGTACAGAAAACCGATCTTCTTTTTCTTGTCGATTTCGACACGCAGCCCATCCAGCTCTTCGATAAGTGCGGCCCGCTCCTTGGCATAGTCTTGTGGCATTTTTTTCTCCGTTTGGTTTGTTTGAAATTTTAATCCAGCATGGATGAATGAAACAGCGCCTCCACCGGAAGGGGCGCCTCGATCAGTTTTTGGTCGGCCATGTAGCCGATGAAACATTCCAGATTGGCCCGGTTTGCCGCCAGCCCGCTTGTCCAGGGATCCTCACCCATGACGGCCTGCTGATCGTGGAATTCGTTATGGGTGAAGGCCAGGTTGGCATAGCCAGGATCCTCGTAGAAATGATCAGCCTGGTTTTTGGCGTCTTGCCACCATTTGGTGATTGCCACCCCCAGATGCGGATGGGCCTCGATCAGGTCAGACTGAAATGAAATCAAATGCATGATCGGGTAATAGCCGTATTTATCAAAATAGCGAAGCGATTCCTCCCGGCGGTCGGCGAACAACGGACGCACGGCCCCGCCTGCCTGCAAAACTGAGCCTGGCGGATGGGGGGAGATCATGGCATCCGCTTCGCCTTCGATGAGCATGCGGCCCATATCCGTGCCGGGGGGAAGTTGCTCGGCGGAGAAACTTTCATTTTGACCCAGAGCCATGACTTCATCCTGGGCCGTCAGCCACTTCACATCTCCTGTCTTGACCCTATATTCGAATTTCAAATCCCCCATGGCCAGCACGGTCATGGTCACTTGAAAGGCGATGACGATCACCCGTTTGCCTTCCAGGTCACGGGGGCTCTCGATCCCCGCATTGGCATTGACCAGAATATGGTTTTGCGAAAACAGGCGGCGGGGAAAGACGGGGATGCCGGTAAAAGCCTCGCCCCGGCTGATGGCGATGATATGAGACGACAGAGAAGTCTCGGCGATATCGAACTCCTTATCCTGCATGAAGCGGCGGTGGCGGTCGGTTCCGTCGCGGCCGGTACCCGTTACGCCCACCTCCAACGGTGTAAGGTGCACACCGGGCGGGTTCTCCACGGCGCCCATGAAGATGGGAACATGGCGGTCGTAGCGTTCCAACGCGATGGTGAGTTCCAAATCGCTCATATCCCCAACCTCCTGAATGATTCTGATGTTAACAGAGTGGCGCCCCGGGTGAACGCAAACTTTGCAAGTGATATTTATTTCTTTCGTTAAACAATGATACCCCCTATCATTATTGCAGAATTGAGACTCGACCATTAATTTCCGCAACGAGTGATGAAACTGAAATCGGGAGGACAAGTGTTATGAAATACGGAAAATTTTCATTGATTGCCGCGTCGGCTGTTCTGGTGGCTGGCCCGGCCTTAGCCGAGACGGTCGGTATCGGCGCGACGAAGGCGGGTGCCGTCGCCCAGATCACGGCGACCATTTCAAAGGCCGTGTCCGAGCATGGCGGTGGTTTGCAGATGCGCAAACAGACCATGGGCGGGACGCAGCAATATATTCCGGTAGTGAATGCCGGTGAGCTTGCCTTTGGTATTTCCAACCTGGCCCAATACCATATGGCACATACCGGCACCGGGCTTTCCAAGGGGAGCAAATACGACAATCTGCGTCTGGTGACGACCATGATGAAGTTCAATGTGAGCTTCGTGGTTCCTAACAGTTTGGGCATCAGCGAAGTTTCCGGGTTGAAGGGCAAACGGCTTGCCTTCGGGTTCAAGGCGGCGCCGCTGTTCTCCAATCTTCACCGTGGTGGATTGGGAACCGTCGGGCTCTCATACAGTGACGTGAAGAAAGTTCCCGCGGTTGGTCTGGTGCAGCATTGGCGCATGATGATGCAGGGTAAGACGGATGGCGTGATCGCCGCCGCCGGATCCGGCTTCGTCAAGCAGATGCATGCCAAGATCAAGGGCGGTATCCGGCACCTTTCCTTTGCCAATACCCCCGAATCCCTGAAGGCCATGAATAAGGAATTTCCAAAATCCTATTGGAGTGTGGTCAAGCCTCGAAAGGGACTTACCGGCGTTACCAAGCCGACGACCTTCATCACCTATGACTATATGTTGTGGACCCATAAGGGGCTGTCCAACAAGACCGCCTACACGGTGGCCAAGGTCATGCACAAGCAGGTGAAGCAGCTAAAGGGTGGCGGACCGCTGTGGAAGTCCTATAAAGCCAATGCCCGTTTGGCCAAGAAACAGGGCTATGACTATCATCCAGGCGCGGTTAAATACTACAAGGAAGCCGGGCTCTGGAAGAGGTAAAATCCTGAGCATCGAATAATCGCGAAGTCACCCGCGTTCTGGTTCAAGGAGCGCGGGTGATTTGCGTATTGTTTGCAGAGGAAGCAGAAAGTGACTGAAAACGTGCCAGAGCCTGGCGTGATAGAGAGTGGGCAAGGAGAAAATAAATATCTTGCCAAACGCGTGGAATCTCGATTCGTTGCCCGTCTGACGCTCGGGTTGGGAACACTGATTTCGGTCATTGCCATAAGCTGGGCCCTCGATTTTTGGCTTAATCTCGGATTTACATGGTTCGACGAACAAGCCATGGTCACCTGCCTCGGATTGAGCTTGGCGATCACTTTCATCCGATACCCGGCGAAGCTGGGCACCGAGCGGCTCTCCATTCCCTGGTATGATTGCATTCTGGCACTGGTTGGCCTAGGTGGTTCGATATATTTCGTCCTGATTTTTGACTCCGTTGCCGATAATCCATTCGCCATGCGCCCCAAGACCTTCATCATCGGATTGATACTCGTGCCCCTGGTCTGGGAAGGGTTGCGCAGAACCGCGGGATGGGGCCTGACCATCGTTTTCACCTTTTTCGTCGGTTATGGCTTCGTCGGCCATTTCATGCCCGGCATGATGCAAGGCGTAGAACAGAAATACGTCGATCTGATCGCCTTTCTGGCGACCAGCGAGGTGGCCTTGATCGGCTTGCCGCTTAAGATCATCGTCTTGACGGTGGTGCTGTTCATCTGGATGGGGCAGATGCTGCTGCATACCGGCGCCTCGGAATGGTTTACCGACCTGTCGGCGGCCCTGATGGGCCGTTCCCGTGGCGGCTCGGCCAAGATTGCTGTGGTGGCGTCAAGCCTATTCGGATCGATTTCAGGCTCGGCCGTGTCCAATGTGGCCTCAACCGGTGTGATCACCATCCCCTTGATGCGCCGGGCCGGCTATGACTCCAAGACCGCCGGCGCCATCGAGGCGGTGGCCTCCACCGGCGGGCAGATCATGCCGCCGATCATGGGGGCGGCCGCTTTCCTGATGGCCGAGATACTTGAACTGGCCTATACTGAGATTATCCTGGCCGCCTTGATCCCGGCCTTTCTGTATTATCTGGCCGTGTTCATTCAGACCGATATGGAAGCAGCCAAGAACGGCATCGCGGCGCTGCCCAAGGACCGCATCCCGCCCATCTTGCGGGTCCTGAAGGAAGGCTGGTTTTTCTTCGTCCCCTACATCGTTCTGATTTACACCCTTTTCTGGATGAATATGGCGCCGCAGGCGGCCGCGTTCTGGGCCGCCGTCTCCGTCGGTCTGGTCAGTATAATTTTTGGCTACAAGAAAGCCCGCCTTACCCCAAGGCAGTTCCTGGATTCTTTTGCCGGGTGCGGGCGCATGTCGGTCGATATCATCATCATCGGCGCCATGGCCGGCGTCATCATCGGTATCTTGGATAAGACCGGGTTGGGCCAGGCGCTGACCCTGATCCTCGCATCGGTGGGCGAGGGTAATTTATGGCTGCTGCTGATTTTGACGGCGATTATTTCGATCCTGCTGGGCATGGGAATGCCTACGTCAGCCATCTATCTTTTGTTGGCGACAATGATCGCCCCGTCCCTGATCAAGCTGGGTGTCGACCCCATCGCGGCCCATTTGTTCGTTTTGTATTTCGGTCTGATGTCCATGATAACGCCACCGGTAGCCCTGGCTGCGTTCGCGGCTGCGTCACTGGCCGGGGCCAATCCCATGGCCACCGGCATGACTGCGGTTCGTTTGGGTTGGATCGCCTACATCATACCCTTTGTTTTCGTTTTCTCGCCGGAACTGCTAGGACACGGCGAGCCGCTCGACGTCGGGATCCTGTTGGTCGCCGCCATTGCCGGTGTGTGGCTGGGCTCGGCCGGGATGATGGGTTATTTCTTCGACCGGCTGAGCGGGCTGCAGCGGGTTTTGTTCCTGGGCTGCGGCCTGACGCTCTTATTGCCCTTGCATTTGCTCGAGGGTGGTTTGTATATCCGCATCGGTGGCGCCATCCTGGGGGTTGTCCTGGTGGCGCGGGAATATATGGTCAACCGGCGCGCCTGAAAAATAAAGGAACATCATGAACGACAAAGGACAAGCCGAAGAGGAAGATATCTTGGCCATCCGCGAAGGTGTGCGCGCCGTCTGCGCCGGCTTCCCTGGAGAATATTGGCGCGAAGCGGACCGGGAGCGGGCCTATCCGACGGATTTCGTCAAGGCCCTGACCGAGGCCGGATATCTGGCCGCCCTGATTCCCGAACAATATGGCGGATCGGGCCTGGGTCTGATCCATGCCGCGGCGATCATGGAGGAAATCCAGAAATCCGGCTGCAACGGGGCGGGCTGTCACGCCCAGCTCTATATCATGGGGTCCATCCTGCGTCACGGATCGGAAGAACAAAAAGACAAATGGCTGCCCGGCATCGCCAGTGGCGAGCTGCGCCTGCAGGCCTTCGGCGTGACCGAACCCGGCAGCGGCACCGATACCCTCAGCCTGCGCACGGCGGCTGAGCTCAAGGGTGATCATTATGTGATCAACGGCCAAAAGGTCTGGACGTCCAGGGCAGAACATTCGGACCTGATGCTTCTTTTGGCCCGCACCACGGCCAAGGATAAAGTGAAGAAGAAGGTGGATGGGCTTTCGGTTTTTCTGGTGGATATGCGTGAGGCTTTGGGCAACGGGCTGACCATCCGTCCGATCCGCACCATGATCAATCATGGGACCACGGAAATTTTTCTGGATGATTTGAAAGTGCCCGCCGAAAATCTTATCGGTCAGTTGGGTAAGGGATTTCGCTATATCCTAGACGGCATGAATGCAGAGCGCGTCCTGATCGGTGCCGAATGCGTTGGCGATGCCCGCTGGTTCATCAAAAAGGCGGTGGATTACGCCAATGAGCGGGTCGTCTTCGATAATCCCATCGGCCAGAACCAGGGCATCCAGCATCCCATCGCCAGGGCCTATGCCCAGACCGAGGCGGCCGATCTGATGGTCCAAAAGGCTGCCCGGTTGTTCGATCAGGGAAATTCCATCGGGCCCGAGGCGAACATGGCCAAATTGCTCGCCGCCGATTCTTCCTGGGCTGCCGCCGATATGTGCCTCCAAACCCATGGCGGTTTCGGTTTTTCCGAAGAATTCGATGTGGAACGCAAATTCCGTGAAACCCGGCTCTATCAAATCGCACCCATATCGACCAATCTCATACTTAATTTTATTGCCGAACATGTGCTGGGTCTGCCCCGGTCTTATTGAGCGGCGCCAACCCGGGGAAGGGTATTCATGAAATTTGGTGATTTGCGGGGATGGATCGATGCGCTCCGCGAAGCCGGCGAGCTTCACGAAATCGATGCCGAGGTCAATTGGGACCGGGAATTGGGCGCCATCACCCGCAAGGCTTTCGGGCGGGGTGACGGACCGGCACTGCTTTACAACAACATCACCGATTACAGCGATACCATCAGCCGGCAAATATTTACTGGTGGGCTTTCCAATTACTCCCGGGTGGCCATGATGCTGGGCCTGGATAAGGACACACCCATCCGGGATCTGGTGCTGGCGACCCGCGATCTGTTCGCCAAGCGCCTGGCGCCGGTCGTGGTCGATAGCGGCCCGGTTAAGGAAAACATCCTGACCGGCGATGATATCGATCTTTTTCAGTTTCCGTCGCCCCACTGGCATCCGCTAGACGGCGGGCGCTACCTCATTACCTATGCGGGCTGCGTAACCATGCACCCGGATACGGGCGTGCATAATGTGGGGGCCTACCGGGGCAAGCTTGGCTCCAAAGACACGATCCCCGTGCTTTTGTTCCGCCCCCAGCATTGGGGACAGCATCTCATCCGCCACGAAGAGCTGGGCCAGGTCATGCCCATCGCCTTCGTTGTCGGCTGGGAGCCCAGCATGGGCTTTTGTGCCGGTGCACCTATACCCGCGGGCGTTTCCGAATATGACGTAATGGGCGCCATGCATGGCGAGCCGGTGGAACTGGTCAAATGCGAAACCAGCGACATTATGGTGCCGGCGTCGGCTGAAATCGTCATCGAGGGCTTTGTATCCACCGATCCTGATACCTTCGAAATGGAAGGGCCCTTCGGTGAATATACGGGCTATTTCGGCGGCGAACAGGGCAAGCGCCACGCCGCCAAGGTGACCTGCATTACGCACCGCGACAATCCCATCACCAGGGCCATCGCCCCAATTCATAATGTAACCATAATTACTT
>CAZBQG010000045.1:7705-20846 GCA_964493945.1 uncultured Rhodospirillaceae bacterium
CCACCCTGGAAGGGACTTATCCCGGCCATTACAGCGAAAACGCGATCATGAGTTCGGTGCACCGGGCGGCGGTCGCCTGGAACGTGTTGTCGGATGCGGGCGTGCCGGGGATCACCGACGTCCATTGCCCACCGGTCCAGATGGGCACGGTGGTGATGGTTCAAATGAAGCAGACCTACCGGGGCCAGGCTCGCCAGGCCGCCCTGGCCTTATGGGGTTCCACCGCCTCCAACAACCGCTACAAACATGTCTGGGTGGTGGATGAAGATATCGATATCCATGATTATGCGGCCCTGGATTGGGCTTATGCCTACCGGGTCAACGCCGCCGAAGGCGATATTCTCATGGTGCCCGATACGGTCGGCGTGGCCATCGATCCTTCGACCCGCCTTGCGGACCGCGACGTTGCCAAATACGGCGTCGGCAAATGGTGTCGGGTGCTGATAGATGCCACCGTCAATATGGATTACGACCTGGAAGAGAAATATGGCGGGGAGCGCTATCCGCCGTTGGTCAAGCCCGATCCCGAAGACATGAAGCGGGCCGAAAAAAGATGGAAGGAATTGGGCTTCGGGGATTGATCCCTTCGTCACCCCCCGATGAGAGACGGGGTGGCGAGAGAGTGCCTTCAGTTCTCGTCGTAGTAATGGATCTCATACATCATGCAGCCGCCTTCCGACTTGAAGGGGCCGTGGGGGGCGCCGGGGGGCCGGCAGGCATAGGTGTTGGGTCCGAATTTCTCGCCGCCTTCGCCATTGGCGTCGGTGCCCACCCAAAGGTCCCCGGAAATTTGATAGACTTCTTCCCAATATTCATGGAGGAAGGGCTCGGTGGTGAAGGTGCCGGGGGCGATGATCAACAACCGGGTGCGATGGCCCGTGCCGCCTTCTTCATCCAGCATTCCGGAAAGAATTTTTTCCTTGAAGCCATCCGGATAGCCTTCCGGCGTCGCCCAGCCATTTTCAAAATCAATCGCGTGAAATTCATCCAGTTTCTTGGGGATCGGCATTTTCTTTCTCCTCAGGTGACGACGGGGATTACGTCGATATCATAGGCGTGTTTGATGCTGCGCTTCAAAACCGGGTCTTCCAGTTCAAGCTCGAAACGGTCAGCCGGTTTCACACCGCCGATAGCTGCGAAGGTACCGCCATACATGGCCGTGCCAGCCGGCAGGGTTTCATTGCCACCGGTGTAAAGGGAGATCAATTCCCGGGGCGGCTTGATGCCGGAAACGGCGCCTTCTTGATAAAGCCGGCGCTCTTCGCCAACCACGGCCCAGGAACGGAGAATCAAATCATCGAAATGATCTTCCACCTCATTGAAGCGCCACAAATCCGTGCCCACCGGCTTGGCGCAGGCCTGCTTGGATACGGGAATGGAATAGGCTTCCACTTCCCGGTCCGTATGGTCCGATCCGGCGCCCACCAGCATGCCGTCGGCATGACCGAACATCATGAATTCAACCTCGCCGCTGCTTTCGCCGCCCAGCATCTGGATGTTGGTGGAGGTGTTCAGCAATTCGGCTGATACCCGGTAAAACAAAGGGACGGAGCTTGGCCGTTCCACGCCGATTTCGGCCAGTTCGGCTATATGGGCCTCAATGGCCTCCGTATCGCGCCCGGTCAGTCCGGCGATGACCAGATCATCGATAGGTAGCTGGATGTCTCCGGCGCCTTCAAGGCGCATTTGCAAAGTCACTCTGGCGGCCATTGTTTTCTCCCTGGAAGCTAATCTTGTTTCAATCACATATGCGGTTTTTAAGCTTCTGGCAAGACGCCATCAAGCCGGAATGACAGGTAACAGCAAATGGGATGGATTTTCTTCGTCGTGGAACACTTTATGCAACGTGGTCAGGGAACTGCCCAGATGCCAGGGCGCATGGGTGCGGCCCAGGGATTCGGGTGCCAGCTCATAATTGCGAGCCCTGGCATGATCCATGGAGGAAATCACCAGCTTGATGCGGTGCCCCGCCTTGAAGATATTGGACATGGGTGCCAGCGAGATGGCGTATTCGTTGATCTCGCCGGGCGTCACCGGCTCCGCCTTCAAATGGGGGTGGTGGGGCTCATAGGGTTTGGATTTTTTCTCGTCCAGGGCGCGGTGGGATGCCTTGAGGAAGCCCTTGCTCAGCTCCACTTGGCGGCCATCGGGATAGACATCGCGGAGCGACAGAATCCAATGGGCATCCGGTTGATCGATGCTGGCGAAGAGACGCATGGCGGCAGGCCCGGTGATCTCGGTGTCGGCCTCCAGCTTTTCCGAAATATACTGGATTGAGCTTAGATCGAGCGTCTCGTCGGGGGGCTGCTGGACGAAGGCGTCGGGCTTACCCGCCACTTCCTCAGCTTCCAGGGACAGGCCCTCCCAGCGACGCAGATAAAATTTGGTCCATTGGGTGCGGGCCAGGGGCCATTCCTGTTCGTGGCGCCACTCGCCCGCGCCATTGACGAATAAATGTATGGGCGGTTCGTCCATCACGCCCGTATCCATGCCCTTCAGCCAGTAATCGTACCAATGGAGCACCTGGGCGCAATATTCGTCGGGCAGGGGGCGCATCTCCACCACCGGGGCGTCGATTCCCAGTTTTTTGGGCGCATCGATGCCGTTGTAATTATGGAAAGCGCCGACCAGATGCATATGGGCATAAGCCCACCAGCCCGACCGGGCCCAGAAGGGTATCTTGATCCTGTCATACCAGCGGTTGGGCGAACGTTCCCAGTAATAAGGCCCGTCCATTGGATTGGCCAGAATGTCGAAAAAGTTTGGCGCCTTACCCGGGCTGTCGGCGAAGGTGAAAAATTCAGGGTTGATGCGAAGATCAGGATCGGATTTCAGCTCCTCCATGATCTGCTTCAATTCGTCTTTGCTCTTTTCCTTGACCACCACCGATGTGGAATTGTCGGCGCAAATGCGTTGCACATAAAGATAATGAAAAAAGCTTTGCAGGATGCCGCCATGATGGGTTGATTCCCGGTAAAAATCCGCCGGCGCGTTCCACGGCATGATGGCCTTCAGATGGGGTGGCTGCTGGGCGGCGACGGGAAGCTGGACGGTCCCATAATAGGAAATCCCCACCATCCCCACATTGCCGTCGCACCAGGGCTGGGCCGCGATCCATTCCACCAGATCATAACCATCTTCCGCTTCCTGGTTCGACATCCAGCCCAGATATTCACCTTCCGAAATCCCCGTGCCACGCACATCGGCGATCACATGGACGTAGCCGCGCTGGGCGAAATATTCAGGATTGCCCGCTTCCGTCGGCGTGTGATGAATGGCCGAACGGTCGGGCTGAATGGGGATGGGCAGGGATTGTATGCCTTTTGAATAGGGCGACATGGCTAGGAGGGCGGGAAATTTGCCGCCGTCATCGGGGCGGAACAAATCAAGCGCCACCTGCACGCCGTCGCGCATGGCGACCATGACGTCGCGCTCCTCGATCATGGCAAATTCTTTTTTGGAAGCCATACGCTCTGAATTCATATCTGTTCCTTATTCGCTTTGGGTTGTACAAGGCCGGGCGGCTTTGGCATTATTGGATTTCACATATCCCAAGAAAGATGGATTGGCAAGATGGATAATACGGCCTACGCAGCGGTTCTGACCAAGAAACGCCACTTTGATATTCGCGAAGTGGCAATCCCCGAAATAGGTCCCGATGAGGGATTGCTGCGCATGGAGGCGGCGGGCCTTTGCGGCACCGATTACGAACAGTTCGACGGCCATTTCGAGGGTACGGTCTATGGCACCCTGCCTATGACGCCGGGCCATGAAATTATGGGCTGGATAGAGCGCGTCGGCGCCAATGCGGCAAAGCGCTGGGGGGTGAAAGAAGGGGACCGGGTGATCGTCGAGACCTCCATCCCCTGTGGTGATTGCGTGCCCTGCCAGGATGACCGGGCCATCTTTTGTGACGAGAATATGGGCTATGGCATCCGGTTGGGCTTCGACCGCGCGCCCCATTTGTGGGGCGGATACGCATCTCATTTATACCTCCACCCCAAATCCCGCCTGCACAAGGCGCCGTCAGATATCCCCACCAAGGCCATGAGCCTGTTCAACCCCCTGTCCAATGCGGTGCGCTGGGCGGCTTCCCGGCCAAACCTCAAGGAAGGCCAGACCATTGTCATTGAAGGACCAGGGCAGCGGGGCCTGCTCAGCATCGTGGTGGCCCGTGAGGTGGGCGCCGAACAGATTATCGTCACCGGCACAAGGGCAGATGAAGAGAGGCTTCGCCTCGCCCGCGAACTGGGGGCGACGCGCACGATAGTGGTGGAAGACGAAGACCCGGTGGAAATCGTCCATGACCTGACCGATGGGCGCAAGGCTGATGTGGTGCTCGATGTCTCGGCCCTGGCGACCGAGCCGCTGTTGCAGGCGGTCGATATGGTGAGGAAAGGGGGCAGCGTGGTGGTTGCCGGCCTCAAGATGAAAAATGCGCTCAACAATTTTCTCACCGACAAGCTGGTCTTCGGCGAAATTTCCATGCTGGGCGTGCTGTCGTCTGAATGGGAGGATACGGAGCACGCCGTGGATATCCTGGAGCGCAATTGGAAGGAATTGAGCGTGCTCTGCACCCACTCTTATCCTATCGGCGCGGCGGAAAAAGCGATCCGCGTGCTGGGCCGGGAAGTGGAAGATGGGCCCGAGCCGGTGCATATCCACATCGATACCACTGCCGCGCCTTAAGATTAGGACCTGGGAGTATTGAGCTTGCCGATTTGTCCTATCTAATTTAAATGATGCCTTCCAAATACCTGGAGATTGACGCGCCACCATGACCGAAGCTTGGCCTGAACAAATTCATCGCGTGCTGATCGATGCGCAAATACGCCATGTAGCCTATGTGCCCGATTCCGCCCATACAAGGCTGATCGAACTGGCCAATGAGGATGACCGCCTGGAAGCCACCGTGCTGACCACTGAGGAAGAAGGCATCGGCCTGCTTTGCGGTGCCTGGCTGGGTGGCGAGCGGGGCGTTCTTCTGATGCAGTCCAGCGGCGTTGGCAATTGCATCAACACATTGTCGCTCCTCCAGAACGGCCAATTTCCGTTCCTCACCCTGGTCAGCATGCGCGGCGAATGGGGGGAATTTAATCCCTGGCAAAATGCCATGGGATCGGTCACCGGCCAGGCCATGGAAATGATGGGCGTCGCCATTCACAAGGTTGACCGGGCCGAAGAGGCCGCCGAAACCGTCGCAGCCGCCGCCTCCATGGCCTTCAACGGAGACAGCGCCCAGGCCGTAATCCTTTCGCAGCGCATGATTGGGAAAAAAGAATGGGACAAATAGAAACCCGCGCCGACGGAACCCTGTCGCGCCGCGCCGTGGTCGCCGAACTGTTGGCCGATAGGGGTGATCTGTTGCTCGTCACCGGGCTTGGATCGCCCAGCTATGATGCGGCCTCGGTCAGCGACGAAGCGGCCAATTATTGCCTCTGGGGGGCCATGGGCAGCGCCGCCTCCATGGGTCTGGGCCTGGCCCTGGCTCAGCCCGATCGCCCGGTTCTGGTGCTTACGGGGGATGGAGAATTGCTCATGGGGTTGGGGGTGCTGGCGACCGCCGGCGCCAAAAAGCCCGGCAATTTGACTATCGGCGTTTTGGACAATGGCCGCTACGGCGAGACGGGCATGCAGCTCACCCACACCGCCTTGGGTGTCAGTCTGGCGGGCGTCGCCATGAACTGCAATTTCGATCAATCGGATGTCATTGAGGATATGGAAGGCGTTCAGCAATTCCGCCCCCAATTGCAATCAACCACGTCCGGTTTGCGTTTCGCCCAAATCCTGATCAAGCCCGAAAGCTCGGAACGGATCATGCCGCCCCGCGACGGCGTATTTCAAAAAAACCGCTTCCGGGCGCTTTTGGGCCTGCCTACGATTTAAGCCCCTTCAGGCGACCCGCGCCTGACTGCCCGCCAAATGCGTCAGCACTTCGTCCAGCTTCATGACGTCGGCATATTTGTGGTGCAGGTCGAACAAATTCACCTTGTGGGACAATTCGGACCGGTCGAAGACGCATTCCTCGGTGATGGAAATATGAAAGCCGTAGGAATAGGCATCCACCACGCTGGCGCGCACGCAACCCGACGTGCTTTCGCCGCAGACGATCAGGCTGTCGATGCCTCTTTGGGTGAGGTGGGCGATCAAGGGGGTTCCGAAAAAGGCGCTGGCGCGTTCCTTGCGGAAGACCACATCTTCGGGCTGAGGGGCAAAGGCGTCATGGATTTCATAATCATGGGCGCTCATTTCCGTGGCCCGGCGGCGGGTCGAATGGATGCGGTTGCGCGATACCTGGCCGGTCACGTAAAAGACGGGCAGGCCCGCACCCCGGCAGGCGGCGAACAGCTTTTCGGTGGGCGGGATGGCTTCATGGGCGTAAATGCCACAGGTGTTGGGAAAGTCTCCGGTGATCTCTGAAGGTGGATTGGGGCCGCCCTTATAGACCAGATTGTAAAGATCAATGGCCAGCAGGGCAGGGTTCTTGCCGATGAAGGTATCGCGCCTATAGGGCGCATAGGTGGTGAAAACCTCGGGCGGGACAATATCCGCCCAGCAATGATCCTCGAAATCTTCTTTCTTCGCCATGTTCCCATCTCCCTCGTTCAGCCAAAAACTAAAATGAATTTCTCATGTTTAATCAACCAAACCAAGCTCTTGACAATTCTCCGCACTCCCCAGATAAGCTACCCGCCTGTGGGAGACGCGAGAACGAGAATAGGCGGAAAAAGAGGAAAATGGGAGCGCTGATTAAATGGATGTGAGCATGCTCGATATGGCGCTCAAGGCTGCGGAAGCCTTGAGCGATCCGTTGCGCCTGTCCTTCCTGGGCCTGGGCGTGCTCATCGGCTTGGTGCTTGGTGTCATTCCGGGGCTGGGCGGATTGGTCGGGCTTTCCCTGTTGCTGCCCTTCACTTTCAATATGGACCCCTTCACCGCACTTGCTTTTCTGATGGGGTTGCAGGCAGTGGTGGTGACGTCGGACACAATCCCCGCCGTCCTCTTCGGCGTTCCGGGAACCGTCGGCTCGGCGGCGACCATTCTGGACGGCTATCCCATGGCCAAGAAGGGCGAAGCGGGGCGCGCCTTCGGGGCGGCCTTCAGTGCCTCGGTGATCGGCGGGCTTTACGGCGCGTTTTTGCTGGCCGTTTCCATACCCATTATCCGTCCGATCATCCTGGAAATCGGCTCTCCCGAATTGCTGGCCATCTGCGTCTTTGGTCTGTCCCTGGTTGCCGTCTTGAGCGGCGGCACACCCCTTAAAGGTTTGGCTGCGGCCTGCGCCGGGCTGATGGTGGCGACGGCGGGCGACGATCCACAGACCGGAACGCTCCGCTGGACCTTTGATTCATTATATTTGTGGGACGGCTTGCCGGTGGTGCCCCTGGCGCTGGGCCTGTTCGCCGTTCCGGAAATCGCCGATATGGTGATTACCCGCCAATCCATTTCCGGCGGGGCCAATGCCGGCACGCGCTGGTCCCAGTGGGAAGGGATCAAGGATGTCTTCAAAAACAAGTTCCTGGTACTGCGCTGTGCGACCATTGGCTCGGGATTGGGGGCCATTCCCGGCATCGGCGCCTCGATCATCGATTGGATTGCCTATGGTCATGCGGTCCGTTCTATCAAGGATTCGCACCTGACTTTCGGCAAGGGCGATGTGCGCGGCGTGATCGCGTCGGAATCTTCCAACAACGCCAAGGAAGGCGGCGCTCTTTTGCCGACCATTGCCTTCGGGGTGCCAGGGTCTGCATCCATGGCGCTGATCTTGGGCGCCTTTTTGATCCACGGCCTGGTGCCCGGCCCGGAGTTGCTGGCCAAAAGGCTGGACATCACCTACACGCTGGTCTGGTCGGTAGCCATCGCCAACATCCTGGGCGCCGGCATTTGCTTCACCTTTGCCAATCAGTTAGCCAAGATCGCCCTCGTGCGCATCGGCATTCTGGCGCCGGTTGTCCTGGCCATCACCTATATCGGCGCCTTCCAGGGGCAGAACGCCTGGGGTGACATATACGCGCTGTTGATTTTCGGGTTCATCGGCTGGACGATGAAGCGCCTGCACTGGCCGCGCCCGCCGCTGATCCTTGGTTTCGTGTTGGGCGGGCTGGTCGAGCGCTACATGTTCATCTCGGTCGACCGCTATAGCTGGGAGTGGCTGTGGATTTACCGCGAAGGCGAGTTCCAGCCCTGGGTCAGCATTCTTTTGGTGATGACCCTTTATGGCATCCTGGCCCCGCCCATCAAAAACTATCTGAAGCGCGACAAGACGGCGGGAAGTTTTGCCTCCAGACTTGGATTTCAGCCTCAGAACCTGAATGCCGACACCTATTCGGCCATCGTCGTCCTGGCCATGTTTTGCCTCAGCCTGTATATCGCCTCCGCCTGGGAATTTGGCGCCCGCCTGGTGCCCCAGGTGATCGGCGTCGCCGGCGTAGCTCTGGTCACCAGTTTGATCTTTTCGCGCCTGTTTATCGCTGAGATCAAAGTGCCGGGCAAGGAAGACGTACATTTCGACATCCAGGCGGATTACGGCGATCTGGATTTGCCCACGATTTTCATGCGCGCGGCGAATTATTTCGGCTGGCTGCTGTTTTTCTTCGGCGCCGCGGCGATCGTCGGGCTGTTGCCGGCCATGTTCCTGTTTCTGGTCGGTTATATGCGCTTTCAGGGCAAGGAGAGCTGGACCTTGACGTTGGGCATCGCCGTGCCCATGTGGGTAGCATCCTACGGGCTGTTTCACCTGATCTTGCTCGTTCCCTGGCCCCATACGCTGATCGGCAATCTCTATCCCTGGTTGCGGGAAAATGAGTGGCTGAATATTCTGTAGGAGGAATGGCGGTACACAGAAAAGGGTTTTATTCGTAACGTCCCAAAAGCTATAGTTATTGGATAACAATTCGGGGACCATTCCGTCGGTTCCCACATCAAGGAGGCTTAAATGTTCCAAAGAATTTCGCTCATACTGGCTTCGGCCCTGTTTGTCTTTCTGGCGGCACCCCTGTCGTCGGCCGGTGCCCAGGGGATCGGTGATTTTTACAAAGGCAAGACCGTGACCATCTATATCGGTTATGGCTTTGGCGGCACCTACGGCAAATACTCGCGCACCATGGCCGAGCATCTGCCCAAGCACATCCCCGGCAATCCAAAAATTATCGTCAAATCCATGCCTGGCGCGGGCGGTCTGAAGATGACTAATTTCGCCTATAACGCCATGCCCAAGGGTGGATATCATTTCCTCATGCCACCCGATGCCCTGGTGGTTTCAGAGCTTCTGCGGCCCAATAAAGTAAAATACAGAGCGAAAGAGTTCACTTGGCTCGGATCGACCAACCAGACCAATACCATCTTTGTCGTGCGCAAGGATGCGGGCGTCAAGAAATGGCAGGATATTAGGACGAAACAGGTCATCATCGGCAATACGGGACCGGGATCCACATCCTTTCTCATCCCGCGCATGATGAAGGTCATGCTCAATCTGAAGATCAAGCAGATTTCCGGCTACAAGGGATCCTCCAAGACGATCTTGGCCATGGAGCGGGGTGAGCATCAGGGTACCGGTTTCAACTGGCTGGCCTGGAATTCGAAAGTTCCCCAATGGTTCAAGAAGGAAACGGAATTCGCCGTCGCGTTGATGCAGACCGGTGTTTTTATCGATCCGGACCTGCCCAAGGTGCCCATGCTGAAAGATCATGTGTCGGCCAAGCATAAGCCCATCGTTGAGTTCATGGCCGCATTGGGGATCATCGGACGTGGATTGGCCCTTCCCCCGGGCGCGCCCAAGAAACTGGTTAAGCCTCTGCGCGCTGCCTTCGCCAAAATGGTGGCGGATCCAAGCTATCTGGCCGATACCAAGAAGAGGCGTCTCAGGGTCATCCCCACGACGGGTGCCAAGATTCAGTCCTTCGTCAACAAAGCGTTCGCCAACGCCGATCCGAAGACGGTTGCTCTCGGCCGCAAACTGATTTTCGGCAAATAAACCTGTAACGAATTTGGCTAGGTGTTTCCGCTTCTGGCGGGATACCTAGCCAAAATTCGATCCGCCATTGACGTACATGATTTCGCCGGTCATGAAGCTGGCCTTATCTGAAATCAAATAGATTGCCGCATTGGCGACTTCTTCCGGCAGGGCGAACCGGCCCAGGGGGAAGCGCTGGGTCATGGCGGCGCGTTGTTCGTCCGTATAACTTTCGATCATGGGGGTCTCGGTGAGGCCCGGGCTGACCGCGTTGACCCTGATACCTTTAGGCCCGAGCGCGCGGGCCAGGGACCGCATCAAGGCGATCACCGCGCCCTTTGAGGCCACATAGGCGGGCCCCCCCTGGCCATTGCCCCCGGTCACGCCATAAAGCACGGATGTGGAGGTGCAAAGCACGATATTGCCTTCACCCCGCTCCGTCATGTGATGGGCAGCGGCCTGGGCCAGCAACAGGCTTCCGGTCACATTGACCGCCAGGACATGATTGACCTCATCGGCGCCCAGCTCATCCCACCTGGCCGACGAATGGGCCGCTCCCCAATGGATCAGGGCATCCAGATGGCCATAGCGGTCAATTGCCGATGCGACCACCTCCTGGCAGTTTTCAGTCCGCGCCTGATCCCCTTGAACCAGCAAAAGCCGCTCATGACCGGTGGGCAATTCCTTGGCCATGAGATCGCCTTGAATGTCGAACGCGGTCAGGTTGGCGCCGTCCTCCAAAAGCATGCGCGTGCAGGCCAGCCCGATACCACCGGCGGCACCGGTGACGAGTATGTTCATATTCTTCATGGCCATAACTCTCCCACCTAGGACCGCTCGAAGCGCAGCCGGGCGCGCTTGGGAATTTCAAATTCGGGCAGGCCCGCTTCTTTCCAGGTCTTGAGCGCCCGGTCCATGATCTCTTTCTCTGGCAGGGAATAGGCGCCCGCATCGATGGTCTGGGTCGCGTCGATGACGATCTTGGAGCCCATTTCCTCCTTCGTCGGATCGACGCGGACCGACGGGTCCATGCCCATGGGGAAAAAGACATCATCGATGATCACCGTGTCGCGCACCGGATGGTAATGGGAGTTCATGGCCCATTCCACATGCAAGGGATCGCGGATATCGATGCAATCATCGACCACGGTGATGCGTTTCAAAGGCGACATATCGGCGACCATGCGCCCGACCTTTTTCGCATGCCCGGCATGTTGGGGCACCATGGCGATGATGCAATGGGCCAGAAGGCCGCCAAATGTGAGATCGATAAACACATCTTTGATAAATCTCTCACCCAAATCGTCGCGCAGCGCCTTGAGCACTAGCGGCGCGTTGCTCAGGCTTTGCAGCACCGTGCTTTCGCTGGGCGGCATCTGACTGGTATAGCCGTAAAAAATTGCGTCCTTGCGATGGGTAATGGCGGTGATGCGGGCCACCGGTTTCTTGGCCACCGGGCCCATATATCCGGCGAATTCACCAAAGGGGCCCTCATCGGCTTCTTCGCCCGGCAGGACTTCGCCCTCGATGATGAATTCCGAATTTGCCGGCACCATCAGATCGCTAGTCTTGCATTTCACCATCTGGACTGGTTCGCCCTGCAACCCGCCCGCCACTTCCATTTCATCGGCACCGGCAGGCAGATTGGCGACGGTTGCGAAATGGACCGCCGGATCGGTACCGATGACCCAGGCGATGGGGGCCGGCTTGCCGTCATTCAGATAACTCATGGCATGAATGAAACCGTGGCGCCCGGGGCTTAGATTGACCACCACTTCCCGCTCACCCTTTACCATGGTCCGGTAGACGCCCAGATTCTGCACGCCCGACCCGGCATCCCGCGTCACCGTGATGGTCGTGAGATAGGGTGCCACATCCTTGCCCGGCGTCCAGGTGGGAATGGGTAAATCATTCAGGTTCACTTCGCCGCCGGTCTTGACCACCTCCTGGCAGGGTGCCGTTTTGACCGTCTTGGGGGCGAAGGGTTTGTGCAGAGCCTGCACCCATTTTTCATTTACTTCTTCTGGCTCCACGCCCAAGCCCAACGCATAAGTGCTGGCCGAGGCGCCCAGCACGCCGGTGCAAAGGCGGAATTCCGATCCCTCGACATTTTCAAAAAAAAGACCGAACCGGTCGTCATCGGGCAGGGCCTGGAATACCCATTTGGCCAGGCTGGCCGGTTCCCAACTCCGGTCCACATTCTGCGTCACACGGCGTAGCAGGCCCTGTTGTTCTGATACGGCGATGAAATCCCTGAAATCCCGATTGCTCATCTGTTATTCTCCGCGTAGTAAAGTTGCATCATGGTCGGCTATGGGGGCAATAGACCTTGCTTGGCCTCATTCTTCAATTACAATTCGTGCAAAATATTTTGCCAGTTGCTTAATGGGAAATTTCACATGCAGGACAATACGGTAGTTTTGGACGATTCCGAAAGCCCGGCGGCACTTCGTTTTTCGCCTGTTTTCAACGTAGCCGTGCCTTTTATCGACCGCCATCTGGACGAAGGGCGGGCGGATAAGGTGGCCATCCGCACCACCCAGGGCGACACGACCTATGGCCAATTGGCCCAAGAGGTCAACCGATGCGGCAACGCGCTGTTATCCCTGGGCGTGAAGCCGGGCGAGCGGGCGCTGATGGTGGTCAAGGACTGCCCCGAATTTCTCTTTGCATTTTTCGGCGCGATCAAAGCGGGCATCATTCCGGTCCCCGTCAACACCATCCTGCGCGAGATGGATTATAAATACCTGATCGAGGATTCAGGTTGCGGCGCGCTGATTTACAGCCCGGATTTCGCCGAAGTGGTGGAAGGCGCGCTTACCCAAGCCCAGAGCAAACCGGCCCATGCGCTGGGCACGGAGGCACTTCTGGCGGAAATGGGAAAAGCCTCACCCGATCTGGCAACCGCCGAGACGAGCGTCGAAGATGATTGCTTCTGGCTTTATTCGTCGGGCTCCACGGGCAATCCCAAGGGCGTGGTCCATGCCCACCGGGTCATGGTCTATACCAGCCAATGCAGAGGCGTCGATACAATCGGCCTCATGGAAAGCGATAGCTGTTTTTCTGCTTCCAAGCTGTTTCATTCCTATGGTTTCGGCAATGCCATGACCTTTCCCTTATGGGTTGGCGCCACCATGATCCTCAGCGACCGCCGGGTCACGCCGGATATGAGCTTCGAGATGATGGAAC
>CAZBQG010000046.1:0-20690 GCA_964493945.1 uncultured Rhodospirillaceae bacterium
CAGCATCCATCTTGAACCACAATTCGACGCCTATGGGAATCCTAAATCCGATTCCAATAAATCATGAAACGCTCTAAGCGGCGATTTTGGCCAATTCCCTGAGCAGATATTCAACGCCGGCCCGGCGGGCTTCCACATCATCCCAGACGCGCATGAAAACCAACTTGTGATCCGGTCTGAGTTTGAGCGTTCCCACCTGGCTGGTGATGAATTCCACTAACCCCGCCGGATTGGCGAACTGATTGCGGAAAAACGAGACCACGGCACCCTTGGGTCCCGCTTCCAACTTATCGATGCCCGCGGTGAGGCAGAGATTCTTGATCGCCACCGTGCCCAGAAGATTTTCCACTTCCACCGGAAGCGATCCGAAGCGGTCGATCATTTCGGCGGCGAAGGCATCGATTTCGGCCCGGTTGGCAAGCCGGGCGATACGCCGGTAAAGGCCCAGTCGGGCGCCCAGGTCGGGAACATAATCGGCTGGAATGAGAACAGCGATACCCAGATCGATCTGCACCGACCATTGTTCCAGAGCGGGCTCTTCGCCATCGGCGGCCTTGGCTTCGGCTACGGCCTCTTCCAACATCTGCTGGTAGAGCTCCACCCCCACTTCCCGGATATGGCCCGATTGCTCCTCGCCCAGCAGATTGCCCGCACCCCGCAAATCCAGGTCATGGCTGGCCACGGTGAAGCCCGCCCCCAGCGCATCCAGGGTCTGCATGACTTCCAGGCGCTTTTCGGAACCGGCTGTCAATATTTGCCCCGGCGGCAGGGTCAGATAGGCATAAGCCCGCACCTTTGCCCGCCCGATGCGCCCGCGCAGCTGGTATAATTGCGCCAGGCCGAAGCGGTCGGCACGGTGGATGATCATGGTGTTAACGGTCGGCAGATCCAAACCGGATTCGACGATGTTGGTGGACAGCAACAGATCATGTTTACCTTCGTAAAAGTCCGCCATCACATCTTCCAGGGCGCGGGGCGCCATCTGGCCGTGGGCGACGGCGATCTTCAGATCGGGGATCAGGTCCAACAGACGGGCTTCCACGCCGTCAATATCAGAAATGCGCGGGCAGACGTAAAATATCTGCCCGCCCCGGAACAATTCCCGCTGGATGGCTTCGCGTACCACCACGCCATCGAAGGGCAAAACAAAGGTGCGGATGGCCAGCCTGTCCACCGGCGGCGTGGTGATCAGGCTCAGCTCGCGAACGCCGCTCAAGGCCAGCTGTAATGTGCGCGGGATGGGCGTCGCCGACAGGCTGAGCACATGTACATTGGTTTTGAGGCCTTTCAGCCGCTCCTTATGGGCCACCCCGAAATGCTGCTCTTCGTCGATAACCAAAAGCCCCAAGCGTTTGAAATTGATGGATTTTGCCAACAAGACATGGGTGCCTATAACGATATCCGTGGTCCCGTCATCCAGCCCTGCGCGCACTTTTTTGGCCGCACCCGGCGGCACCAGGCGGGAAATCTGGCCGATATTGATGGGGAAATCGGCGAAGCGTTGCTTGAATGTGGCGTAATGCTGGCGGGCCAGCAGCGTTGTGGGAACAACGATGGCCACCTGCTTGCCTTCCATGGCGGCGACGAAGGCGGCCCGCAACGCAACTTCGGTCTTGCCGAAACCCACATCGCCGCAAATGAGCCGGTCCATGGGCCGCCCGCTTTCCAGATCCTCTACCACGTCGGATATGGCCCGGGTCTGGTCTTCGGTTTCGGCGAAGGGAAAGGCGGCGCAAAATTCTTCATAGAGGCCGGCCGCCGGCCGGAATACGTCGCCCTCGCGCAATTCGCGGGCCGCCGCCACCGATATGAGCTTATCGGCCATATCCCTTATGCGGTTTTTGAGGCGTGCTTTGCGTGATTGCCACCCTGCCCCGCCCAGCCGGTCCAGCTTGGCCCCTTCGCTGTCCTCGCCGTAGCGGCTGAGCACGTCAATATTTTCTACCGGCACAAATAATTTGTCGCCGCCTTCATAGGCAAGCCGCAAGCAATCATGGGCGGCACCGGCCACTTCGAGCATGATCAGTTCTTCAAACCGCGCCAGTCCGTGCTCCGTATGGACAACCAGATCGCCGGCTCCCAGAACGGAAGCCTCGGCCAGGAAATTCTCAGCCCTGGATTTGCGCCGCCCGGCGCCCCGCAGGCGCTCTCCCAGAATATCTGGCTCACTGATTAGGGCCAGGCCGGGGGTGGAAAAGCCACGCTCCAGGCCAAGCTGGACGACGGCCACGGCCTGGTCCGGCAGGGCGGCCACCTTGGCCCAATTATCGGCCGAGGTGATGGCTTCGATGTCATGTTCGGCCATGATGCTGGCCAGACGCTGACTGGCGCCCTCGCTCATGGCCGCGATTAGGACCCGCTGGCCGGCCTGGTGGTGTTCCTGGATGCGGGTCTTCAGGGCTTCGTACACATTTTCACCCGGCTGGGCGCGGATGGCGGAAAAATCCTGCCCTGCCCGCCCGCCGCCGTCGGCCTGATCATCGGTGGGGGCGAAGGGCTGCAACTGGACCACGCTTCTCTGTGCCAGGCAGGCATCCAGATCATCGGGGCTTATGTATACCCGCTCCCGGGGCAGCGGATTGTAGCGCGCTTCGCCGCCCGTGGGCCGGGTGGTGCGGCCCTTGAAACAATTGCCGATCAGCTCCCAACGTGCGGCCCCCGCTTCGCCCGCCTGATGATCGAGCACCAGGCCCGCCTCCGGCAGGTAATCAAACAATGTGCTGAGAGAGGCATGAAACAAAGGCAGCCAATGTTCCATACCCGGCACCACATGGCCCGCCGATATCTGTTCATACAAGAGATCATCGCTGGAAACGGAGCCGAAAGCTTCGCGGTAGCCGGTCCGGAAACGCTTGATGGCCGCCTCCCCCAGCCTGATTTCGCTTACCGGTCGCAAGGTGACTTCCTTGTATTTCTCCGTCGAGCGTTGGGAAAAGGGCTCGAACCCGCGCAGAGCATCCAGCTCATCGCCGAAGAAATCCAGGCGCAGCGGTTCATCCAGGCCCGGCGGAAACAAATCCACCATGCCGCCCCGGACGGCAAATTCGCCGGCCTCCATGACCGTCCCCGTAGGGCTGTATCCGTTGGTGGTGAGGAAATGCAGCAGGGTTTCCCGGCCTGCCTTGCCGCCCGGGCGAAGATGCAAGGTAGCGGCCTGAAAGGCCTGCAAGGGCGGTATGCGTTGCATGATGGCGGCCAGACTGGTGACCAGGATGGGCGCCACATCCTGGCCATCGGCCAGGCGGGTCAGGGCGTTTAACCGGGCAGCCACGATATCCCGGCTGGGCGCCACCCGGTCATAGGGCAGGCAATCCCAGGCGGGGAATTGGAGCACACTTAGCTGCGGCACGAAAAAATTCAAACCCTCGCTGACGGCGGCCATGCGCCGGTCATCCCGGGCCACGAAAATGATCTGGCCGGTTTCGCCGACCAGGCTTTCCAGGATTTGGCTTTCATGGCCCTCGGGCACACCACCCAACAGTGTGTGTCCGGCTCCTTGTGGTATTTTATCAATAAAATTCAATGTTTTAGAGGCTCTTGCTGAAGTCGATAATCATGACCATTAAGGGGTGATCGAAGCGTTCCGGTATGGGTTCGCGCCCGGTTATCCAATAAAGAAGATGGCCATCGCTTTCTTCTAAGAGTGCACCGAACTGGGTCAATTGATCCTGGTCCAGATCAGGCAGCCTGGCCTTGGCGAAGCCGCCGATCAAATGGTCGGTTTCCTGCATGCCCCGGTGGGTGGCCCGGAATAGGAGGCGTTTGCGGATATCATCCATGACTGTCTCTCGGCATATACTCGGATCGCCCGAAAGGATATAAGACTTTGTCACGGTTCTGTCAGCCAACGAATGGGCCATGCGACCGGAAATTCTCTATCCCCTCTTTGCACCGGTGACGTCGCTTGCGGGCGTCGGGCCGCGCATCGCCACCTTGGTGGAGCGGGTGGCCGGGCCCCATCTGGTGGATTTGCTTTGGCATTTGCCCACCGGTCTTATTGACCGCAGATACGCCCCCGAGGTTGGCGAGGCCCAGCCGGGGCGCATCGCCACCCTGACCGTTCAGGTGGACCGCCACCAGCTATCACCCAACCGGCGGCTTCCCTACAAAGTCTTCTGTTCCGATGAAACGGGTACCATCGCCCTGGTTTTCTTCCATGCCAGACCCGATTACCTGAAGCGCGCCCTGCCCGAAGGCGAAACCCGTCTGGTCAGCGGCAAGGTGGAACGTTTCGGCCAGGAATTGCAGATCACCCATCCCGATCATATGGGCGGGCTGGAGGACAAAGAGCTTTTGCAAGTGGTGGAGCCGGTCCATGGCTTGACCCAGGGCCTTTCCCTGAAGGTCATGGGAAAGGCCGTGCGAGGTGCCCTGGCCCAGGTGCCGGAACTGGATGAATGGATCGATTTATCTTTCCTGGCCAAGCAAAAATGGGCGCCCTGGCGGGAATCATTGATTGCGGCCCATGCACCGGAGGAGGAAACCTCCCTCGAGCCCCATGATCCTAACCGCATGCGGCTGGCTTATGACGAATTGCTGGCCAATCAACTGGCCCTCATGCTGGTCCGCCAACGCAGCCACCGGATGGCCGGGCGGCGGGTCAAAGGTGACGGCAGCCTGGCCAAATTGGTGATGGGAGCCCTGCCCTTTGAATTGACCGTGTCCCAAAGCCGGGCCCTGGAGGAAATCCAGGGCGATATGGCGGAAGATACCCGCATGCACCGATTGCTGCAGGGCGATGTGGGATCGGGCAAGACCGTCGTTGCCCTTCTGGCCATGCTGGGCGCGATGGAAAGTGGCGCGCAAGGAGCCCTTTTGGCGCCAACCGAAATCCTGGCCCGCCAGCATCTGGCCACCATCCTCCCTTTGGCGGAGGCGGCGGGCATCAAGGCGGCACTTTTGACGGGGCGGGAAAAGGGCAGAAAGCGGCAGGCTATTTTGGATGATCTGGCCAGCGGAGAAACCCAAATCGCCATCGGCACTCATACGCTATTCCAAGATGACGTTGCCTTCAAGGATCTGGCCCTGGCGGTAATCGACGAGCAGCACCGTTTCGGCGTCCATCAGCGCCTGGCCCTGGCCGCCAAGGGGCGCGGCGTGGATATTCTGGTGATGACGGCGACCCCCATCCCCCGTACGCTGACCCTCACCTTCTATGGCGATATGGAGGTATCCAACCTGACCGAAAAGCCCGCTGGGCGCCCACCGGTGGATACCCGCACCATATCCCTGACCCGCCTGGAAGAGGTGACCGAAGGCATCGGGCGGGCCATTGCCAATGACGGCAAGGTCTTTTGGGTCTGCCCACTAATAGAAGAGAACGAGGTCCTGGATCTGGCCGCCGTGGAAGAAAGATACGATCATCTGAAATCCCAATTTGGTGCGCGTGTGGGGCTGCTCCATGGGCGCATGAAGCCCGCCGAAAAAGACAAGGTGATGGAGGAATTCGCGGAGGGCCTGCTGAGCCTGTTGGTGGCCACTACCGTTATCGAAGTGGGCATCGATGTGCCTGACGCCACGGTCATGGTCATCGAACATGCGGAACGTTTCGGCCTGGCCCAGCTTCATCAATTGCGCGGCCGCATCGGGCGGGGCAGCGAAAAGTCATCTTGTTTGTTGTTATGCGCCGCCAACCTCGGCAAGACGGCGCGGGCGAGGCTTGAGATCATGCGCGAATCCGACGACGGGTTCCGCATCGCCGAAGAGGATTTGCGCCTGCGCGGTGCCGGCGAGTTGCTGGGCACGCGGCAAAGCGGGTTGCCCCAGTTCCGCCTGGCCGATCTGGCCCACCATCAGGAATTGTTCGGCGTCGCCCGCGACGATGCCAAGCTCATACTCGCCAGTGATCCCGAATTGCAAAGCGAACGGGGGCGAAGCTTGCGTGAATTGCTTTATTTGTTTGAGAGGGACGCGGCGGTCAGGCTTCTTCGCTCGGGGTAGTTCCGCCCCCCTTGCTGATCAGCACCGGGGCATGATCGCTCTCGCGCAAGACATCCAATTCCTCAAAGGTGGCCGCCGATACCTTGGGCTTGGCTCTTTCCTTGGCCGGGCGCCTATCGGGCGGTGTGACGATACCGCCTGAAATGACCATCTTGATGGCTTCTTCCACACTCATGTCCAAGGGCACCACGTCGCGCTTGGGGATGAACAACAAAAAGCCCGATGTGGGGTTGGGCGTGGTGGGCAGGAAAATATTGACCGTCTCCTCGACGGTCAGATTTTGCACCTCTTGTTCCGTGCGCCCGGTGATGAAGGCGATGGCCCAGATACCGCGTCTTGGATATTCCACCAGCACGGCCTGCCTAAAGGCTTTGGATTGCTTGGCGAAGACGGTTTCGAAAATCTGTTTGGTGGCGGCATAGACCGACCGCACCACCGGCATGCGGGCCAGAATGCGCTCGCCCGTGCGAACCACGAAGCGCCCCATAATGCCCGCCGTCAGCGCGCCAATCAATGTGAGCACGATGACCAGCACGATCAGCCCAAGCCCCGGCAGGCTGAAGGGCAGATAGGTCTCCGGATTGTATTTTTCGGGGATCAGCGGGGTCACGCCCCGGTCAATCAGATCGATGGCCAGCCAGGCGATATAGCCCGTGATGCTGATGGGTGCCGTGACCAACACGCCCGCCAAAAAATAGGTGCGCATGCGCCCGAAAAACCCGGCCCGGCGCCGCCCGGCAGGCCGGGAGGTAGTGCGTCTGGCGCCGGTTGGCCCGGCTGGAGGTTTTCTATCAGCCACTATGGAAACCTTACATTCCGGTCATCCGGCCATCTTTTCGTCGGCCATGCGGCGTATATTTTTAGCGAAGATGCCCAGCAGCCCTTTGACGAAGGGATCACATCTGGATAATTTTTTTTGGAAGGCGGGCCGGGTGATGACGATCAAGGTGGAAGGCGCCGCGGCCCGGGCCGAAGCCATGCGCGGCTGGTTATCAATCAGCGCCATTTCGCCGAAGATACCGCCTTTTTCCACCACACCCAACACCACTTCCTCGCCCGTAAATCCCTTGACGATTTCGATCAGCCCGTTTTGCACCACATAGGCGCACTCGCCGGGCTCCCCGTCGCGGAAGACGCTCTCGCCGGTTGGAATGACAAGCCGCTCAAGAACATTGGGTATATTTCCGGCCATTCAAATTATCCTGGATCACAAAAGCTTCCCCAGTGAACGGACTATAACACGATGGCTCTCCTTAACGGGAAAAAGAAATAAGCCCCATTCCCCGCCCCGCCCCCAGGCGTTAAAGTCCCTCCATCTCACTTACGAAAGGCGGCCCCATGTCCATCGATCCTGCCAGCGAGGCTTTAAGAAACTACCCGGACCATCCCTATGTGGGGGTGGGCGTGGTGGTCTGGAAGGACGACAGCTTTTTGCTGGTCACCCGCGGCAAGCCGCCCCGGCTAGGAGAATGGAGCATCCCCGGCGGCGGCCAGGAGCTGGGCGAGACGGTGCGCGAAACGGCGGCGCGCGAAATACGCGAGGAAACGGGCCTGGAGATAGAGGTCGGCCACATATTGGATGTGCTGGACGGCATCCGGCATGACGATGCGGGCAGGGTCAGCCGCCATATGGTGCTCATCGATTTCATGGCCGAATGGAAGGCGGGGGTAGCCACGCCCGGCTCGGACGCCCCCAAGGTGGGCTGGTTCACGCTCGACGATTTACCGGAGCTTAAATTGTGGGGAGAGACGGAACGGATTATACGGATGTCGGCCGGGCTTAGGGGGTAGGGGGTAAGACGCATATCTCATATGGATTGTTGGCCCCCGCGATGATAGAATTAGCCTGCCGGGATGAGCGCCAAGGTCCCGAATGGGAATATTGCGCCAGATAAACTCACAACAGGAGGGAAGATCATGCTCAGCAGGAAACGGCTTTTGGAGGCCTGACCGCAGCGTGCGTTATGTTTGGAGGAAGCGCCCTCCCGTCCCAGGCGGATTTTTTTTGAAGGCAAGAAATTGTCGTGTTCTCGCCCGGCGGCGGCACCGATACCTCGGCACGGACCTTCCTGCCCTATTTCACAAAATACACACCCGGCAATCCAAAATTCGTCGTCCGCAATATGCCGGGCGCTGGCGGGCGCAAGGCATGGAATTTTTTTGCGGATAAGGCGAAGCCCGATGGTTTGACGCTGATCTGGAGTCCGTGGGATCCCATCGGCAAGGGGACCGGGGACAAGGGGCTCAAGGCCGGCTACACGAAATTGCAGCTTGTCGGCGGCGCCTACAGTCCGCTCCTGAACTACATTCGCACCGTGTAGCACCTGGGCTCAAGACCGCCGGGGGCGTGGTCAAGACCAAGTCTTTCAAACTCGGAGGCAACCGGCCCAACGGCGCCCTCGGTCTGCGCGCGCAGCTGAGTTTGGAGCTGCTCGGACTCAACTACATTCACGTTTACGGCTACCGCGGCACGGCCAAGACCTTCGCCGCGGTTAAGCGCAACGAGGTCCAGGCCCAGACCTCTCCTCTAAGCCTCTACCGGGCAGTGGTGGAGCCCAATCTGATCAAGACGGGCAAAGCCATCCCGCTTTATTACCACCCGGCCATAAATGCCGCCGGCAAGATCGTGGAAAACCAGCATATCAAGGATATCAGCACATTTCCCGCCTTCTAAAAGCAGGTCAAGGGGACGGCGCCGACGGGCCCAAAATGGCGGGCGTTGGCCTGGATCTACGCTGTGCATGGCCAGATGACCTTCACCAATTTCGCGCCCGAAGGCACGCCATCGGCCTTGGTCGCCGACCTGCGCAAGGGCTATCACAAGGCGAAGACAGACAAGGAATACCTGGCCTCGACGACCAAGCAGTTCACGGTGCCCTTCAGCTTCGTCGAACTGGAGGAAGGCTTGAAGATTATCCAGAGCGTTTCCCGCATCGAGCTCGACGTGCGCAGGCTATCGAGCAGTTATGGAAAATCCGGGAAAAAGAAGAGAAAGAAGAAGAGATAGCGGGGCGCCGCTGACGGCTGGGCGTATGGTCCATTCCCGCCGGCGGCGGGCGGGGGTAAGGGTCAAAATTTGACCACCGATGACCGGGCAGCCCTGGCGCATGGGCCAAAGCCAGACAATGGACTCTTCCGCATAACGCGAGCGCACGCCCCAGAGCTGCCACGGCGCAAAAACCAAAGCCCCCCACTTACGGGGCTTTGGCCGAGCGCAATCGCGAGCGCGACCAACGGGAGCGTAGCCAAGGGAGCGGATGCTCCCGCCCGGCGCATGAGGGAACCCGAAAAGACTCAAAGCGCCGGGTTAATGGGTTAATGGTCAGGCATTCATCTTCCCCTTCCCCCCTTGAGGGGGAAGGCCGGGATGGGGGGAGACTTTCCGCGAAACGACAAAAAAAGAAGAGGGATCGGCTGGCTAGGCTATTTCCTAGCGGGGGGCGCAAAACGCAAGACCTGACCCAGAACCTTGTGACCCCGAACTTTGACCCTGAACTTCTGACTGCTAGCGTGACCCCGAACTTCGCGCTTTCTTATTGACCCCGCGCTTTCTTATGACCCCGTGCTTATGTTCAGCGCGGTTTTAACCTATATCAACCGGGATTATCGATGACGGATTTGGCGGAGGGTCTGGCCTGGCGAAGACGCCGGGCCATACTGCTTCCGAATAGAGAAATTATTTTTTCTTGCGCTTGCCGCCGCGCTTACCTTTCGGCGCTTTCTTGGCCTTGCCGCCGTCAGCAATGTAGTCCTTCCAGAACTGGGTCTTGACCAGTTCTTCACGTAGTTATGTTGGTGGTAAGTGTGAAATTTCCTCTGGCAAACCTAGAGTCAGCTTGGAGTCAAATCCGCTGTCATCGGCAGTCGTCAATTCCTTCCGGTGTAGAGGGAATAACGGACCTCAGGGAGTTGATGGTTCGGTGTTGGGGTGAAAGCGGCTGTCACACGGGGAGGGTCACACGTTCGGGGTCGAAATTTGATCTCCGATGACCGGGCAGCCCTGGCGCATGGGCCAAAACCAGACAACGGGCACTCCCGCATGGCGCGAGCCCACGCCCCAGAGCTGCTACGGTGCAAAAACCAAAGCACACTTTAAGGGGCTTTGGCCGAGCGCCCCACGGTGTGACACATAAGGAGGGCGAGCGCGGCCAACGGGAGTGTAGCCAAGGGGGCGGATGCCACATGTTTCCAAGGAAAATGGCCGGCGCCTGAGAAAAACAGCGGCAAAGTTTAAACGCCGATGACCGGGCAGCCCTGGCGCATGGGGCAAAGCCAGACAACGGACTCTTCCGCATGGCGCGAGCCCCCGCCACACGCTGCCCCCGTTGCAGAAACCAAAGCCACGAAAGTGGGGGGCTTTGGTTTCTGCACCCTTTGAGCTTGGGGTAACGGGGGAGCCGTGCGGTGGAACTGACTGTTTTGGGTTGAACGTATGCGCTGGGTTGCCCGTCCATCGCGCCCTACCTCAGGCGTTATAATCCAGCCCCCAATCGCTATACCTGGCCGGATCGTCCCCCCATTTCCCACGCACCTTGACGAATAAAAACAGATGCACCCTATGCCCCAGCAACTCCTCCAGCTCGCCTCGCGCATCCGACCCAATCGACTTAATCCGCGCCCCACCTTTCCCCAGCACGATGGCCTTTTGCGTCGCGCGCTCCACATAGATCACCTGGTTGACCTTGGCGCTGCCGTCGGGCTCATCGGTCCAGCTTTCCGTTTCTACCGTCGCCGCGTAGGGCAGTTCCTGGCGTAATTGCAAATAAAGCTTTTCGCGGGTGATTTCGGCGGCCAGCAGGCGTTGCGGCATATCCGATATCTGGTCTTCCGGGAACATCCAGGGGCCGGGGCCGGCCTGGGCGGCGATATGCGCCAACAAGTCATCCACGCCGTCGCCGTTTTCGGCCGATATCATGAAGATTTCCTTGGCCGCCGGATGGGCCGCCAATTCCTCAGCCAGGCCCAGCAATTGGTTTTTTTTGACCAGATCCACCTTGTTGATGATCATATCGGCCTTGGCGCCCTTGGCTTCCAGGCGCTTGAGAATGTCCCGGCTGTCTGCGTCGATGCCTCGGGTCGCATCCACCAAGAGCAGGATATCATCCGCATCCCCTGCCCCACCCCAGGCCGCCGCCACCATGGCCCGGTCAAGTCTCCGGCGGGGCTGGAAGATGCCGGGCGTGTCGATGAAGATGAGTTGCGCGTTATGTTCGGGCGCCATGCAGATGCCCAGCACTCTCGTGCGGGTGGTCTGCACCTTGGGCGAGACGATGGAGACCTTGGCCCCCACCATGCGGTTCAAAAGCGTGGATTTACCCACATTGGGGGCCCCCAGTATGGCGAAGAAGCCGCAGTTTGCATAAGGATCAGTCTTTGGGGGCATGGCTGATTTTTTCCAACAAAAGTTCCGCAGCACTTTGTTCGGCGGCGCGCTTTGAGGGCTCGGTGGCGTCCAGGGTCGGAAAGCCCGGGAGCGATGCCTGAACTTTAAACATTGGCGCGTGATCGGGGCCGGAGCGGTTCATTTCCGTGTATTCGGGCAAGGGCAGCCCCGCTCCTTGCGCCCATTCCTGCAGGCGGGTCTTGGCATCCTTGGGGGGATCGATGGCTTCGGCCAGCATGGGGGTCCAATGGGTTTTTATGAAATCCGCCGCCGCTTGCAGCCCGCCATCCAGATATAATGCGGCGATGACGGCTTCGCAGCTATCGGCCAGGAGAGACGGGTTGTCCCGGCCGCCGCTGTTTTCTTCGCCCCTGGCCATGTTCAAATGCTGGCCCAGATTGATTTCACGCGCCACCCTTGCCAGGGCTTCGCGCCTGACCAGGGCCGAATGGCGCTGGGCGATGTGGCCCTCGTCCTCGCCCGGAAATTGGGTGAGCAACATTTCGGCGATGATCAGGCCCAGCACCCTGTCCCCCAGGAATTCAAGCCGTTCATTGGTGCGGGGGCTGGGTTCGGGGCCGCCGCCGGTGCTGGCATGGGTCAGGGCGCGGGTCAGTAGTTCGGGTTTTACGAAATCGTGTTGGAGGCTGAGCACTGGGGGCGCAGCCACTAATTTATGCCCTGGAAGAAGCGCTGGAAGCGGATCGAGCTGGGCCATTTCCAAAATTGCCAGAAGGGGCTGGACTGATCGGTGGAAAAGAACAGAAATTCGGCCCGCCCCACCAGGTTTTCCCGGGGAATGAAGCCCACTTCGCTGAGCACCCGGCTGTCGGTGGAATTGTCCCGGTTGTCGCCCATGGCGAAATAATGATTGCCCGGCACCCGGTAGACATCCGTGTCATCCAGCTCACCCCCATCGCCCAGATTTTCTTGGATCTGGTGGATCAGCCCTTCGGGCAGGGTTTCGTTATAAATAAGCCCCCGGCCCACCACCTGGCCCCGCCAATTCTGGTGTGGAAATTCGGAGGTTATCTGGCGTTTCATGGGCTCGCCATTGATGTGAAGGATGCCTTTCTTCACCTGGATCCGGTCTCCCGGCAGGCCGATGATGCGCTTTATATAGTCCGTCTTATTGTTGGTGGGCAGCTTGAAGACGGCCACATCGCCCCGCTTTGGCGGCGTAAAGAGCAGGCGTCCCGATATGAGCGGCAGGCTGTAGGGAAGGGAATGGCGGGAATAGCCATAAGAGAATTTGGAAACGAAGAGATAATCGCCAATCAACAATGTGGGCTTCATGGAACCCGACGGAATATTGAACGGCTCATAGGCGAAGGTGCGCACGATGAGCGCCAGAATGACCGCATAGACGATGGTCTTGACCGTGTCCCAGGCCCAGAAAAGCTTTTTATCTCGCATTAAGAAAAATACTCAATTCATTGTTTTTGCATGGAAATTTGTTAATACCACCCAGCGCTTGATAAGGTGCTGGGATCAAGCCAGCCTGACGCCTTCCTGTCAAGATGCTTCACGCAACCTTGAGCCCGTCAATGGCGGATATAAGCTTTCTGATCTGGGATTTCCAGGTGAAGCCTTCTTCCATGAACGCCGCCGCGGCCCTGCCCCTTTGGCGTGCGGCATCCGGATCGGCGAAAATTTCTTCTAGGGCGGCCAGACATTCTTCCACCGAAGGCTCGCGCCAGCCCTCGACGCCGGTATAGGGCGCATAGGGCTCCATGGGGGTCTGGTCCAAAAGGGGATAGCAATTCCCCTCGCCGATCAGGTCAAGCTGGCCCGTATTGGCCGCCAGGATGGTGGGCAGGCCCGCCGCCAGGCATTCCATGGCCACCAGATTGGTTCCGGGCTCACAGCGGTTGGGGAATATGGCCGCCTGGGATGCGTTCAGATAGGCCTGCATCTCCCGGTTGGCCGGCATGCCCAGATCGACGAAGGATTCCGGCTCCAGGCCATTTGCTTCCAGCCAGGGACTAATTTTCAGGGTTTTGCCGGCATCAATTTCAGGCGCGCCTTCGACATATTCCGAGCGCGCGATGGTCGGCATGATGGCCGGCCATTGATTGGCCCAGGCGAAAATCAAAAGGGCTTCAGGGTGGCGCCGGTGAAATTCCCTGAAGGCCCGGATAACCACATCCTGGCCCTTGCGGTATTCCAGCTTGCCGCCTGAAAAGATGACGAAGCGGCCGGGGTACAGTTCCTGGGCTTGTTCGGCTGGGCGGAACAGATGTTCATCGATACCCTGGAACACATTGACCACATTTTTCACCCCCCGCTCCGCCAGGATTTGGGCGTTCCAGGTGGAACCGGTGACGATCAGGCCGTATTCGGCGGCTCGGGCCAGACCCTCTCCAGAAAAATCCGTATCCTCGAAAAAAATAATGCCTATATTTTTCCTGCCCCGTATGGCCTGACTGGCAAGGCCCGGCTGGAAATCGCTGCGCAGCGCATGGAGCACCGGAATATCCAGATCCACCACCGTGCCTTTGGACAAAATCTCTTGCAGATGGCTCTGGCGCTGGAACAAGGGCGTCAGGAGCTTTTCCTCCTCCTGGCCTACGCTCAGACGATGGGGGCCCAGTAACAGGACGGGATCGCGCCCCTCGGCCAACAGCCTCAGCGTCAGGTTCAACCCATAGACGCCCCATCCCGATACGCTGCTCAGGCGCCAGCCTATGGCCAGACCTTCGTCTTTCGGGGGGGAGCCGTTCATTCGCCGGTCTTTTCCGCGGATATGATGACGATGGCCTGGGCCATGGGGAAATCATCGGTCAGGGACAGATCGATCTGAGCCTCCATGCCGGGCGGGGTCAACTCACCCAGCCGTTCCAGGGCGCCGCCGGTCAAAACCATGGTGGGCTTGCCGGATTTCAGATTGGCAACGCCAAGATCGCGCCAGAAGACGCCCTTGCGGAAACCGGTCCCCAGGGCCTTGGAACAGGCTTCCTTGGCGGCAAATCGTTTGGCGTAACTGGCGGCTCTGTTTTTTCGCCGTTCCGACTTGGCCTGTTCCAGGGGCGTGAACAAACGGTCGATGAAACGCTGGCCGAACCGCTCCAGGGTCTTTTCGATACGCCTTATATCGATCAGATCGCTGCCGATGCCGATAATCATGACCTGCTCAATCAGAACAATCGTGGAGTTGTTCGGCTCGCGCCTCTTCCATCAGGGCCCGCATCTGCCGGACCGCCTTCTCCAACCCCATGGAAACCGCCTCGCCGATCAAAAAATGCCCGATATTAAGCTCTGTGATCTGGGGAATGGCTGCAACGGGGCCCACCGTATCGAAACCGAGCCCGTGCCCGGCATGGCATTCAAGCCCAATTTTCTCTGCATGGGCGGCGGCTTGGCGGATGCGTTCCAATTCATGTTCCTGGCTCTCGCCTTCGGCCTCGCAATAGGCGCCTGCGTGCAATTCCACCACCGGCGCGCCCAAATCCCGGGCCGCATCAAGCTGGGCCGGATCGGGCTCGATAAACAACGAAACCCTTATGCCGCCGCCGATCAGCGCCTTGACCACGGGGGTCAGTTGGTTATGCCCGCCGATGGCATCCAGCCCCCCTTCGGTGGTTCTCTCTTGGCGCTTTTCAGGCACGATGCAGGCGGCACGGGGGCGGTGGTGAAGGGCGATTTCGCACATTTCGTCGGTGGCGGCCATCTCCAGATTAAGGGGCAGCTTGATTTCTTCCATGAGGCGCCGGATATCATCATCGGTGATATGGCGCCGGTCTTCCCGGAGATGGGCGGTAATGCCGTCCGCGCCGGCGGCCTCGGCCAGCAATGCGGCATGCACGGGGTCGGGATGGGCGCCGCCCCTGGCATTTCGCAGCGTCGCCACATGATCGATATTCACGCCTAGGCGCTGGGGGTAGCTCATCGGGATGCATCTTCTGTTTTGGCTTGGCATCGGCGTATTCTACGCTCCTGATATTTCTGAATCAGGGGCCTGGTCGCCAGATAAAATATGAACCAGACGGCCACTGCCGCCGGAATGCCGCCAATCAACATGGGAAAAATTATGGGCCAGGCTTTCTTCACCAGAAACATGATATCGAAGGACAGCAGGGCTTCGATAATGTTTCCGAACAACATGGTGAAGGCCAGGGTTTCCGGCACCACCTCGGCGGCACCCACGCCCATGGCCTTTCCAAGATAAAAGATGCCGGGCCAGATAAGCGGAAAGGTCCAGGGATTGCCGACGGCGGTGCCGATGGCGGAAGCCAGGATATTGGCCCGGAAGGTCCAGGCGAAAAGGCCCGCCAATATGAAATGAAGCCCGACGAAGGGCGTGAAAGAGGCCGCCGCGCCAAATGCAAGCCCCGCCGATATGGAATAAGGCGTCCCCTTAAGCCGCCCGATGCGGTGGGCCAGATAGGCCGTCGAGCGCGTCCAGCCGCTGCTGGGCCAGAAAAAGTCGCGGAGGCGGTGGATGATCGATTTTTTAATTCTGCTTCGAAACATATGCCTGATGACCGGGTGCTTGACTGGAATGCCAGATTGTTTCTATTGGGCGCGGGCCTATTTTTCAACCACGGGCGCGTTCCACGGAACAAATTACCGGCGTCGCGCGTAGGGCGGCAACGATATTTGTCATATGTTTCAGGTCGCGCACCTCCACGTCGATCATCAAATCGAAGAAATCCGTGCTCCGCCTGGTGATCTTCAGGTTGGAGATATTGGCGCCATTTTTAGCAATCACGGTCGACAGGGCGCCCAGGCTGCCCGGCTCATTGATGACCACCAGTTTTATGCGGCTCACATGGACGTCACGGGATGCAGCACCCGCCTCCCAGGCCAGATCGACCCAGCGTTCGGGCGCATCGGTGAATTCGGCCAGATTCTCGCAATCAATGGTATGGATGTTCATACCCCGGCCCTTGCTGATGATGCCGACGATGCGATCCCCCGGCAGGGCGTGGCAGCAACTGGCGAAATGAACCGCCATGCCGGCAATCAGCCCGGAGATCGGCAGGGCATCGCCATTGGGGACGGAGGTGGGGACGGAAGAAGGATCAGGGGGCAGTATGCCGGGGCCGTCTTTTTCCTGCTTGGAGCCCGGGAAGACCGCCTCCAGCACCTGGCGCCCGGTGATATGCCCAGAGCCCACTTCGGCCCAGATATCCGACGCAGAACTTGCGGAGAAAACCGACAATACGTCATCCAGTGCGCTGTTCGAATATTCATATCCGGCCTGGGTAAAACTGCGCTGGATGATAGATTTTCCCAGATTGGCGTATTCTTCCAATTGGCGCAGGCGGACAACCCGGCGGATGCGCGCCCGGGCCTTGCCGGTGACTACGAAACTTTCCCATGTGGGCGACGGGGTTTGGGCCTTGGACGTGATGATCTCCACCTGATCACCGTTTTGCAGCTCGGTGCGGAGCGGCATGATCTTTCCGTTGATGCGGGTCCCGACACAGATATCGCCCACCTCGGAATGCACCGCATAGGCGAAATCCACCGGCGTGGCGCCCAAGGGAAGCGCGATCACGTCGCCTTTGGGAGAGAAACAGAACACCTGATCTGAAAACATTTCCAGCTTGGTATGTTCCAGGAAGTCCTCCGGATTGGCTGCATGTTCCAGAATGTCCAAAAGCTCGCGTAGCCAGCGGTATTGCCGTCCGTCGGTCTTCTCTATCATCTGCTTGTAGCGCCAATGGGCGGCAACACCGAAATCGGCTATTTCGTGCATGGCACGGGTTCGGATCTGAATTTCCACGCGCTGGTTTTCGGGCCCGATGATGGAGGTGTGCAGGGATTGATAACCGTTGGGTTTGGGCGTGCTTATATAATCCTTGAAGCGCTCTGGCACCACCGGATAGGCCTGATGAAAGGCGCCAAGCGCTTGATAACATTCATCGATTTCGTCGACGATTACACGGAAAGCGATGATGTCGGAAAGCTGTTCGAAGGAGATGTTCTTGCGCCGCGTCTTGGTCCAGATGGAATAGGGCCTCTTTTCCCGCCCCTGAACCTCGGCCACAATTGATTTTTCCGCCAGACCGCGCTTCAGTTCCTCTTCGGTGCGCCCGATCAGGTCCGTATCCTTTTCGCGCAGGAAGCTAAGCCTGGCCAGGATCGAATCCCTGGCATCCCGATCCAACTCCTGGAAGGACAGATCCTCCAATTCGTTTTTCATCTCCTGCATGCCGATGCGCTCGGCCAGGGGGGCATAAATCTCCATGGTCTCGAGCGCCGTGGCCCGGCGGTTTTGTTCATTGTCGATGAAATGCAGCGTGCGCATATTGTGCAGCCGGTCGGCCAGCTTGACCAACAGGACGCGGATATCCTCGGACATGGCCAGGACCAGCTTGCGGAAATTCTCGGCCTGGCTGGCGCCTTCGCTCTGCAATTCGATCTGGGCCAGTTTGGTGACCCCTTCCACCAGTTGGGTGATGGCACTGCCGAATTGCTGGGTGATATCCTCACTGATCGCTTCCGTATCCTCGATGGTGTCGTGGAGAAGTGCTGTGACGATGCTGTCACAGTCCAGCTTGTAATCGGCCAAAATGGCGGCGACTTCCAGGGGATGGGAAAAATAAGGATCACCCGAGGCCCGCTTTTGCGACCCATGGGCCTTCATGGCGAAAACATATGCGCGGTTCAGCGCATCCTCATTGACCGTCTGATCATAGGATTTAACCCGCTCGACCAGTTCAAATTGCCTGATCATGGCGCCTTGTCATGAGCGCCCGGTCAGGGGCGCTTCTCCCAAGTAGGCTTATTCGCCCTCTTGGGCAGGGGGTTCAACATCGGTTTTCGGCCCGGCTTTCTCATCGAAACCGTCGAAGCCCTTAACTTCGGTCTCCTCGCCGGCCGCGCCATCAGGGACCGTCCCGCCATTGCCGGCGGCAGGTTCCAGGGCCTTGACGGTTTCACCGGTGAAATCATCGCCGATGAATTCCATATCCTCGTTTTCACCTTCAGGCTCGTCGGATTCGGGATGTTTTTGCAGGCCGCGGATAAGGTTTTCGTTAATTTGTTCCAGATCAATGGCTTCCTCGGCGATTTCGCGCAAGGCTACCACCGGGTTCTTATCATTGTCCCGGTCGACGGAAAGCTCGGCGCCCGATGAAATGCCGCGGGCGCGCTGGGCGGCTACCAAAACCAGTTTGAACCGGTTCTGGACTTTTTCAATGCAATCCTCAACGGTGACACGAGCCATCTATATCACTCCGATCTTTTTGATCTGAAAATTTAATATGCGGGGCACGGAATATATAGGCCACATTATGGAAAACGCAAGCATTTCACCTAAATTGGATGAATTTGATCCCCGCCGGGCAAGGCCTGTAGAAGCTGAGTGGCCGTTTTGCCGATTACAGGATGGCGCCAATCGGGAGCGATTTCAACCAACGGGACAAGAACGAAGGCCCGCTCGGCCAGGCGCGGATGGGGCAAGGTAAGCTCTGAAAGTTGGATTACCCTCTGGTCACAGGCCAAAAGGTCCAAATCCAGGGTTCTTGGCGCATTGGGATAGGACCGCCGGCGTCCGAATTGATCTTCGATGTGGTGCAGCAGGGCCAAAAGATCAACGGGTCCCATATCCCAATCAAGTGCGGCGACCCCATTGACATATTCCGGTTGGGCGGAAGGCGGCAGAGGGTCGGTGGCATACCAGCTGGAACAGGCCAGCAGGCCCCCCCCCCCTTTTACCAAGGCTTCCAGCGCCGCTTCCAGGGTCTGGCGGGGGGCGCCGAAGCTTGGGTTTGGCAAATTTGCGCCAAGTCCGATCAATATCAAAACCCATTCCTCCCACAAACTTAAGATTGGCCTCCCACAGCCTTGTGATTGGCCAAACAAGGTGGTTTTAAGGTAGGCTTCAGTCCGTTGATAGAGATTACACTTTTCACTGTTTAAAAGCTTGATCAACCGACAAACGGACTTAATTTAAAAGCGTGAGCTTTGAGGATTTAAAAAATGAACTTTTTTGACGATGAACGTTTCGCCCTTTTTATCGATGGCGCAAATCTTTACGCGGCGTCGCGGGCCTTGGGTTTCGACATCGATTACAAATGCCTGCTGGATGTGTTCGACAAACAAGGCATTCTGGTCCGCGCCTTCTATTACACGGCGCTGATCGAGGATCAGGAATATTCACCCATCCGCCCCTTGGTCGATTGGCTCGACTACAACGGCTACACCTTGGTCACCAAACCCACCAAGGAATTCACCGACGCCAGTGGACGCAGGAAAATAAAAGGAAATATGGATATCGAGCTGGCCGTCGACATGATGGAAATGCTCGAACATCTGGATCACGTGGTGCTGTTTTCGGGCGATGGCGATTTCCGCCGCCTGGCCGAAGCCGCCCAGCGCAAAGGCACCAGGGTGACGGTGGTCAGCACGGTCCGCTCCAAACCGCCCATGGTCGCCGATGAATTGCGCCGCCAGGCCGATTATTTCGTCGATCTTTGCGATTTGCAGTCCGAAATTGAACGCTCTCCCGGCCAAATGCCCCATCATGACGACAGCCACCCACCCCATGGGAGCGAAGACGGGTTGCTGGCCTTGGAGGACGAAGAAATCCACTAAAGGAGGGATCGGGCGCGGCTAATTGCGAAAAAACACATCCATGGATGAGCCGGCGCCGGATTGCGCCAAATGCGCCAGACTTCTCGCCATGCGGTGGGAAAATATCTCACAATTTCCAGATTGGCATAATGGCCCCGTGCCTTCCTTCGGGGATAAGGGGGCGGGGCTGCTGATCGTCGGGCTGGCGCCGGGCTTGAAGGGGGCGAACCGGACGGGGCGGCCGTTCACCGGTGATTACGCAGGCGATCTGCTTTATCCCACATTGTTGAAATTCGGCCATGCCCAAGGTGCTTACGGGGCGAGTGCCACGGATGGTTTGGGCCTGGTGAATTGCCGCATTACCAACGCAGTCCGCTGCGTTCCTCCGCAAAACAAGGTGACCGGGGCGGAACGGAAAAACTGCCAGGCATTTTTAAGCTCTGAAATCCAGGCAATGGAGCGGCTCCGGGTGATCCTGGCACTCGGCACGGTTGCCCACGCCGCCGTTTTGGCAGCACTTGGCGAAAAAATCAGCGCCTATAAATTCAGCCATGGCGCCTTGCACCCTCTCCCCGGCGGGCCGGTGTTGGCCGATAGCTATCATTGCTCGCGCTACAACACCAACACGGGCCGGCTAAGCACAGCTATGTTCGAGGATGTTTTTGCCAAAATTGGGGATTTAAAATAACAACAAAAACTTGCCCTTAATTCCACTTTCCTTTATGAGGTTGCCTAAGAAAGTGGGATTAAGGTAACTGAATCAACTTTCTTTATGATTTTTGTATTTGGTCGGCCCCCATTGAGTGGTCCAGGTTGAATGTTAGTGCATGACTGGCCTGTG
>CAZBQG010000047.1:0-20628 GCA_964493945.1 uncultured Rhodospirillaceae bacterium
CCGGATAATGCCCTAGAACCACCGGCCGCGCCACGTTCAATCTTGTAAAAAAATTAGCCACTGTTTCAGCGATATGTTATGTCAGCGCGTAGTTACACAGAAAAACAATGGGGAATGCTTTAATTATGTCCGAACGCGCAGACTCGGTTCCAGAGGAGGAAATCTCCCAGGGAAGGTTGCAAAACTTCGTGGCCTACCGGGTCAATATCGTGGCCAATGCAATTTTCCGCTCGACCTCCCGGTATTTTCTGGAAGAATTAGACCTGCGCACGCCCGAAGTCTGGGTGATGACCGCCATCGGTAATTTCCAGCCCATGTCGGCCAGCGAAGTGTCTGAGAACATGTCCATCGACAAGGCCCAGGTCAGCCGGGCGCTGACATCGCTGATGGAGCGGGGCTATGTGGTGCGGGTGCCCGATCCGGGAGACAACCGACGCAAGATGCTGCGCCTGACCAATGACGGAGTGGATATCTATCAGCGGATTCTGGAGATTTCGGAAACACGGCAAAACAGGCTTCTCTCCAGCTTTTCTGAATCCGAACAGGCCCAGCTTATGGGATTTCTGGACCGCCTGCGCGACAATGCGGAACATTTGTCCGAGATGCTGGACTGATATTTTCCGCTTCCGCCGAGCAGATGCTGATCCATAGCACACATCTTGCGGGACAGCCATGCGTTTTCGGCGTAGACTGGCGCTTGGCGGCGGTTCCCATGTTATGGTATGTCACGCGACGCCGCCCAAAAAGCGAAGCGCCAGGAGTCCAACTGTGAGCAAAAGCGTCCGGTCCCAAAGAATTACCGCCCCCGCGATCCTCGCCCAAAAAGGGGGCGCGCCGGTGGTCTGCCTGACCGCCTATTCCGCACCCATGGCCGGGTTTCTCGACGAGCATGTGGATATCTTGCTGGTCGGTGACAGTTTGGGCATGGCCCTTTACGGGCTGGACAGCACGCTGGGCGTTTCCTTGCGCATGATGATCGATCATGGCGCCGCGGTGGTGCGCGGATCGGAAAAAGCCTGCGTCATCGTCGATATGCCCTTTCGCAGCTACCAGGAAAGCCCGGCCCAGGCCTACCGGAATTGTTCCCGGGTGATGGCCAAGACCGGCTGCACCGGGGTCAAGCTGGAAGGCGGCGCCGAAATGGCCGAGACCATCCGCTTTCTGGTGGAGCGGGGCATTCCGGTGATGGGCCATGTGGGGCTCCGCCCCCAATCGGTCAATATGCATGGCGGCTATTCGGCCCGCGGGCGCGAAGACGGCGAGGCAGCGGGCATCCTCACCGATGCCACCCGGGTCAGCGAGGCCGGCGCCTTTTCCCTGGTCATCGAATCGACGGTGGAAAGCGTCGCCGCCCAGATCACCCGCGAGGTTGGCGCCGTGACCATTGGCATCGGCGCATCGGCAGAATGCGACGGGCAGGTTCTGGTCACCGAGGATGCCACCGGTCTGTTTTCCGATTTCACGCCCAAATTCGTCAAGCGCTATGCCGATCTGGGAAGCCAGGTGAGCCAAGCCGCGGAGGATTTCGCCGAAGATGTGCGGGCCCGCCGCTTCCCCGGCCCCGAACATTGTTTCGCTAGTAAGTAGGATAAGCCCCATCATGGCCGAAGGGCGGATTGAAATCCTCCGCACAGTGGCGGAGTTGCACCACCGCCTGGAGGACTGGCGCGCCGCTGGCGATAGCATCGGGCTGGTGCCCACCATGGGCGCCCTCCATGAGGGGCATTTTTCACTCATCGAGCGCTCGACCCAGGAAAATATGCGCTGCGTCGCCACCCTGTTCGTCAATCCCAAACAATTCGGCGAGGGGGAGGATTTCGATCAATATCCCCGCGATGTGGAAGGTGACGCCGAAAGGCTGGAGGGGCGCGGCACCGATCTTTTGTTTCTGCCTGACATGGATGAAATCTATCCGCCAGGCTTCACCACATACGTAAGCCTGCCAGGCATTGGTGACCGGCTGGAAGGTGAATTCCGCCCGGGCTTTTTCACCGGCGTTGCCACCGTGGTCACCAAGCTGTTGCTCCAGGCCCAGCCCCATAAGGCCTATTTTGGCGAAAAGGATTATCAGCAACTCTGCATTATCCGCCGCCTGGTGGTGGATCTAAATATTCCGGTTGAAATCCAGAATTGCCCGACCATCCGGGAGCCGGACGGATTAGCCCTGTCGTCCCGCAACGCCTATCTGGGTGAGAAAGAGCGGGCCGCCGCCCCCCAGCTTCATGCCGGTTTGATGCGCCTCGGCGAAAGGCTGAAAGCGGGCGAGGGGGCAAAACCGGCAATTGCCGCCGAGACGGCGGCGCTGTTGGCGGCTGGCTTTGGCCGGATAGATTATCTGGCCCTTTGTTCCGAAGGGGATTTGGAGCCGTTAGAAAAACCGAACGGGCCGGCCCGCCTGTTGGCGGCTGCCTGGCTGGGTGGCACAAGATTGATCGATAATATTTCCGTCGGTTGATTTATTTTTTCCCAGGGGCTCGCCAGCGGATGCGATAGACCGCGTCGGCGAAATCATCGGATACCAAAAGTGATCCGTCGGGCAGTTCCTTGATATCCACCGGCCGCCCCAGAACGTCACCATTTTGCAGCCAGCCCTGGGCGAAGGGTTTTTTATCCCGTCCCTGCCCGGCGGCATCCAGGCCCAAACTCATGACCCGGTAGCCATCGGGGACAGAGCGGTTCCAGGACCCATGCTGGGCGATGAAGGCCCGGCCACGGTAATAGGGCGGGAACATGCGCCCCCGGTAGAAATGAACCCCCAATGCCGCCACATGGGCGCCGAATTCCTGCACTGGAAAGATGACCCCGGGGGGTGGTGTTTGGACCTTGAAATCCCCCGTCCTGGCCCCTCCGCCGCCGTAATAGGGATAGCCGAAATGAAGCCCTTCTTTTGGCGCTCCTGGGCTGGGAACCATGTTGAGCTCGTCGGGCGGCAGATCATCGCCCATGAAGTCGGCCCCGTTATCGGTGAAATAAAGCCGGCCGCTGACGGGATGAAAATCCATGCCCACCGAATTGCGCACACCCCTGGCGACGATGCGGGGTGGCCCCCCCGGCACCAGCCGGATGATGGTGCCTTCCAGCCCGTCGGGCAGGCAGATATTGCAAGGGGCACCGAGGGTAACATGGAGCCTGCCCCGGCCATCGAAAGCCAGATAACGCCAACCGTGATGGCGCTTGTCGGGCAAACCTTCCAACAGGATTTCGGGCTTGGTCAGGGGCAGGGATTTGCGGCTGGGCACGGCGTAGCGGATGATCCGGTGCTGTTCCGCCACATATAAATATCCATCCCGCCAGGCGATGCCGTTGGGCACGCGCAGCCCCCGGGCAATGCGTTGCACCTTCTCGGCCCGCCCGTCCCCATCTGCATACACTGCCGCCCACACCGAATTGCCCCGCCGGTTGCCGACGAACACCACACCCAGCTCTGGAGCGACGGCCATGGAACGGGCGTTGGGAATGCGGGCAAACAGCTCGATCACGAAACCGGGCGGCAGGCGGATTTGAGAAAGATCGGCCTCGGCCCGGGCACAGCCTGGCGCCAGGGCGAGCAACAACCAGCCCAGCAACCAGCCGCGTATCGGGTTTATTTTCTTAATTGAGGAACAGATGCACTTCGTTGGTTCTGGCCGACCTGGATACCCGGGCCGAGATGGCCGTGCGTCGGGGCGGCAATCCCATTCCCCGGAGCGAGCGCATGACATTTTCCGCGTTGCGCCGGGCCTTGGTCGAATTGAGCGCAACCCTGGCCTGACCACCCAGCGCCGGGGCCACGGCAACCAGCTCAAACGTCGCATTGGGCCGGCGTTCCAGGGCGCGGCTCACCGCGTTATAGAGCGCTTGTTCGTAGGCCACATCCTTGCGGTCGAAGCGGATAACCACCAAAGGCCGGCGGCCCACCATGGAGCGTGAACCAAAAGATCCTCGGGAGGCCACACCCGGGATGGCGCCGACGGCCCGGTTGGCCAGACTGGTGCCCAGGATTTCGCCCGACTTGATAGAGGCGGAAAGGGTGTTCAGGTTGCTCCGCTCGGTCGAGATGTAAAGGGTCTGGCGCTGAATGTCTTCACCTAATTCCTTGAGCAACCGGTCGATGAGCACCACGGTGCGGTTCACTTCATCTTCCAGGATGGCCAGCTGGGTGTGATCGGCATCCACCGCGCCCGACAGGCGGAAGGCGGCGCGCGTGTTCTCCGACAAGAAGGCGGCCAAGGTTGAATCCCCCGTAACGCCCGTGGTCAGCCCGTTCATCTGGCTGATATCCTCGGTGATCTTATCCAGATTGGACAAGGCCTGATTGAACTGTTCCACCAGGATCGGATTGCCCGGCGTGGTGCCCACCTGAAGGCGCGCATTGATCGCCGATACGGCCCGGTGATAGCGCTGGGAATCCTGCACGGTCTTGACGCGCAGGGACTGCAATTTTTTGTTGTTCTGCGAAACATTGCTCTGCAGACGGCGTAACTCGCCCCGTAACTTTGCAACCTGCTGACCCACATAGGTGCCCGTGTTGCGTCCCGGCGTGACACCCGGCGCCTTGAAATTGGTCGTGCCCAGGGCGGGCGGGCGTTGGGCGGTGATGGCCGGGCGCTGCGCCGTCCTGGCGGCGGGTGCGGGCCTTGCCTTGGCTGCCTGGGCCGGCTTGCCCGTCGGGTCCTCACCGGTCAGGGAAGGCCACAGGGATTCAGACGCGAATGAGCATCCGGCCACCAAAAAGGCCGCGCCAAGCGTTATTGGCCGATATATTCTAAATGTCATCGCGCCGTTTACCTATTCAAGGGTATCTGAATTCATGTTGAAACAATAACTTATCAGACGAAATAACATGCCCCCATGAGAATTTTCAAGATATTACTCATTGCGACTCCTGGGGACAAGCGCCTAATTTTTCAACCTCTTTACTTCCGGCCCCGCACTATCGGCCGGAAGCCGCCCGCCAATCCCTTGCGCTGGCCCCCCGTTTTGAATAGTGTCCCCTGCCCGCCACGCCCGCACCGCTTTGGTGCAGCTTTGGCGGGCCATATCTCAGCGCCCGTAGCTCAATTGGATAGAGCGTCTGACTACGGATCAGGAGGTTGGGGGTTCGAGTCCTCCCGGGCGCGCCACTTTTTCTGTTACTCCGTTGATTTAAATAATCTTCTTAGGTAATTCGATGGAATAATGTTTTGCCTTTTTGCCTCTGTCCGGGGTTTGGGCGGAGGTTGGAGGCGGCTTGGATTGGCCTGGCGGACCTCCCCCCGGCAGCCGGATAGCCGCCTGGAAAGGCGCCAGGGTTTTCGTTAAAACTTGCCCAGAATGGTTTGAAGATCGGTAGCGAAATATGGCCAAGGTGGATTATTTTTGCTCTCCGGGGGCCAGTTTTTTTTCTTGTGGGCCCTTTCCGGACCCGCATATTTTTTCCCAATGTTTTAATTTGATTCGTTTTTTTCTTCGTCCGCACCAACGTTATTGCCCTACTGGCCCATGACCCCCAAAGATAAAATCATGGGCCAGGACCGGTTTTCAGGCGGGCTGTATCTGATCATCGCCCTCTTTACCCTGGTGGATGCGTTCCGGCCCAGTACGCCGCTGACCAACTTCACTTCGGTTTTGATCCTGTTGTTTCTTGCCCTGGAAATCCGCCGGGTGAGCCGCGTGCAACTTATACTCGGGGGCTTTTTGGGTGTTGCCGGGCTGGGTGGGGCGGCATTGTCCGGCGAATGGTCGGCGGTGGTGGTAGACGGGCTGGCCCGTTCGCGTCCATTTCTGTTGCTGTTTTTCGCCGTCGCCTGGTTGCAGCCGCCGGCCATGCAAAGCCCTGCCTTGCAGGCAACGCGGGGTCACATCGTCAACCAGCCGCCAGGGCGGCGGTATATGAGTTTGTCGCTGGGCGTGCATGGCATTGGGGCGGTGCTCAATCTGGCCGGCCTTGGATTGCTGGCAACCGTGATCGAGCGCACCGGCGATGTCCGGCTGCGCCGCCGCCTGGCCGTGGCCCTCATGCAGGGGTTTACCACGACGTCATGCTGGTCGCCCTTCACCATCGGCATGGTCGTGGTTCTGGTAGCCCTTCCCGGTCTGGCCTGGCGCCAGGTTGCGCTAATCGGTGTGGCCACCGCGGCGACACTTATCCTCAGCGGGCTGGTCCTGGATTATTTGTTTCACCGTGGCCAGCCCGAGCCGGCTGGTGCGCCGCCGCCGCCCATGCCGGCCATCCATACCTGGCGCACCCTGGGTATTTTGATCTCCCTGGCGGCCATGGTCTTGCTGCTCACCGAAAGTGCCCGCATCTCTATCCCTGTCGCCCTCAGCATCGTGGGACCCGCTTATGGGTTAAGCTGGTATGGGCTGATGACCGGCCACCGGGCGGCCTGGGGAAGGCGCGCGGGCGAAATGGCGGGGAACGTCATCACCCAGCTTCCCAGCCTGCGGGGCGAGGCTCTGGTTTTTGTCGGCGCCAATCTTTTTGGCCTCGGCGTCTCGTCGATCCTGCCCGCTCAGGCTTTGGGTGCCGCCGTCGATGGCATGATCCCCTGGCCCGACGTCAAGCTGGTGGCGACCATCGCTCTGTTTCTGGTTTGCGCCATGGCCGGGTTGCACCCGGTGGTGGTGGTCATCTTCTTCAGTGCCGTCCTGCCCCCGGAGGCCCTTGGCCTGGAGACCCATATCATGGGCGCCACTTATTTAGTGGTCTGGGGCATGAGTTCCATGGTTTCGCCTTTTTCGGCGACGAACCTATACATGGCCCGGCTGACCGGCCTGCCGTCCCATGTCATCGCCTGGCGTTGGGGAGTACCCAGCATCCTGCCGAGTGCGGTGGCGGTTGCCGCCTGCCTCATTCTGATCCGGCATCTGGGGCTTTAGAATTGCCGGGATGTTCGGGCCCCGGTCCCCAAATGGCGTGATAGGTTGGAACGTGCCTGCCGTCGCGGGTGAATTTCAAAAAGGCACCGGCCATGGCCAGCAGCCAAATCCCGTAACCCGCCTGCCAGCCCCAGGCTAGACCCATTTGATTGATGCCAAACCAGACCGCTATCAGTCCGGCGCCGGCGGTGGTGTGACCGGTCGAGATATGCACCGCCTCGAAGATGCGCCTGCGCCGGGTCATATTGTAGTGATCGCCAAACCATTGATCCCGGGGCAAGACGATGCGGTCAGGGTTGTTCAATCCCCAGGGTCCGCCATGACTGCCGCGCATGCGGGCGATCAGCAACTGACCCCAGCCTAAAAGAATGACCGCAAAGCCCCATTTGCCATGGGTCGGGGCCAGGCTTATCCCGCCCAACGCAAACCAGGCGATAGCGGCGCCCGCCGTCAAGACCAGGATGGTGGTAACCGACATTGCGCGGTGACTCTGCATCCAGAATTTATGGTCGGTGACCTCGGGATAGTTCTGACCCGGCATTACTTTGAAAAAGCGGGTAATGAGAACCGAGACCGGGACCAGGATGCCCCAGCAGGCGATCATGATAAGCCCGTGGACCACAAAAAAATATCCCGGATCATCCATGACCCGGGATATTAAAGCATTGTCCGGTTAAAAGCGCCCTCTCCCCGGGAGGGGAGAGGGTGAAAAAAACCTACATCACCTCGCCATGGGGCAGAGGCTTGGAAATCAGATCCGTGACCTGATCGATCCAGTCCTTCTGATCATAGCCGCGCAGCAGATTGATGCGGTTGCGGCTGGGATCGCCGCCGTGCCAGTACTCGTAGATGTCCTGGCGGACGGCGAAAGACGAGGCACAAAGATCGTGGGCCAGGCGGAACAGGCGTGACTTATGTTCCACATCCACGTCCTTGCCGCGCATATACATATCCAGATATTTGCGGATTTCTGGATTGGCCAGATCCTTCTCGGAAGGCTGCATGACCACGCCCGAGGCGCATATCTCGCGCATGATTTCGACCATGCGGGACGAGGTCATGGCGAACCAGATATGCAGTCCCCGTCCCGGTCCCAAGGCCCAATCGCCGGCGGGCGTCGGACCCGAAGTATGTTCGACGCCTTCCATGGCATGCTTCCAGACCTCGCAATAGGTCGCCATCTCGCCGACCTTGGAGGCCACTTCCCGGTATTCAAGGACCCCGATGGCTTCGGCCACCATGGTGGTCACGGCGGTCATCAGGCGCATGCGCGCATAGGCCCGGCACATATTGGCCCAGCCCAGGAAGTTGAAGTTGGGGCTGGCGCCGGTCTCGATGGAAAACATCCGGGCCATGGGTGCCGCATCGTAGAGCGCGAACAGCCTGTCCCAGGGGATCAGGGCCCGGTCGAAGAACAGCATGCAATCCTGTTCGTCGAGCATCTGCAGCGGATGGCCCCAGGTGCCGAACCAGCGCGACGTAGGTTCGCGGGCGAGGATCTTGAGACCCGGTGTGTTCATGGGCACGGAAAAGGCCAGCACACAATTGGGATCGTTGCGCCGGGCAAAGGTCGCCGACAGCGACACATAGCATTCGTTGGTATGGGTCGCGGCGGTGGAAAGCTGCTTGCCACCGGTAACGAGGACCCCTTCGGAGGTTTCCTCCACCACATGCAGCGCCACCAGTTCTTCCTTGGTCTCGCGTTGCTGGTTCTGCGGCGAAGAGGACCGGTCGACCTGCGGATCGCCCAATGCATGGGTCAGGAACAGGTCGTTCTTCATGCAATAATCATAATAATTTTGCAGGTTCTCGCCGAAATCGCATTTCGGATGCTTGGCCTGGGCGAAGATCGCCTTTCTGTGCAGGCAGGAAATGATATAGGGCGCCAGGATGTCCGGGCTGCGGCCCAGCTGACCCCAGGACAGTTGGTGCCAGACTTCCGAATTGCGCCGCTTGGCCTTCAGGTCCTCGGCCGATCTGGGCAGGATCCACGAAGCGCTGGTGCGCACGCCAGATCCCTTGTCCACATAGGTCAAATCGTCACGGTATTGGTCCGTGTTCTGTAGATCATAAAGGCGGGCCATTTCCTCGATGATCAGCTTGAAGGCAGGATCGGTGGTTACGTCGTCGACCTTGCGGCCGTCGATCCACACTTCCCTTCCGTCTTTTAAACTGTCGATATAGCGTTCGCCGGTCATGGCGCCATAGGCGTCATCCGGCTTTGGTACTTTGTTCCATTTCGCTTCAGCCATCTCGGTCTCCTTCCCAACCTTGATTTGATACGGGTGAATTGGTGGGGCAGTAACGCTTTCGGGAGCCGGTCAATAGAAAGTACCGCTCGCGGCCTTCACCGGCCCAAAAACAAAATCCATAAATTAAAAGTCATTTCCCCGGTTGCCACGGCACCCCACCATCTAATTGTCATATAGATATAACAATTAGATGTTCGTACTATTTCTCATATACTCCTGCCTGTCAATTACAAAAAAGGAGGGTTTGGGCAAAGGTGGAAGATCAGTAGCCGGCGGTCTTGTCGACTTTCTGCAAAAAAGCCTCTCCGGCCTGATGGCGGCGGATATTTTCGATCAGTTGGGGCGCGGTCAGGGCGACCGAGGGGCGCCTCGCCACATGGGGCAGGATTTGGACTTTTGGATGATCCCACAGCGGGCTGTCGGCGGGCAGGGGTTCAGGCTCGGTCACATCCGTGGAGGCCGCCGCCAGATGGCCGCTATCCAGGGCGGCGATTAAATCCTCGGTTACCATATGGCCACCGCGCCCGAGATTGATCACGGCCCCACCCTGGGGTAGGTCGGCGAAGGCTTGGGCGTTCAGGATGCCCCGCGTCTCCGGCGTCAGGGGCAGCATGCAGATGCAGATATCCGTCCTGGCCAGGAAGGGTTTCAACCCGTCCGGTCCGTGAAAAACCTGAACCGGAGCATTTTCGCGGGGGCTCCTGGTCCAGACCGCCATGTCGAAATTCAGCCCGGCCAGGGCCTCGACCACCGGGGAGGACAGAATGCCATAGCCCATAACCCCGATGCGCCGCTCTTCGGTCGCCACGGAGGGGGCGGCCTTCCAGACATGTTCGGCCTGCTGGGCGCGGTAGGTCTGGAAATTCCGGTGATGATAGAGCGCCAGGGAGACGGCATATTCGTTCATCATGGGATCGCCGCCGGCCGGTTCGGCCCGCACCAGGGGCACGTCAGGCAATATGGGGCTGCCGATCAGGCGCTCCACGCCGGCCAGCATGGTGAGCATAAGTTTGAGCCCCGGCAGGGGAGGCAGCTTGTCCAGTTCGGGCCGCCCGAAGATCAGATACTCGATATCCTCCGGCGCCCCCAGATCGGGCCAGAAACGGATATCCATTCCGGGAAAGGCGGCCTCAAAATGGCTGCGCCACTCATCAGGCTCGCCGCGCAGCATGTTCATTAATAGTAAGGCCATGGTTTCCACCTCTCTTGAAATCCTGTTGGTCAGTTAAGAATTTTTTCGAAGGTCCGCCAAGAAAATTCGGCGATGCCTAAAAAAAATCTTTGATTTTGCCGCCAGGTTCAATAAATTGCGCGGCCAATCGAGAAAAGAGCGACCCGAAAGGAACTTTACATGGCCGACAGCGCCGCATCCGAAACCAAAACCAAATCCGAGACCAAATCCGAAACCAAATCCGGTTCGGACAGCTCAACCAAGAAAGAGACGGCGCCCAAGGAACTGTCCGCCTCGGCCACTTCCATCAGCCATTTTTCCAGCGTGCGTACCCCCGAATACAGGTCCGGCTGGAATAACATCTTCGGGACCAAGAAGAAAAAACCGCGCAAGGCCAAATAGGCCGGCTTGCGCCCTTCCGGTGTGGGATTTATTGTTTGCCCTTGATAATTAATGAAGGGTGCACCCATGGGCGATGAGGCCCAGGCTCAGAGTTCGCCGGTAATCGCCGTGGTCATCCCATGCTACCGCGTGACCGGCAAGGTGCTGGGCGTCATCGGCCAAATCGGTGACGAGGTCAGCCAAATTTTCGTCATCGACGATGCCTGCCCCGATAAAAGCGGCGAGATGGTCCAGGCCCAATGCAGTGATCCCCGGGTCCGCGTCCATTTCCATGATAAAAACCAGGGCGTCGGCGGCGCCACCCTCACCGGATATGAATGTGCGCTTGAGGCGGGCGCCGACATTATCGTCAAAATAGATGGCGATGGGCAGATGGATCCGGGCCTTATTCCGCTGTTCGTGCGGCCCATCATTCAGGGGCGGGCCGATTACGCCAAGGGCAACCGGTTTTATAATCTGGAGGGCTTGTCGGACATGCCCAAGCTTCGCCTGCTGGGCAATCTGGCGCTGTCTTTTGCATCCAAGATGTCCAGCGGCTATTGGAAAATTTTCGACCCGACCAACGGCTATACGGCGATCCAGGCCAAGGTCGCCCGCATTCTTCCCCTCGCGCGCATCGACCGGGGTTATTTTTTCGAAAGCGACATGCTGTTCCGCCTAAATATTTCGCGCGCCGTGGTCAATGACGTACCCATGCGGGCGATTTACGGCGATGAGAAAAGCGGCCTGAAGATCGCCCGCATCTTTTTCCCCTTCATGATCAAACATTGGAGCAATCTGGCCCGGCGCATTTTTTATTCCTATTTCCTGCGCGATTTTTCCATCGCCTCCATCGAGCTGGTGCTGGGCATATTGCTGGTCGGCTTCGGAACCATATTCGGCGGCGTCGAGTGGTATCATTATGGCACGGCGGGTATCCCGGCGCCCGGCGGCGTGATCATCCTGGCCGCGCTTCCGTTTTTGGTCGGCAGTCAGCTTTTGATCAGCTTCCTTAATTACGATGTCCATAATCAGCCCGCAACACCCCTTCATCTGAACCTTTGAGGACACCAGCCCCGTGGTCATTCCGGCCATCGAGATCGAACTCCCGGACATAACCGGCTACCGGGCCGGAAATCTGGGGATCGATTACGCCACCTGTTTCGACAGCGGCCGGCCCGGACCCCATGTGATGATCAACGCCCTGACCCACGGCAACGAAATTTGCGGCGCCGTGGCTCTGGATTACCTGTTCAAAAAAGGCATCCGGCCGGTCACCGGTAAATTGACGCTGAGCTTCGCCAATGTGGCGGCCTATGAAACATTTACGCCATCCGACCCCCTGGCGTCCCGCTACCTGGATGAGGATTTCAACCGCATCTGGGCCCCGGAACGTCTGGAGGGGATGGACACCAACCGGGAGCTGGAGCGGGCCCGTGCGCTCCGCCCCCTGGTCGGTGGGGTGGATTTCCTGCTGGATATTCATTCCATGCTGAGCCCGGATGAGCCATTGATCCTTTGCGGGAATTTGGAAAAAGGGCAGCGCCTGGCCGGCCGTCTGGGAACCCCCGCCTGGGTGGTGGGCGATGAAGGCCATCCCAGCGGCGTCAGGCTCCGCGATTATGGCGCCTTCGGCCAATCCGCAGCCCCATCCCGCTCTGGGGCCGCCGCCCTGCTGGTGGAATGCGGCCAACATTGGCAAGCCGCCAGCGGTCATGTGGCGATCCAGACCTCTTTGCGCTTTTTATGGGCGTTGGGTATGCTGGATCAGCGGGTGGCAGAACGGCATCTGGCACCGGTCCCGCCCGGGCCCCAGCGCTTCATCCAGGTCACCCATGCGATCACCGTCAATACCCCCCGCTTCCAGTTTGTCCGCCCCTTCCGGGGTATGGAGACCCTACCCGCCAAGGGCACGGTGATTGCCACCGAAGACGGGGCGGAGCTGAAATCATCCTATGACGATTGCATCGTGATCATGCCGTCCAGTCAGTTGGATAAAGGCCTGACCGCCATCCGCCTCGGCCGGGAAACGGCGCCGCCCAGCTAGAGCAAATCCCGAGCAGATTGAAAATCTGCGACGACGTATTTGCTTAATTAACAACTAGAAAAGATCGATGCGGGCCGGGAGTTCGGGCTGGCGGGGCACCATATTGCCCTCGAAATTATCATCGGCCAGCAGGCGGAGCTGGGCGCCATTTTCCGCCCCACCCGAATTGATCCAGCTTTGGAAGCGGTTGATATTGCGGATAACGACGGTATAGGGATAAAGATCGATGGCCCGCTGAAGATTGTCCCTGACCCCTTCCAAATCCCCCCGGAAAGCTGCAACGATTGCCAGATGGTTATGGCCAGCCCCGATAGGGGATAACCGCTTTCCATGGCCGTGAGGATTTGGCGTTCCGCTTCATCGGGCTGGCCGGTCCGCAGATGGGCGCCAGCCAAATCCATGCGGGCCGCATGATGGCCATCCAGGCACTCAAGGATCTGGCCATATTCCTCCAGGCTCTGATAATGCACGGCGCTCAGGCGCAGGCAGGCGCTCAGCCCGTTCAGAATTTCCCGGGTCGGGGCCGGAATATCATGGGCGAAGCCTTCGTTTAAAACGTCATTATCCGTTTGATAGAAGATATCCGAGGCGATTTTTTTTCTGCTTTTAAAAGTCTCGAATTCCTCGGTACCCGGATAAAAAGACAGATTGTGAAAAAGGAACTCGGTCGGCCGGGTTTCCTTGATCATCTCCAGGGTCTGGCGGAAACAGTCCAAAGTCTCGCCCCGGTTGCCGATGATCATGTAAAAACGCACCTGAAATCCGAATTTCTTGGCCTTCTTGGTGACCTCGGCGATTTGTTCCGGACTGCTTTTCTTTTTGATGGAATCGAGAATTTCGGGCGAGCCTGATTCCACACCCAGACTGATTCGCTGGCATCCGGCCAGGCGCATGGCGCGGAGAACATTCTCGTCCAGGCTGTCGACTCGGGTGTCACAGCTCCACAGGAAATTCAGATCCTGCTGCAGGATGTTTTGGCAGATCGACAGGATCCGTTTGCGCGAAGCCGAAAATGTATCGTCCTTGATAAACAGAAATTTGAGCCCGTCCTCCAGGACGGCTTTCTCCAGAGACCTGAAAATATAATCTTCCGAATGAAAGCGCAGGCTCCGCCCCCAGGTGACTTGACTGGCACAAAAGGTGCACTGAAATGGGCAGCCCCGGGAGGTGAGAAAGGTCCTCACCGGAAAATACAAATGGGGCGACGCCAGAACATCCACATCCTTGACCTGGGTTCTGGCAGGCCCGATACGGACCTCGCCGCCCTCGCGCCAGGCGGTTCCGGCAATATCCGTGACCGGCTCGCCGTGATCCAGTTTTTCGGCGATCTCCAGGAAGGCAAGCTCTCCCTCGCCGATGACCACGCTGTCGACGGATTTGAAATTTTTCAGCAACTCGGCCGGTTGCGCCGTCGGGTGAGATCCGCCCATGACGATATGGGCATTGGGATTGTTTTGGCGGATCAAATCCGCCAAGGCCCCGGCACCCCGCAGATTGAAGCTTTTCGACGTAATGCCGAAGAGGTCAGCCTTGGTCTCGCCAATCACTTTTTCGACTTCGGCCCAGGTAAAATCGGACATGTTGTGCAAGGCGACAGGGCGGTCCCTGCTCAGGACCTGAGCGGCGATGCTGAGCAATCCATAGGTAACTATTTTGGGATCCACGCTGGGCGGCAATTGCTGGCCTTTGGAAGGCCCGCCCTCAGCGGGGGTGTAGCGTTTCCGGCCTGGCTCGGCGATTTTCCAGGGTGGCGGTTGCAGCAAAACGATGCGCAGACCGGAGGAGTCCAGATGATAATTATCCTTGCGTTTCATTTGCTTGGGCGGAAAGTTGAATTGGCCCAGCCCCTCGGTTTGGGAGGCGGTCAACCCTTCCATCTCCTCCAGAGGGATGGTGACTTCGCCCGATGAATAATTTTGCCGGATGGCCTGGATCAGTTCGATCAGATCATCGCCCACGCCCGGGCGCAGCCGGAGTGCCTCCAGATAACTGGCGACGGCCTCTTCCCGCCGCTTCAGATCGATCAGCACGCGGCCCAGATTATTATGGGCGGCGGCAAAATCAGGCTGGGTGGCAATGGCCAGGCGAAAGCTTTGGGCGGCTTCCCCGGGGCGCTCCAGATCAGCCAGCATCAGACCCAGATTATTGTGGGCCTGGGCGTAACCTGGCTGGATGGCCAGGGCCCGCCGGTAGCTGGCCTCCGCCTCCTGGGGCCGGGCGAGTTCCTGTAGCGCCATACCCAGATTGTTATGGGCCTCGGCTGATCTGGGTTTGATGTCCAAGGCGCCCAGATAACTGGTTACAGCCTCCTCGGTCTGGCCCAGATCGAATTGGGCCAGCCCAAGATTATTAAGCGCCTCGGCGAATTCGGGGTGAATGGCCAGGGCCTTGAGATAGCATTCCCGGGCCTGGGCCACCTCACCCATATCAAACAGCACGATACCCAGATTGTTATGCGCCTCGGCGAATTCGGGCCGGGCGGCCAGGGCCTTGCTGATGAGATCGGCGGCAGTTTGGTTTCCCCCCGCCTGATGGGCGATCATGCCCAGCAGGTGCAAGGCGTCGGGCTGATCGGGATTGGTCTGCAAAATGCCGTGGCAAATGCTTTTGGCTTCGGCCAGGCGGCCCGCCCCGTGATGTTGCAGGACCTGCCCCAGGGATTGTTCGATGTCCGGACTGGACTGAGTTTCCAGATCCAGGTTTTTCATGTTTCCACACTTTACCAACGGACGGAGAGTGAGAAATCCTACCCGATTCGTGTAAAAATTAAAACGCGTTTGGAATCATTCTTTAAAACTGTCCCTCCGCCAGGGCGGTGGATTTCAATTGGCCGCAGGCGGCGTCAATGTCACGCCCTCTCGGCACCCGGATGGGGGCCGACAGGCCGCACTCGTTGAGGATTTCGGAAAAGCGCTTGATCCCCCGGTGGGATGGGCAGCCGTAGGGCGCGCCGGGCCAGGGGTTGAAGGGAATGAGGTTGATCTTGGCCGGCAGGTCCTTCAGCAATCCGGCCAGGGCGCGGGCATCGGCGGGGGAATCATTGACGCCCTTGAGCATGACATATTCAAACGTAATGCGCCGGGCGTTGGAAGCACCGGGATAGGCGCGGCAGGCGGCAAGCAATTGCCGGATAGGATATTTCCGGTTGATGGGGACCAGCAGGTCTCGCAATTCATCGGTCACGGCATGGAGCGAAATGGCCAGCCCCACGCCCAGCTCTTCGCCGACCTTGGCGATCATGGGTACGATGCCCGATGTGGAAAGGGTCACCTTGCGCTTTGAAACAGCCAACCCTTCCGGGTCCATGATGATCTTCAGCGCCTTGGCCACTTCATCGTAATTGAGCAGGGGCTCGCCCATGCCCATGACCACCAGATTGGAAAGCATGCGGTCCTCTTCCGGCGACGGCCATTCCTGATATGAATCCCTGGCGACCATCATCTGTCCGACGATTTCCCGGGCGTTCAGATCGCGCTCCAGCGCCTGCGTGCCCGTATGGCAGAAGGCGCAATTGAGCGTGCAGCCCACCTGGGTGGAGATGCATAGCGCTCCCCGGTCCTCTTCCGGGATATGGACGCTCTCGAAGCTGCCGCCACCCTCGCCCAGGAGCAGCCATTTGCGCGTCCCATCATTGGAAATCTGTTCACGCGCCACCTCCGGGCGGCTCATTTCATAAAGCTCAGCAAGGCGCGCCCGCAATGGCTTGGCGATATTGGTCATGGCTTCGAAATCCGTCACTCCCCAGTGATAGATCCATTGCCAGATTTGTTTGGCGCGAAACGGCTTTTCACCGATCCCCACCATTTCCGCCGCCAGTTCGTCCCGGCTCAAACCAATGAGATTCTTAACCACTATTTCACCGGGCAGGCCTTGCCGATAGCCTTATAGGCTGCCGTGAAGCCTTTCAGGGAATAGGTATCCCGGGTGCGGGTTCCCTCGCTGGAAACGCCCCTGGCGATCAGGCGCGCACCCTTGATCATGGTCAGGGCCAGGGAGAGGTCGGTCTTTTCGTCCTGCGCCCAGGCCGTAGCGCCCCTGGTAAACAATGAATAGCCGTGGCTGCCGATATTGACCCGTACTTCGCTGTCTTTCTTGTAGGTGTAGCCGGCCCGCAATTCCACCACATTGCGGTCCTTTTTTGCCGGCCAATGGGTGATCAGCAAATAGGTCTTGCCGCGCTTCTTATGTTTGCCTTCCCGCTTTTCGGGCCGGCCGAACATGTAGCAGGATTTTTCCTTTCCGGCACCATCGGTAAAGGCGCTCCAGGCACCGTATTCACCGATAAATTGTTCGCTCCGGGCCTCACCCTGCGTCATGAAAATGGCCAGGGTGAGCAACGAAACAATAATTCTTCCCATTATCCGTCTCCTTTCTCAGCCGCTTCCAGGGGCGGCTTTTGTTGGAAATTTCCCATGGCCTTGGTAAATTTGGGATCGCCGAACAGATGGGGCGCCAGGGGTTCGGGCTTGCCCAGCATGGAGACCGGGCGCTCAGCGAAGCGGCTCAGATTGATCAGCCGGTCATACATGGTGATCGCCCCGGCAATCCCCAGATTGACGCAAAAACTGGTGGGGATTTTGACCGTACAGGCGCAGCGCTCCAGTAGCTCACCGGACAGGCTGCCCCGTTCCGGGCCCAACACATAGGCCGCCTGCCGGGGATGGCGGAAGCTGGGCAATTCGGTGGCCTCATCCAGGAGTTCGATGCCCACCAACTCGCACCCGATGGGCAGCATTAAAGACGCCACGTCCGGAAAATCATAAAAAGGCACTTCTCCCGGTGAATCGGAAGTATCGGACACGCTGCCTTCGCGCCTGGCATAGGCGGCGCCCACGGTGAAGGCGAAGGATGCGCCGAACGCATGGGCCGTGCGCATCAACCCGCCCAGATTCATGGGCTTTGATATGCCTTCCACACCGATGCCGAAATAGCCGCGCATGGCTGGTTGCTCCATCAGATTTCTATCCGCTAGCAATGGCCAAAACCGGCCCCGGAATCAAGAACTGTTTATGCTTCGTCCTGTCCCGGCGCGATGATCGTCAAAAGCGCCTCGATCTGGCCCACCAGCAAAGTGTATTGCCCGGCCAGCAGGGGATCGCTTTCCTCCGCCAATTGGCGTGCCGTGACCAGCATTTCCCGCAGGCGTTCCGCCTCATTGAGTTTTGTATCGCTCATATTTTGCTCAAATCCCGGTTATAGCCGTCCTGGCGTTCATCGCTCCAGCGCCTTGCCTTGTAGTGATAATCGGGCAACGCGCTCCTGGAAACCTGCTTCAGGGTCATGCTCACATTGGTCTTTTTGTGGATGCGTTCGCGGATGGCATCCAGCCATGCGGCGCGCATCTCGCCGCTTTCACCTTCGGCCTCTGGCTTGAAGGCCAGGCGGATTTCCACCTCCGTGCGGCCCTTGTCATCCACATGGACCCGGCCCGTATATTCATCCACCTCCGGCGTGGCAAAGACGGCGCCATCGACCGTGATGGGCCAGACATTATTGCCTCTGATTTTAAGCATATCGTCATAGCGCCCGACGGTGCCCGCCTCGATACAATGCCAGGGCCGCCCGCACGAACAGTCTTCCGCCGGGAAATACCGCGCCCTGTCGCCAGTGCGGAAACGGATCACCGGGGAAGCCTGGATATCCAGATTGCTGATCAATATCTCGCCTTCCTCGCCGGGCAGCACGTGCGCGCCGCTTTCCGGGTCCACTACTTCAAGATAGCTGTGCCATTCCAGGGCATGGAGCAGGCTGCGCTCGGGCTCATCGGCGGTGTGGCAATCCACATATCCGAAGCCCGCGATCTGGGTGGAGCCATAGCCCTCATTCACCCGGCAGCCCCAGAATTCCTCGATCTGTTCCCGCCATTCAGGCGCATAGCCCTCGGCGGCGAAAAAGATGGCCCTGATCATGGGGAATGAATCCCTGGGAGAAATGCCCCTTGCCCGAAGTCCTTCGGTCAGGGTATGGACGTAATTGGTCGAGGCATAAATAAAATGTATCTCGCCAAAGCGCAGCATGAGGTCGATCTTGGCATTCGTGCCGAGCGTGCCGCCCGCATTAAACGTAGGCCCACCCATCTGGCGCATGCCCTCCGGTGGCCCCCAGCCGCCCGTGCTCATGCCCCCGGCGGGCACGCAATTTAAGATAATATCGCCCCGCCGGAGCCCGGCCATGTAATAGGGTAGGGAATGGAGATGGCCCTGGACGGCGATGTCATGGGCCGTGCGGCCATAAAATTCCTGGCCCTGGCCAGACGTGCCGCCGGTCAGATTGACCATCACAACTTCCTCGCGGGGCACCCCCAGACGCAGCCCGAAGGGCGGGTTTTCCTCCTGATCGGCGAGGAATTCGGGTTTGCCCACGGTGGGAACCCGGGCCTTGAAATCTTCCAGGGATTTTATGTCACCGGGCTGGATACCGGCTTTCTCGAATACCCGGCGGTAAAAGGGATTGGTCTCCCAGACCCGTTCCAATTGCCGCTTGAGCTTGCCCAGTTGCAGGGCACCCAGCTCTTCCGGGCTCAGGGCCGCCATGCGGTTGATGGTCCGGGACGAGTTGTCGGTCATGGGGGTTACTTTTCAGCGCTTGGTTTGAATTTGGGCAGGGTAACTTCTTCGCTGACTTTTTCGAAGACCACATCCACTTCCATGCCGGCGCTGACGTCTTCAGGTGCGCAGCCGATGATGTTGGATGCCATGCGCGCGCCTTCCTCCAGATCGATCAGACCCACCAGATAGGGCACGTCTTGTTCATAGACCGCGCGCGGGATGGGATGGGTGATGGTGATCCAACTGAAGACGCGGCCCCGCCCGCTAAGCTTTTCCCAGCCCGTATCCCCGCTGCCGCAATCCGGGCACAGGTTGGCCGGCGGATAACGGTAAGCGCCGCAGTTATTGCAATGCTGCATGCGCAATTCGCCCGCCCGGCAGGCCTGCCAGAAGGGTGCTGAATCCTCGTCCGGTACGGGCAGGGGTTTGGCGTAATCCATCATCGCCTCAGCACTAATGCGCTGCCGCAAGTCATGGCGCCGGCCGTAGTCAGGGCTATCTCGGCGCCTTCCACCTGACGGGGGCCGGCCTCGCCGCGCAATTGCTGGGCGGCTTCGACAACATGATTGAAGCCGTGGATATAGGCTTCCGACAGCAGCCCGCCATGGGTGTTGGTGGGCAGGCCCCGGGCGGGATTGATGCCGCCGTCCTCGACAAAAGCCCCGCCTTCGCCCTCTTTGCAAAAGCCCAAACCTTCCAACTGCATGAGCACGCTATAGGTAAAGCAATCATAGATTTCTGCGACATCCACGTCTTCGGGCCCGACGCCCGCGCTGCCCCACAGATCATCACTTATGTATTTGGCGTAATTATGGGCCGGGTCGGGCCAGCGGATGGCGTCGAACAGATCATCGCCCTGATTGGGCCCGCCCCCATAGGCGGCCCCCATGATATAGACCGGCGGGCGTTTCAAATCCCGGGCCCTTTCCGCCGACGTCACCAGAACGGCGCAGGCACCGTCTGATTCCAGGCAGATATCCAGCAGGTGAAAGGGTTCCACGATCATGCGCGATGCCTGGTGATCCGCTAACGTCATGGGGTCGCGCTTCATGGCCCGGGGGTTTTCCGCCGCATTGGCCCGGAAGGTGACGGCCACTTGGCCCAATTGCTCCGACGTGGTGCCGTATTTGATCATATGACGACGGCACCACATGGCCATGGCCTGGGGATAGGTGATCCAGCCGAAGGGCGCGGTATATTGGGTGAAGCCTCGAGCCTCCTGATCCCGCTCGCCGCCCAGGCGGAAGCCGGACCGCCCGTTCATGGCCCTGAAACAAAGCACATTTTCCGCCAAGCCCGCCTCAATGGCGGCCGCCGCCGTCTGGATTATCAGATTGGCCGCGTTGCCGCCCGACGAAAACTCGACGGCGTAGCGCGCCGCCGGCAGGC
>CAZBQG010000048.1:0-20038 GCA_964493945.1 uncultured Rhodospirillaceae bacterium
GGCCGCCCTGGCTTCCTTGGCGGCTTCTTCCGCCTTGGCCCTGGCCGCCGTCTTTGCCTCGGCCAGGGCTTTGGCTTCCTGGGCGGCCTTTGCCTCGGCGGCCAATCTTTCCTCCAGTGCCGCTTTGGCCTTGGCCCGGGCTTCTTCGGCCGCCTTGGCGTCGCGGGCGGCCTCGGCTTCTGCCAGCGCCCTGGCCTCTTCTGCCAATTTAGCCTCTGCCGCCTGCCTTTCCTTACGGGCGGCCTTTGCCTTGGCCAGGGCCAGCTCCTTTGCCTCCCGGGCGGCCTTTGCCTCGCGGGTGGCATTTGCCTCGGCGGCCCGCCTTTGTTCCTGGGCTGCTTTGGCCCGGGCCTGGGCCAGCTCGATCACCTTTGCATTCCTGGCGGCTCTCGCCTCGGAGGCGGATTTAGCCTGGGCGGTCTCCTTGGCCTCCAGGGATTCGGCTGCCAAGCGGGCCTCCATGGCCGCCTTGGCCCGGGCCATGGCCGCCTCCGCGGCGCGGGTTTCCTTATCCGCGTTGGCCTGGGCCTGGGTCTTTGCTTCTATGGCGGCCTTTGCCCTGGATTGGGCTTCCTGGGCTGCTTTCCTTGCCTGGGCCGCTTCTTCCTCCTGGCGCTGGGCCTGTCTTTTCGCTTCGCTTGCCGGACTGTTTTCCTGGCGGAAGTTTTGAACCAGGCGATCGAATAGGTTTTTTCCGCTTTCGAGTTCCGTTTTTTGAGTGTTATCGGTCTGCTCGGTTTGAGCCTGCTGAACAGGAGCCTGCTGGGTTGGTTCCGGTTCCTTTGGTGGCTCGGCCTGCCCGGTTTCCGGCTTGAAGCTGGTGATCAGACGTTCGAACAGGCTTTTCCCTTCGCTGCTCCCCTCACTTGCTTGGGGAGCCTCTTTTTCGGTGCTTTCGGTGCTGGGCCCAGGGTTAGCTTTGGGTTGAGCGGTAACAGGCTCTGCTTCCTCCTTGGCGGGAGGTTGGGAGGTTTCCGGTTTGGCCTCATTGTTGGGGGTAAAGGTGCCAACTAGACGTGAGAACAGAGTTTTTTTCTCGGCGGGCGTCGTAACGGCGGGCTCATCGGATCCAGCCTTAATCTCAGCCCGTGGCGGTGGTGGCGTATCGGGTTGGGGAGCGGGATCGCCTTTTGACACGTCCCTATCCAACAGCGTGGTGAGCCTCTGCATGAAGCTTTTCTTCGCCGGTGGGGCTTCCGCCTGGATGGGCTGGGGTTTCTTGGCTAGCGCCGCCGCCGGGGTAGGTGGTGGCGCGGGCGGGGGTGTTTCCGGCGGCAGGGCGGCCAACTCGATCTCCGGGGCTGGCAGGCCGCCGGGACTGGGGATTATGGCTGAACTCATCTCATCGGAAGAGAAGATGTTCTCTAGCCCACCGGTGGGACGGCTGGTTACCAACTGGGGGGCCGGCTTGGGCGCTTGGCGTCGCGCCTGGGTCGGAACCGGAGAAAAGGGCGTGAAACCGGTGGATGCTTGGCCATCTTGGCGGCCGGCGCGGGCCACCTGGCTGAAGGCACCGCCCGCGACGCCCGAGGGGAGGAAGGCCCCAGGAGAGGCCGAAGGATCAAACGGGTTGGGCCGGCCGGTTGGCTTTGAAGCCGTTTTGGCGGGCCTGACTGGGGCAACCACTTCGGCCCGTCTGGGTGTCTGGACCGGCCTTTTTGCGGCTGTCCGGGACCGGCTTCGGGCGGGCAGTGGCGGCGGTGGCGGCGGCGCAAGTTCCTGGGCTTTCAGCGCTATCCTTGGGGCCGGCTGGGGGTCCGGATTGGGCTCCAGTCTGGGTTTCGGTATGGCGGGTTGCCTGATAGCCCGGGCACGCGCATCTTCGCGCCAGCGCGCCTGACGTTGGTTGCGCACCGACAGGACATAATGGGCGATATCGAAAAAACCCTTCTCGACGGCCAGTTCGGCGGGGGTCAAATCGTCTGAATCGTGGGCGAATACATTGGCCCCTGCGGCGAAACTGTCGCGCAGGCCGGCCATATTGTTCTTGCGGATGGCCTGGAACATGCGTGCCGTCGCGGCTTTATTGTCGGCGCCCGGGGATTGTTGGGCAATTCCACCGGTGGGGGTAAGGGCCATAAGCAGGGCACCGGCCACCAAGCAGCGAAGCCACTTGCCGTTCAGTGCCCGGTAACGAAGTTTTGTTTGGCTATGCGCCATTGTCAGGCCGCCCCGATTCCCTCGATTTATCAACTATTCTCATCTTAACACGTTTTGAATGCAGCCGAAATGATTTGAAAGAGGCTCGGTCATGACCTCATATTGAAGCATGGAGATCATAATCGAATATTGTCAGCAATGAAATTACGGACCGAGGGCTCTCCGTGTGAGAGACGCGCTTTCGGCCAAATTGGGGGCGGAGGCCGAATTGGTGGCGTCGGGCGGCGGGGTCTTCGAAATCACCCTGGATGGCAGGCTGGTTTTTTCAAAAAAAACGCTGGGCCGCTTTCCCACCGATGAGGAAGTCGATGGGCTCGATCACTTACCGGATATGTGAGTGCTGATTGTTGGCTGAACCGGGAAACTGGAAGGAGCTTTTGCTCCGTGCCTTGCGTCTGGCCAATTATTGGGGGCGCCGGCGCCTGCCCGCCGGGGTGCGGGGGCTGGTCGGCGTGGCGTTTGTTATCGGAGGAATTTTCGGCTTTCTGCCGATCCTGGGTTTCTGGATGATCCCGGTGGGCCTGTTCTTTCTGGCTTTGGAATTCCCCTTTCTGTGCCGGCCTTTGGCCCGCGAGTTGGCCCGTCACAAGATCAATCTGCGCAGAGGATGAAAAACTGGTAATGGGCCCATATCTTTAATAACCTCCGCCCTCCACCAACCATATCCTTTTCGGAGCCCCATCATGCGCGATTTATTCTTCCCCGGCCGTTCCGTCGTCCACAGCGTGAACGGTGCGGCGGCCACTTCCCATCCCATGTCCAGCTATACCGCCGTCGATGTCTTGAAGGCCGGCGGCAATGCGGTGGATGCGGCGGTTGCGGCCTGCGCCGTGCAATGCGTCGTGGAGCCCATGTCGACGGGCATCGGCGGGGATTGCTTCGCCCTTTATTCCAAGGGCGGCGGGGCGGGTATCGTTGGGCTCAACGGATCGGGCCGGGCGTCGGCGGGGCTTAATGCCGATTTGCTCCTGGGGCAGGGCATTGACAGCATCGCCATGCTCAGCCCCCATGCGGTGACCGTCCCCGGCGCCGTTGATGCCTGGGCGCGCATCCTGGAAGACCATGGAACCTGGGGCCTGGATAAGGTATTGGCGCCGGCCATCGGTTTTGCCGAAGACGGTTTCGCCGTGACGCCGCGCATCGGTTTGGACTGGTTTAAAAATACGGAAAAGCTGAGCGCCACGGAAAACGCGGCCAATGCCTTTCTCAGGGACGGCAAGGCCCCGGTGGCCGGTGATATCTGGCGCTTTCCCGAACTGGCCCAGACTCTGAAAACCATTGCAGCCCAAGGGCGCGACGGATTTTATAAAGGCCCGGTGGCCGAGGATATGGTCGCCTATCTGCAAAGCGCGGGCGCCACCCATACCCTGGAAGATTTCGCCAATGCCGGGCCCAATTATGTGGACCCCATAAGTGCTTCATACGGCGATCTGGAGGTGGTCGAATTGCCGCCCAACGGCCAGGGCATGATCGCCCTGATTATTCTCAACATCTTGGCCGGATATGATCTGGCCTCCATGGATCCAGTGGGGGTGGAGCGCCTTCATCTGGAAGCGGAAGCCATCCGCATCGCGTTCGAATTGCGCGACGCCCATCTGGCCGATCCCACCCAGGCCGAGGTGCCCGTCGAAAAGCTGCTTTCGTCCGGATTCACCGATGAATTGCGGGCCGGGATCGATCTGAAAAAGGCCGGAGAATCAGGTGGCCCCTCTAAGCTGCCGGCCTACCGCGATACGGTCTATCTCAGCGTCGTGGATAAGGACCGCAATGCGTGTTCTTTCATCAATTCCCTGTTCTTCCCCTTCGGGTCGGGCCATGTGGCACCCAAAAGCGGGGTCATCTTCCAGAACCGGGGCTGTGGCTTCGTGGTTGAGCCGGGCCATCCCAATTGCGTGGCACCGAATAAACGCCCCATGCATACCATCATCCCCGGCATGGCTTTGCGCGAAGGGCGCGTGGCCTATTGCTTTGGCGTCATGGGCGGCAATTACCAGCCGGCCGGCCATGCCCATGTGCTGACCAACATGGTCAATTATGGGATGGACCCCCAAGAAGCGCTGGATTGCCCACGCATCTTCCATGACGGCGGCATGTTGGATGTGGAACCGGGCATCGCACCCGATGTGATGGATGGCCTGGCCGCCATGGGCCACAAGCTGTCCATGCCGGGGGCGCCGCTGGGCGGTGGCCAGATCATCGGCATCGATTGGGAAAAAGGCACTCTGGCGGCGGCCTCGGAGCCCCGCAAGGATGGATGCGCCATAGGTTACTAAGGAGGGGAACGTTATGCCGCTGTTAAAACTCGAAGATTACGGAATGAACGAGACGCGGAAGAAGGAAGGCTTGGCCGTTTTCGCCGATCTTAAACTTGGCGGTCATGAAATGGACGGGCTGGACATTGCCGTCGGCAGCGACATCTATCAACGCATCGCCCTTTTGGTTCCGGAAAATCCCAACGGTACGGTGCTCGCCTTCATGCATGGCGGGCGGGCCAGTTGGGGCTGGAAGGAATGCATCGCCTTCATGGCCGACGGGCTGAACCCGGAAGGCATCATTTTCGCCAGCATCGGGCACCGATTGTATAAGCCCGAACCCGAAGCCGCCGATCTGCCGCCGGATCAGAAAAATCTTTGGCCCGCCGGACGTGATGACTGCATGGCGGCCATCGCCTGGCTTTATGAAAATATCACGTCCCACGGCGGTGACCCCAAACGCATATTCGTAGGCGGTCATTCTTCCGGTGGCCATCTCGCGGCTTATCTGGGCGTCATGCGCGATTGGCAGCAGGAATTCGGTCTGCCCGAAGATGTGATCCGGGGCTGTCTGCCCATATCCGGCGTCTATGATCATTCGGAAAGCGCCAACCCAATTTATCCGCCGGGTACGGATTTACAGGGCTTGAGCCCGCTCCATTCGATTCAGGGAACGCCGCCGCCCTTTTTGCTGTTCACCGGCGACAACGGCAAACAGGAACAGGGGCTGAGGGTGCTGGCCGGGCGCTTCGCCGAGGCACTGGAGGTGGCGGGCGGCGAGGTGAGCCGGTTCCATGAATCCCGCTTCGATCATTTCCAGGCCATCTTCGAAGGCGCCGCCAAGGATGGCCCCTGGACCCAAAAGGCGGTTCCCTGGATGATGGCGCATTAAGTTATGACCAAAACCGACAAGCCAGCCGGCTGGCCAGCCAACGAGCCCCCCTCCCGCACCCAGGACTGGTCCGAATTTGCCGAAAGCGACCGGCAGGCGAACATCCAGGTGAATGAGGATTTCGAGCGCTTCAATCAGAGCAACGACATGTTTTCGCGCTCATTGTGGGACGAAAACGTCAAATCCGAACATTCTACCGGCTTCTGGCGCTCCTACCGCGATCCTCAGCCGCGCAAGGGGGACGGGTTCCGCCAGCGCGATTTCGCTCTGCGCAACGCCGCCTGGACGGTGGCTAACGCAGTCATGGCCAGGTGCTTCCGGGACGGCTCCAAGGAAGGTTTCACAAGCCCCATCGAGGCGGATCATCCCCCCATCCCGATCAAGGCCCCGGTTCCCGACCCTGCTGCCATGGCCGCCGAGATCAAGCGGGTCGGAGCCTATTTCGGGGCTGATCTGGTGGGCATCACCGAATATGACGAACGCTGGGTCTATGCCACCCGGTACGATCACAAAATCAAGGAAGACGTGCCCAACGAAATGCCGGAAGGGCTGACCAGCGTCATTCTTTGCTGCCATGCCATGGACCATGAAACGGTACAAACCTTTCCTTCGGCCCTGGGTGGTGCCGCCGTCGGCAAGGGCTATTCCTCCGAAGCCGCCATGGTCATGCAAGTCGCACAGTTTATTCGCGATATGGGCTATCAGGCCGTCGGAACCATGAACGATACATCTTTGGCAATCCCCCAGGCGGTCAAGGCGGGGCTTGGTGAATATGGCCGGCACAATATGCTGATCACCCGTGATTTTGGGCCCCGGGTGCGTATCTCAAAAATCTTCACCGATCTGCCCCTGGCCCATGACGGGCCCAAGCCCTTCGGCGTGACCGAGTTTTGCAATATCTGCCGCCGCTGCGCCGAGGCCTGCCCGGTCAAGGCCATCAGTTTCGAAGAGCCAAGTGATTCGGGGCGCAACCGGTCTTCGAGCAAGGGTGTGACCAAATGGACGACCGATTGCGAGAAATGTTTCGGCTATTGGGCCAAGATGCGGACCGATTGCGCCATCTGCCTCAGGGTCTGTCCGTTTAACAAGGATTTCTCCAAATGGTATATGCGTCTGGCCCGCCGTCTGGCTGGCACAGGGGCCCGGCGGCTTATGCTTTGGCTGGACATAAAACTGGGCTTTGGCGGGCGCCTTCAGCCAGGCGAATGGTGGGGTGACGCTTGAGCAAATGAACCCGGTCGCGTGGATTTCCTTTGACCTTGCAGGGGGTGCGCGAAATACTCATTTCACAAATTGCCGGACAAGCAAAGGACAAGTTCAGTGGAATATAACCGCCGACTCAGCGACAAGATCATCGCCGCCCATAAGATGGCCTGTGACGAAAAGAACAACGCCATCGCGGCTCTCCTGCTTGAAGCCTTGCAAATCGATCAATCCTCCATTGGTGGAGAAAAGAAAGATCACCGCGAAAGCCTGGCCCTGATTGAGGCGGCTTTCGAATTGCACGACAGCAGCTTTGGCTAGACTCCTCTTGGGGGGGAAATGAACCGGTCCTCGGCCCTCGGCGGCATCGCCGGCGCCTTTCGCCATCGCAATTACCGGCTTTACTGGTACGGTATCGCGCTCTCCAATGTGGGGCGCTGGATGCATACGCTGGCCGTCGCCTGGCTGACCTGGGGGCTCACCAAATCCACCACCTGGCTGGGCGCCGTGGGTTTCGCTTCTACCTTCCCGACGGTCATCTTTTCGCTTCATGCCGGGGTCATCGCCGACCGCTTGGGATATCTCCGGGTGACCCGGATCTGCACGTTATCTCTCGCCCTGTTTGCCACCTTGTTTGTTTTTTTGACGGCCACTGGTCTGATTACGCCGGTGCTCATTCTTGTGCTCGCGGCGTTGATCGGTTCGGCCCTGGCCATTTCCATGCCGGCGCAGATTTCCCTGGTCCATCCCCTCGTCCCTAAGGAGGATATTTCGGCGGCCATCGCGCTTGGCTCAATCACCTTCAACGCGGCCCGTTTCGTCGGGCCCTTCTGGGCGGAGTGGCGCTGGTCTGGGCGGGGACGGCCTTCGTGCTGTGGGCCTATGCGGGTTCGGTATTCACCTATTTTCTCATCCTCTGGCGCATGCGCGTCATTGAAAAGCCTACCGGCAAAAGCGAGACGGGCGGTATGATCGGCGAGATCGTGGAAAGCTTCCGCTACGCCCTCGCCCACAAGGGAATTTTCTATTTGCTGGCTCTGCTTTGCGCCACTGGATTGCTCATCCGCCCGGTCATGGAATTGCTGCCGGGGTTTTCCGAGGAAGTGTTCGGAAGCGGTGCCGAAGGGCTTTCCATGCTCATGTCGGCGACCGGCGCGGGGGCCGTGGTTTCTGGCCTGTGGCTTTCGCGCCGGGGCCGGACGAGGGGGCTTACATCCTTAGTCAGTTTCAGCCTCATGGCCACCTCCGTATCCCTGCTGGGTTTTACCATGAGTGGCAATATCTGGCTCGCCATCTTTTGCCTGAGCCTGGTCGGCGCATTTATTTTGATCGGCAATGTGGGCTCCCAAACGCTTATCCAGAACGCGGTTGATTCCGGCATCCGGGGCTGCGTGCTTAGCCTGTTTATTATTATTTCATGGGGCTTTCCGGCCTTGGGTGGCCTGGCCGAGGGATGGCTGGCCTCCATCTTCGGGTTGGGTCCGGTCATCGGCTGGGGAGCGGTGCTGGCCTTCGCCGGTTGGCTGGGCGCCAGGCCTTTTTTGGCGCGGGCCCGCCAGGCCCTGGAGGCGGAGTGAGCGGGTTTCCTCTTCTGGGCGGAATGGGGGGTGCCTTCCGCCACCGCGATTACCGCATCTATTGGGCCGGCCTGGCCATCTCCAATGTCGGGCGCTGGCTGTTTGTCACCGCCGTCGGCTGGCTGTCATGGGAACTGACCCACTCGACCACCTGGCTGGGCATTGTCGGTTTCGCCTATTCCATTCCCATTTTGATGTTTTCCCTGCATGGCGGGGTGCTGGCCGACCGGCTGGGCTTTCTCCGGGTAACCCGTACCAGTGTCCTGATCATGGCCGTCCTGGCCATCACATTTGCCTATCTGACCCATGCCGGTCAGGCCGATATCTGGATCGTGCTTTTGTTCACCACGTTGATCGGCTCGGTCAACGCCATGACCTCGCCCGCCCAATTGGCGCTGGTCCATCCCCTGGTACCCCAACAGGACCTGTCGGCGGCCATCGCCATCGGATCAGCGACGTTTAATGTGGCCCGCTTCATCGGCCCGGCCATCGCCGGCGCGTTGATCACCTGGGTCAGTCTGGCCATGGTCCTGTTGCTTTATGGAATATGCCTATTATTTCAATTTCTGGCACTTTGTTGCCTAAAACTTTCCGAAAACCCGGGCCGGGGCAGGGCGCACCGCAGCATGTTGGCGGAGATCATGGATGCCGTCCGTTATGTCATGGGCGAGCCGGGTCTCAGATTTATCATGATCTTGTTGGGCGTCACCGGATTGTTCATCCGTCCCTATATTGAACTGCTGCCCGGTTTCTCGGCGGAGATTTTCGGGCGCGGCGCCGACGGTCTGGCCATTTTGCTGTCGGGCACCGGGTTCGGCGCCATATTCTCCGGCCTCTGGCTGGCCAGGCGCGGCCGGACGGAAGGGCTGACCCGGGTGGTGACCTTCAGCCTGATGATGTCCAGCCTAGCCCTGACCGGCTTCGTACTGAGCCCCAATATCTGGATCGGTGCGATTTGTACCGCGGGCATCGGATTTTTTTTCCTGGCCGGCGGCGTCGCTTCCCAGACCCTTCTTCAGAGCGCCGTCCAATCGGGTATGCGGGCCCGGGTCATGAGCCTGTTCACCGGCATTTCCTACGGCATCCCGGCGCTGGGCGCATTGGTGGCCGGCTGGGCCGCTTCGTTTTTGGGGCTGCAACCGGTGATCGGTGCGGGCGCGGTGATCACGTTTTTGATCTGGCTTCCAACGCGGGGTGAGGGCAAGCGTCTGGCCGGTGAGTTGGAAAAAGATTCAATGGGATAAAATCTGGCTCAGGAACAGTTTGGTGCGGTCATGTTCCGGGTTTTCGAAGAAGATTTCGAGCGGGGCGGCTTCGACGATTTTGCCCTCATCCATGAAGATCATGTTGTTGGCGACGGTCTTGGCGAAGCCCATTTCATGGGTGACGACGATCATGGTCATGCCATTTTCGGCCAGCTCGATCATCACATCCAGCACCTCTTTGATCATTTCCGGATCCAGCGCCGAAGTGGGCTCGTCGAACAGCATGATGCGCGGCCGCATGCAAAGGGCGCGGGCGATGGCGACGCGCTGTTGCTGGCCACCCGATAATTGTGCCGGATATTTTTCCGCCTGATCGGCGATATGCACCCGGTCCAAAAGCGTCAGCGCCAGATCGCGGGCCTCGGCCTTGGATTGCCCCCGCACCCAGACCGGCGCCAGAGTGAGGTTTTCCAACACGCTCAGATGGGGGAACAGATTGAATTGCTGAAAGACCATGCCCACCTCGCCCCGGATGGCATCGATCCCGGCCACATCATCGGTCAACTCCCTTCCATCCACCAGGATGGAGCCTTCCTGGTGCTCTTCCAGCCGGTTGATGCAGCGGATCAGGGTGGATTTGCCCGACCCCGATGGGCCGCAGACCACCACCCGTTCGCCTTCGCCCACACGCAAATGGATATCGTTGAGCACATGCAGCTCGCCAAACCATTTATGGACGCCGATCATTTCCAGGGCGGCGGATGGGCTTTCGTCACTCATGACGGATTCCGTTCCAGATGCTGGGCGTATTTGGACATGAAAAAACAAAAACAGAAATAGATAAGCCCGGCGAAGATATAACCTTCCACATAAAATGTCCGCCATGCCGCATCATTGAGCCCGGCGCGCATGGCGCCCAGCAGATCAAAGAGGCCGATGATCACTACCAGCGACGTATCTTTGAAGGTGGAGATGAAGGTGTTGACGATGGGTGGGATGGCGATGCGCAATGCCTGGGGCAGAATGATCAGCAGAGTCTTGCGCCAATATCCCAGGCCCAGCGCATCGGCCGCTTCGTACTGCCCTTGGGGAATGGCTTGCAAGCCGCCTCTTATGGCTTCGGCCAGATAGGCGGCGGCAAACAGGATGATGCCCGTCTGGGCGCGCAGCAATTTATCGACGGTTACCCCTTCGGGCAAAAACAATGGGAACATGACCGAGGCCATGAACAAGACGCTGATCAGGGGCACGCCCCGCACCAGCTCGATATAGGCGACGCTTAGCGTACTCAGGGCCGGTAGTTTGGAGCGCCTGGCCAGGGCCAGCAGAACGGCCAGGGGAAAGGCGAAGAACAGACCGATTACGGAAAGGATCAGGGTCAAGGGCAATCCGCCCCAGCGGGGATTTTCCACATAAACCAGACCCGCCACGCCGCCCCACATGAGAATGCCGATTATGCCAACGCCGGCGCACCAGGCAGTGATCAGCCAAGGGCGCCAGAAACGTCGGTTACACGTGATCACCAGGAGGGCGATGAACAGGCCCGTGGCCGCCAATGGCCGCCAATGCTGTTCGAAGGGATAGGTGCCAAACAGGATCAGGCGGTGCTTTTCTGCGACGAAGCCCCAACAGGCCCCGCCGGCCTTATGACAGGCCGCCGCATCCTTACCCCAATGGGCCAGACCGAAGGCCCATTCGATCAGTGGCGGCAAGGTGGCATAGAGAAAATAAAGGGCCCCCAGGGTGAGCAGACTGTTGAACCAGCTATTGAACAGATTGCCCCTGAGCCAACCAAGGGTGTGGCGGAGCAAATTCATGCGCCCAGCTCCGTCCTGGCGATGCGCCGGTTGAAGGCGTTCATGAAGACGGAAATAGCCAGACTGATGCTCAGATAGACGATCATGATGATGGCGATGCCTTCCACCGCCTGACCGGTCTGATTGATCGAGGTATTGGCCACCGACACCAGATCGGGGTAACCGATGGCCACGGCCAGGGATGAGTTTTTGGTCAGGTTCAGATACTGGTTGGTCACCGGCGGAACGATGACGCGGAGCGCCTGGGGCAGGATGATCAGGCGCAAGGATTGACCCTGCGTCAGGCCCAAGGCGCGGGCTGCCTCCTTCTGGTCCTGAGGTACGGCCAACACGCCGCCCCTGACAATTTCGGCGATGAAGGAAGCGGTATAAACGCTGAGCCCGATGAGCAGTGCGGCGAATTCCGGGCTGACACTGCCGCCGCCCCGGAAGTTGAACCCCTTCAGAACCGGCACCTCCATCTGCAGGGGGGAGAGGATAAAGGCGATGATGGGCAGGATGATGACCGCGCCCAGGCCGGGCCAAAAGAAACTGCCGCCCTTTTGCCTTACCCGCCGGGCGCCCAGAACCCAGAGCGCCGCGCCCAAAACAAGTGCGGCCGGGATGAGCAATTGGGCGGGCTCCCAGACGGGTACGGGAAATTTTATGCCCCGGTTGGAAAGGAAGATGCCGGCCACCGGTTCCAGGGCACGGCGGGGCGAGGGAAAGGCCTGGGTGATCAGGGCGTACCAGAAGAAAAGTTGAAGTAAAACAGGCACGTTGCGGGTCGCTTCGACGAAGACGGAGGCCAGTTTGGCGATCAGCCAATTGTCAGACAGGCGGGCCAGGCCGACCACGATCCCTATAGATGTGGCCAGCAATATGCCCAGCGCCGCGACCTGCAACGTGTTGAGAAAGCCCACCAGAAGCGCTCTGGAATAATGGTCCGCCGGGCTATAGGCGATCAGGCTTTCGCCGATGCCGAAGGCTGCTTCGCGGTCGAGAAATCCGAACCCGGTGGCGATGTTCTGGCGGGCCAGATTGTCCAGGGCGTTGGAAACCAGGAACCAGCCCAACAGGATGACGCCGCCCACCACCAAGACCTGGTAAAGTACCCCACGCCCCCTGGCATCGCCCGGCAGGGCAAAGTTCAGGCGCCGGGCGTTGGCTGGTTTAGCGCTCAACGGATGGGCGGTGCATACATCAAGCCGCCCCGGGTCCATAAATCATTGATGCCCCGCTTGAGGCCCAATTGGCGGGTCAAGTTGCGTTCGTAACTTTCGCCGTAATTGCCCACCTGCTTGATGATGTTATAGGCCCATTTTTCGTCCAGCCCCAAGGCCTTGCCCATGCCCGGGGTTACCCCTAAGAAACGCTTCATGGCCGGATCCTTGGTTTTCAGCTTGGCATCCACATTGGCCGATGTGAGACCCATCTCCTCGCCTTCGATCATGGCGAAGACCGACCATTTGACGATGTCGAACCAGGCATCGTCGCCATGGCGTACTACCGGGCCCAGGGGCTCTTTGGAAATGATCTCGGGCAGGATCACATAATCATCGGGCTTGGGGGCGCTTTTGCCCCGGATAGAGGCCAGACCCGAGGCGTCCGTCGACAAGACGTCGCAGCGGCCCGCAAAATAGGCGGCGATGAGTTCCTGCAGGGACTCAATGACCACCGGTTCGTACTTCATCTTGTTTGCGCGGAAATAATCGGCAAGGTTCAATTCGGTGGTGGTGCCGGGTTGCACGCAGACGCTGGCCCCATCCAGTTCCCTGGCGCTTTTTACGCCCAGCTTCTTGGCCACCATGAAACCCTGGCCGTCATAAAAAGTGACCGCCGTGAAATTGAAACCCAGCGAAGTGTCCCGCGTCACGGTCCAGGTGGTATTGCGCGACAAGACATCAATCTCGCCCGATTGCAGGGCGGTGAAACGCTGTTGCGAGCTGAGCGGCGTGAATTTCAGCTTGCTTGCATCGCCAAAGAGCGCGGCGGCCACGGCGCGGCAGCTATCCACATCCAGCCCGACCCATTTGCCTTTTGAATCGGCGATGGCGAAGCCGGCAAGGCCTGTATTGACGCCGCATTGGATGAAGCCTTTTTCCTTCACCGCCTCCAGGGTCGGCCCGGCCATTGCCTGGGTGCCAAACATCATCATGGCCCCAAAGATCATCGGGGCTAAAGCCCAGGCCAGAAGTTTTCTTGAGAACATGGTTACGCCTCCCCGTATATTGAAATCCAATCTCTTAATCGGGCTTGTCCTTGCCTTCCAGCAGATAGCCGAATTTTTCTTCCACCTTGCGCATTAACTCGGGCGCCATGGCATTGACCTTGGCGAATTCATCGCGCCAGTGGTAGGGCCGGCAGGCATCGATGATTGCCCGGCTGGAGGTGAAATTGCCCACCTCGCGTTTCTCGGGCGGAATGCGTGGATCCAGGGGTGAACTCCAGGCGTCGGCGATGATATCGATGCTCGTGGCCGGATCGGAGCGGGTGATCATGGCCCAGATCAGCTCTTCCAGATTTGATATATCGATATCGTCATCGACCACCACCACATAGCGCCCGCAAAAGCCGCCCACATGACAGGTGGCGGCGATGTGGCCGGCCTGCTTGGCGTGTCCGGCATAGCGCTGCTTGATGGAAACCGCCACCAGCATGCGTGAATTGCCCACTTCGTGCATCCAGGCGGCCGTCACATCGGGTACGCCGGCGCGTTCGATATTGGCCCGCAGCATGGCTGAACGGGTGACCGAACGGTAGCGGCACATTTCGTCCGGCGGGCGTTGGGGCGGGCAGCCCATAATGATTGGATTGTCCCGGTGATAGATGGCTTCGACCACCATCACCGGCTCGTCCCGGGCACCGGATCCGAAATAGCCGGTCCATTCGCCGAAGGGGCCTTCGATTTTCCGCTCATCGCAAAGGACATAACCTTCCAAAACGATTTCGGCATTGGCCGGGAAGGGGATGCCGGTGATCGGGCCTTTGATCAGCTTCAGGGCCTCGCCCCGCAACCCGCCGACGATATCAAATTCGCAAACGCCGACGGGCATTTCGGTGCAGGTGGTCAGGAAGGTCATGGGATCGCCGCCCAGGACCACGCAGACCGGCATATGTTTGCCCTGGGCTTCGTATTTGTCCCGGTGGATGCGGCCATGCTTGCCGGGATCGATATAACAGCCCACATGGTTGCGGTCATGGACCATGACTCGGTAGGTGCCCACATTCAGCCAATCCGAATCCGGATCCTGGGTTACCGTAAAGCCGCCCGTGCCGATATAGCGCCCGCCATCCTCGGCATGCCAAAGGGGGGCCGGGAATTTCAACACATCCACCCCATCGCCGGTGAAGCGGTTCTCCATGATCGGGCCGTCTTCGACGATCTGGTGGGGAATGGGTTCCAGATCTTTGACCTGTTCGTTGAAATAGGCTTCCGACAATTGCAGTTTGGAAAGGTCGGTAGGGAATCCCAGGGTCATGTTTTGGCGTTTGCCGCCAAAAAAATTTACCAACACCCGGTGGCCCTTTTCATAGCCCGGCATCTCGTCGAACAGGACGCAGGGTGCGTTCTCCGAATGCATGATCAATTCGGACGCCTGGCCGATTTCCTCTTCCGTGTTGAGCCCATTGGCGCGCACCAATTCGCCCAGCCGGTCGGCTTCGTCGATCCATTCGCGGAGATCTGTATAGGGGATGAAATTCCGGATGTTGCCGCCCGTCTGGGGGGGCGTTTTTTCTTTAACCGTGCTTGTCACTCTTGAGTTCCTTATTATTTTTCCGCCTCGCGCAGCGCCCGGAGGACGGTGAAAAACGAAATGGCGCCCACCAGCCGGCCGTTGCGCTGTTCGACCACGGGAACCATGTACTGATTTTTGGACAAGACCACCATGGCTCGATCAGAGGTGTATCGGGGCGAACCACCTTGGCATGCCGGTCCATTATTTTGTGGATCGTTTGATCCCCGGCCTTGCCCAGGCGGCCGATCAACTCGGCCAGGGCTTCGTGCAATTCCTTCTCGCCGGCCCGGCCCCGCGTTATGGACAGGCCCTTGGGCAACAGGGCGCGCATCACCTGATCGCCACTCAGCATGCCGACGAATGTTTCCTCCCGGTTGACGATGGGGGTAAGCCCCATGCGGTTTTTGGTCATAAATTCGATGGCGCTCGATAAGGGCTCGTCCTCATAGAGGCTGGTCGTCGTTTGGCGCATGACCGATTGGTAATCCAGTTTTTCCATCGCCGGTCTCCCCCGGGGTTTTTAGTGGGCTCTTGTGGCTAGCTGTTGACGAAAAAAGAAACCACGGGCCGGGCTCATCGTCAAGCAGGTGGAAATTATTTACCGTCCGGGCGCTCACCGGCATAGAGCAGCTTGAGAAGCGCCTCAACCTTGCCACCATCCAGGACGATGATGGCGCGCCGGGCCTTGGCCGCAATCAGGGTCTCGACCGCATCCCTCGGCGCATGCTTACCGGCCAGCGACAGAAGGTGGCGGATTTTTGCTTTTTGCTTCGCCATATCCAAGGTGACCAGGGCCTTGGCATATTCGAAATGAATGACCGGATTTTCCGGCGCGCCGGCTACCGCTTTTTCATAATTGTCTCTGGCCGAAGAAGCCGATGCGTCATAGAGGCCGGCGGCCAGGCCGGCCCCCGCATTATGCACGATCTCGGTGTGCCAGGCGCCCAGCAGGGAATAGCCCCACGGGCTTCTTGGATCCAACTCCATGGCATGGTCGATCAGCTTACGGGCCTTGCCGGCATAGCCCTGAAAAAAAGCGCTGAGCGGCGAGGTCCGCCGGGCGATGTAGCCCAGCGCAATCACCAGCATGCGCACCGCTTCGCCGTTTTTGGGATCCATCCCCATGGCCCGGCGGGCCAGGCCTTCGGCCTGTTTGAACAATTCTTCGCACTCTCCAGGATTGGACCGGTAGGCGCCCTGGGCCAATGTGGCGCGCGCCGCCAGGGTCAGACCCGCCGCCGTGCCCGGCCGGCGGGCAAGGGCGGCGGCTTCGAGAAAATTACCGGCCCTGTACATTTGGGTGGCCCGTTCCAGCGTCCCCACCGGCGCGCCCCGGGCACCGGGTCCGGCCCATCCGGCGGCCAACAAGATGGTCAGACCAACAATGAGGTTTACGAGGCGCGCTTTCATGGCAGGGCGCAGGCCGAATGGCTCAACGCCAGGCAGGACCCTGACGAAAGTCTGAAGAGATGCTTTAGCTTCTTCCCAAAAATCGAACATGGCTTAAACCCACCAGATGTCAGGTTTCTACCAACAGCCTCCGTTCCCTTGCGCCCCATGCGCACGGCCGGTTATGGGTTTTCCTTGATTTTTGTCCCCACCCCGATTGTGCCGCCACACTAAGGCTTTAATTTTCCATCTTTTCACGAAGAATCCAAGAGGTTCAATCAAGTCCGGTACGGTTTCCCGTTCTCTCAAAGAAGTGCTAAATTGTTACGCTCACCCCTTTTTGCAGATTAAGGAGACGTAAAATTTCGTTTTGGAAGGCCATAAGCTGCGGGTTGGGGCTGCTTCTAATCGGTCTTGCGGCGGCGCCGGCACATGCCGGTTTCAAGGAAGGCCGTGCCGCTTATCAAAGCGGCAATTATGATTTGGCCTATAAGGAATTCAAGAAGTTGGCCGGTAAGGGTATGGCCGAGGCCCGCTTCGTCCTGGGATCCATGTACAGGTTTGGCCAGGGCGTCGACCTTGATCACGCCCAGGCGGCCAAATGGTTCACCTTGGCCGCCCAGCAGGGGGTGCCCATGGCCCAATACAGTCTGGGGCGCCTATATCTTAAAGGTGCAGGCGTCACCAAAAGCCAAAAAGAAGCGGTCAAATGGTTTTTGAAGGCGGCCAAGCAAAATCTGGCTTCCGCCCAGCTTGTTCTGGGCACGATGTACCGTAACGGCCGGGGCGTAAAAAGAGACGCCAAACAGGCGGTGAAATGGTACGTCGCCGCCGCTACCGGGGGGAACGCTTTGGCCCAGGCCAATCTGGGACGCATGCATGCCCAGGGCAACGGCGTTCGGAAGGATTTCAAAAAGGCCGCGCTTTGGTATCGCCGGGCGGCGGAGCGGGGGCTGGCCCATGGCCAAAGTCTTTTGGGCGCCATGCTCGCCGCCGGGGCGGGCACGAAAAAGAATTATTCCGAGGCCTATTTCTGGCTGGCCCTTGCCGCCAAACAGGGTGACAAACAGGCGGCGGATTTCAGGGATGAGGTGGGTAAGAATCTCAAATCCACTCAACGTACCCAGCTCAGCTTGAGGGCGGCGGCGTGGAAGCCCAAAAAGCGCATCACCTTTACCGGCCTCACCCCCAATAGCCTGGCCTCGCCGGTAATGGGTTCAGAAAAAAAGAACAAATCCCGGAATAAAGAGCAGGTTCAGCCTAAGACCGGGTTGGAGATTCTTAACAAGGCCAGAAGCAACCCCGGGAAAAAAGCGGGGATGAGGATCGTTGAAATCAACCGCGGCGCGGCGGAAGTGGCCAGGGCGGATAGCCCATCAGCCAGCCCGCCGGCCGCCACCAAATCCAAAAAAGCAAAACCCCAACCTCAGCCGAAACCCCAAGCCAGCCTGAAGCCACCGGCACCCGCCCAGCCAAAGATCAAAAAGCCAAAGATCAAATTGCCCAGGCCCGGCGAGAATTTCAAGGATTGCCCCAATTGCCCGGAGATGGTTGTCGTGCCCGGCGGCACTTATCAGATGGGGGGCGTCTTTGGCGCCGGAAATCTTCCGGCCAAGCCGGTTCACAAAGTGACCTTGCCCAAGCCCTTTGCGATTGGCAAACATGAAATAACACGGGGCCAGTATGCCGAATTCGCCACCGCGACCGGGCGGCGGTCCACCCTCCGCTGCCGCTATTGGACGGGCCGGACCCTGGAGACTTTCAAAAGCGACAACACCCGGTCCTGGCAGGAGCCGGGCTTCAAGCAAAATGACCGCCATCCGGTGGTTTGTGTCGGTTGGCGCGATGCCAAGGCCTATGCCAACTGGCTGGCCATCAAGACCGCCAAGCCTTACCGGCTGCCCAGTGAGGCCGAATGGGAATATGTGGCGCGGGCCGGCGGCCGGAAAAGTTATTTCTTCGGCGATAAGGTTGCCGAACTCTGCCGCTTCGCCAACGGGGCGGATGGGTCAATGTCTTTTGAATGGCGCAACAAGGCCTGTTCCGACGGGTTCGCCCGCACCGCTCCGGTGGGCAGTTTCCTGCCCAATGCCTTCGGCCTTTACGACGTGCATGGCAATGTTTCCGAATGGGTCGAGGATTGCTGGAACAAGGAATTCGTGGGCGCGCCCAGTGGAGACAAGCCCTGGCTGAGGGGAAAATGCGCGTCGCGCGTCATCCGGGGCGGCTCATGGATGGACGATCCGGGCTTTCTCCATTACGCCTACCGGGAAGGAAGCAGATTGGCGGCCCAGGCCAGTCACAAGGGGTTCCGTCTGGCATTGACCCTGAATAAATGACGGCGACCCCGGCAGAGCGCTTGCTTTGGCCGGCTCGGCAATCATAATCAGGGACCTCTCTGGAGTAACCAGAAGAAACCTTAATGAATAAAACGGATCAACGTCGGCTGCTCGGGCTGACCGCTCTTTTGGGAATGCTGAGCATGCTGGGGCCCATCGGGATCGATTCCTTTCTCGCCTCCATTCCCAATATCGCGGCCGATTTTCACACCACTTCCAACATCGTCGCCATCTCCATCTCGGCGGTGATGATCGGCAACGCGGTGGGGCAGCTCTTCCAGGGGCCCCTGGCCGACCGTTTCGGGCGCCGCCCGGTTATTCTGGGCATTCTGGCCATCTATACCCTGACCGCCACCGGTGCCGCCATGTCGCCCAGCGTCGAGAGTTTGATCGCCTGGCGTTTTTTACAGGGCACGGCACAATCGGGTGGCAGAATCCTGGCCGCGACCGTGGCCCGCGATCTGTTTGACCGCGAACGGTTGGGCAAGATGCTGGCCGATATTTCCATGGCCATGGCCATGGCGGCGATTATCGGGCCCACCCTGGGCGGGCAGATAGCCCTTCATCTTCCCTGGCAGGTGGCCCTTTTCATGATGGCCGGTTTTGGCCTCGTGGTCTTTGTATTGTTCGTATTTTTCTTCAAGGAGACCGCGAAAGATTTAAAGGCCAACGCGACCAGCCCCCTGGTGATGCTGAGCAATATGATAGAAATATACCGCAACCCCTCCTTCCTGAAATATGTGCTCTGCAGTGCCTTCGCGCTGTCGGGCTTTGTTGCTTTTCTTTCAGCCTCCTCGGCCGTTTTGATCGATGCCTTCGGGGTTCGCCCCGACAATTTCGGCTATATGTATTCCATGCTCTCGGTGTTCTTTCTGGCCGGCACCTTCGCGGCGGGCCGGCTGGTTACCAGGGTGGGGATCAACAGACTGATCGGATGGGGAGTGGCGTTTGTTTCGGTGGGGGCGCTGTCCATGCTCTGGTTTGCACTCATGGATATCCGCTCACCGGTGGCGGTGTTTGTTCCTATGGGGATCTATACATCCGGTTTCGCCCTGCTGCTGCCCCAAACCAGTGCCGGTGCCCTGCAGCCTTTTGCCAGCCTGGCCGGTACCGCCTCGACCATGATTGGCTTCACTCAAAGCACGCTGGCTGCGGTTGTTTCGGTCTTTCTCAACTTGGTGGTGCATTCATCGGCTCTGCCTATGGCCCTGGCCATCGCGGCGGCCGGTCTGGTTTCGGCCTTGATTTATCTGTTGGCGATTTTACCGGATAAAGGCCGGCCGGCTTGACCCAAATACCAACCTTCATAGATAAACACCCATTGTGATCTTCATCGCGTCGCGCACCGCTTGTGATGCGCCGGCATCACCGCGCGGCACGCTCCTAACCGGAAACAGCGCTTCGCCGTCACAATGGGTGTTTATCTATGAAGGTTGGTTGTCTAATTCCGTCTCCGCAGTCAAGCTCTCCTGAACCTTTTGTCCT
>CAZBQG010000049.1:0-19920 GCA_964493945.1 uncultured Rhodospirillaceae bacterium
CCTTATGTGGAGGCCCTGAGCGTTTATTGGAACCGGGAATGGAAGCCCAAGGAAGAGGCGGAAGTGATCCAGGACTTCAAGGATTTCGGAGTCGAAGCCGTGCTCGTTGCCCTCGATCTGGAAACCGCCGCCGACACGCCGCCCTGCGATAATCATTATGTGGCCGACATGTGGAAACGCAATCAAGGCACGGTCATTCAGGCCTGGGGTGCGGTCGATCCCTTCAAGGGCGAGGTGGCCATCCGCGAAGCCAAAGAGGCGGTCAATGATCTGGGCATGATGGGCTTTCACTTTCATCCCATCATGGGCCATTTCGCGGTCAATGACCGCCAGCTCTATCCCCTTTGGGAAACCATTAATGAGTTAAAAGTGCCGGTCATGATCGATGTGGGCACGACGGGCATGGGGGCTGGAACGCCTGGCGGCCTGGGTGCCAAGATCCGCCACGCCCATCCCCTGGCGGTGGATGATCTGGCATGTGATTTCCCAAATCTCAAAATTGTCGCGGCCCATCCCGGCTGGCCCTGGGTCGATGACATGACGGCGGTGGCGCTGCACAAGGGCAATGTCTATTGGGAAATGTCGGGCTGGGCGCCCAAATATCTGCCGGACCAGCTCAAAAAAGATATCCGCTCCAGGCTCAAGGATAAGATCATGTTTGGCAGCGATTACCCTTCCATGCCCTATGAACGCATCTTCCGCGAATGGGAGGAAATCGGCTATAAGGAAGAAATCTTGGAAGGGCTGTTCCACAAAAACGCCGAGGATTTCCTGGGGCTTTAGAATAAGCATGGTCGAGAAGATCAAATGGGTGCCGGAAATGGCGGTGGGCAAAAAAACCATTGATGACGACCACCGCCATTTGATCGATTTGATTGGTCGGCCCCCATTGAGTGGTCCAGGTTGAATACTTACCTGAAGCCTGCTTCTTCGTCTCTTGCTAACCTTCTGACATTCATAAAGAAAATTCCTTAATCTATGTCAGCCCCTAAAATTTATATCCTATTCGTCCGGTCCAGTGATGGTATAGTGAACTCATTTAAGTTTCTACAACCCGGCGGCATTTACGAAGCAATACGCCGATAGGTAGGCAAATTAGGGATATTATACATGTTTTCTAGTGCCCGGTTGGGGCGCTCGCCCAGGTTATACCAAACAGAATCATCCTCTACCCCCCCATGCTCCGCCGGTCAATGGCCACCGTCTTGACCAGCGCAAACACCGGCTTCCCCGGCTCCAGCCCAAGCTCCACCACCGACTTCCGGGTGATGCGCGCAATTAACGGCGCGCCTACATCGAGCCGCACATCCGTCTGGGCGCCGTCTTCGGAGCTGATTTCCGTCACCGTACCGGAAAACACATTGAGCACCGAGGAATCCTTCGGCGCCGTCAGGCTGAGCGATACGTCCCGGGCCCGGATGCGGACGCGTAATTTAGTACCTTTGGGGCTTTCGCCGCCGGGCACGGTCAGGGTGCCGCCGGCGAAACTCAGATGGGCCAATCCGTATTCGGGATCGTAGCTCTCGAACTGCGCGGCCAGGACGGCGCCCGCCTCGTAGCGGCCCGTCAACGGGCGGAGGTCCAGGCGGCTCATTAGTTCCTCGACGCCGCCGCTAGCCGCTACCTGGCCGTCGGATAAAAGGATCAAGCGGTCGGCCAGGCGGATCACCTCGTCTATGGCGTGGCTGACATAGATGATGGTGACGCCCAACTCGTCTCTGAGCCGCTCGATGAAGGGCAGGATTTCGCCCCTCCGGTTGCTGTCCACGGAGGCCAGAGGTTCGTCCATGAGCAGCAGGGCGGGATCAGCCAACAAGGCCCGGCCGATGGTGATGCGCTGCTTTTCTCCGCCGGATAAATTGCCGGGGCGGCGATCCAGGAGCGGCGCGATATCCAGGAGCGTGACGAGCTGGCCGAAATCAACGGTGCCACCGGAAGGTTTCATGCCGTAGGTGAGATTGGCCCGCACACTCAAATGAGGGAAGAGCCGCCCATCCTGGAAGACATAGCCCAGGTGGCGCTGCTCGACAGGCAAATCGATACCGGCTTCGGCGTCGAACAGCACCCGGTCCCCTTGGGTGATGCGTCCCGCGTCCGGGCGTTCCAGGCCGGCGATGAGATTGACCAAGGTGGTCTTGCCCGAGCCCGATTGGCCGAAAAGTGCTGTGATGGTGCTGGGCTCGGCGGCGAAATCCACCTTGAGGCTGAAATCGCCACGGCCATAGGTAATGTCCAGATTCAACATGACGCGCTACCGCCCCAAGCGCCGGGAAAGGCGGCCCGCTAGCATTTCAGAAGCCAGTAGGGCGGCCAAGGCAATGAGGATGGAGATCACCAGAATGCGCAAGGCGGCCCCTTCGCCGCCCGGTGCCTGGACCAGGGTGAAAAGCGCCAGGGGGAGTGTGCGGGTCTCGCCTGGGATGTTGGAGACGAAGGTGATGGTGGCGCCGAATTCCCCCAGGCTGCGGGCGAACGCCAGAATAATTCCGGCCAGGATGCCCGGGCTTATGAGTGGCAAGGTGATGGAATAGAAGACGCGGAAAGGAGAGGCCCCGAGGGTCCGGGCGGCGGGCTCCAGGCCGGGATCCATGGCTTCCAAGGAAATGCGGATGGCCCGCACCATCAGGGGAAATCCCATGACGGCGGAGGCGACGGCCGCACCTTTCCAGGTGAAGATGACCGTGACGCTGAACCAATCCTGGAGCAGGGCGCCCAACGGTCCCTGGTGGCCCAATAACAAAAGCAACACATAGCCCACCACCACGGGTGGCAGAACCAGGGGCAGATGGATCAATCCGTTAAGGGCGCTTTTTCCGATGAAATCCCGCCTTGCCAGGAGCCATGCCAGATAAATGCCGGGCGGCAGGCTGACGACGACGCTCCAAAGCGCCACTTTCAGGCTCAGCGAGATGGCCTCCATTTCCAATGGGCTAAGGGTAAACATCACCCGGTCCCCTGGGAGAAACCAAAACGGGCAAAGACCGCCTTGGCCGGGGGGGATTTAAGGAATTTAAGGAAAGCTTTGGCCTCCGGGTTCGAATGGGCGGAGGTGAGGGCGGCGGGATAGATGATGGGCTGGTGGCTTTCCAGGGGGAATTTGAACACCACCCGCACCCGGGGATTGGCGTGGGCATCGCTGGCATAAACCAGCCCGGCGCCCACCTCGCCCCGCTCCACCAGGGCCAGGGTGGCCCGCACATCCATCATGGGGGCGAGCCTGTCTTTCAACTCGGCCCAAAGCCCCATATTGCGGAGCGCCGCCTTGGCATAGATGCCCGCCGGCACATGGCCCGGATCGGCGATGGCCAGGCGCCTTTTGCCTAGCAACCGCTGGAGGGGCGGACCCCCGCTCATGGGCGTGACCCGCTCCGGCTCGCCGGTGATCAGCACCAACCGGTTGGTCACTAAAGATGTGACCGTATCCGGCCTAACAGCTTTTCGTTTTACCAGATACTCCATCCAGCGCCGGCTTGCCGATACAAACAGATGGGCAGGCGCTCCAAAGGCGATCTGGCGGGCCAGGGTGGAACTGGCGCCAAATGAAAGCCTGACCCGTGCACCGCCCTTGGCCTTGTGCATGCGGGCAAGCTCACTAAGCGCCGGCGTCGTGCTGGCGGCGGCGAAGACCAAAAGCCCTCCCGCCTTGAGTGGCTGGGAATTCAGAACAAGACACAAGACTGCAAAAATCAAGGCGCGCACCGCCTGCCTCCGGGCCAACAGGTTTCTGACCCATTTTCCGCTAAACTTGGCCCCTTCGCAATCCATCCCGTCAGCGGGGCCCCATCAGGCATTGCCGGAGGCTTCCCGCCAGGCCCTTCATCAAATCAAAATAAGCCTCCGTGCCCGGGCTTAAGCCTGAGCCAAGCGCATCCAGGCGGGCAGTGCGGATGGGCCGCTTTCCGATCAGGCTTCTGACCATGGCGGGCGGTTTGGGCCAATCACCCATAATGCAGACCACGCCCCGCCGCTCCATCAGGCGGGTCAGTCTGGCCAGGCGTCTCGCACCCGGCTTTTGCTCATGTCCCAGGGAAATGGCACCCACCATATTGAGCCGGAAACGGGCGGCCAGATAGGTATAGGCCTGATGATCCACCAGAAAAGGCTTGCTCCGAAGGGGTGTCAGGCTCCTGGTCAGGCCATTCTCCAGTTTCTTCAGGCGGTTGGAAATAATTTTTGCATTGGCCCGGTAGGCGGACCGGTTCGGTGGTGCAAATTGGGCCAGGGCCTGAACGACACCTTGCACCATGGCCCGGGCATTGGCTGGATCAAGCCAGATATGCATATCCGTTCCGCCGTCGGGCAGGGGAAGCAATTTCACGCCCGTGGCACGGGACAAGGCAACGGCGCGGGCGCCGGTAGCCAGGGCCCGGAGGCGCCCAGCCAGGCTTTGCTCCATCCCGGCGCCTACCCAGAACACCAGATCGGCCCGCTCCAACGCCCTGGCCTGGGAAGGCTTCAGGGCATGGCCATGGGGTGGTTGATTGCCGCGGAGAAGCAGGGTGGGCTTCCCGGTCCCGGCCATGACCCCGCTGACCAGGGAATGAATGGGGCCCAGGCTGACCACCACCTTGGGCTGGGCGGCCAGCGAGGAGGGCAGAATCAAAAGCAGCAAAAGTGTGGCCGGATAGGCGGGCCGGGGCGCAATGGATTTGAACAAGAAACCCTCCAGGATTCGGATGATGGCTTTTCAAGTTAATTGATATGTTATAACATTGCATTTCAAGAATTAGAACTGGGAAGTTTCATGGGCGGAAAACAAGTGGGAAAAACAGGCTCTGGTCCTGGCGCACCAACCCGTGGCGCCCCAACCTTTGGCGCAACGCCCTGGGTTGGTGGACATGACCATCAGCATTGCATTGATGATGCGTTGGGCAATGCGGCCACCCTCTGTCAGCAGCGGGGCGCCCGGCTCACCCGTTTGCGGCGCCGCGTGCTGGGGCTGGTATGGCAAAGCCACCGGCCCATCGGCGCCTATGATATTCTGGATGTGCTCAGGGCCGAACAAGGCCGCGCCGCGCCGCCCACGGTCTACCGGGCCTTGGAATTTCTTCTGGAGCAAGGTTTTATCCATCGCATCGAAAGCCTCAACGCCTATATGGGCTGTTCCGGCCCCGGGGCCAACCATGGCGGGCAATTTCTGATCTGCACCGGATGTGGCGAGGCGGTGGAACTGAACGATAGGCGCATCAGCCAGGCCATCGGCGAAAGCGCCGAGGCCGCCGGCTTCCAATTAAAAAGCCAGATCATCGAGGTGGTCGGGCTTTGCCCCCTTTGCCATCCCGCTGAAGGGCAGGGGTGAGAAACATGCTTCCTCTCATCGAAGCCCGAGCTTTGGACGTGGAATATGGTCCCACATCGGTGATCTCCGGCATCGATCTGGCGGTGGAGGAGGGCCGTATCGTCACCGTGATCGGCCCCAACGGGGCGGGCAAGACCACCTTGCTGCGCGCCTTGCTGGGATTGGTCAAACCCACGCGGGGGCAGGTCATCCGGCGTACTGGGCTTTCCATCGGCTATATGCCTCAGCGGCTTATGATCGATCAAACCCTGCCGATCACCGTCGGGCGTTTTCTCCGATTGGCCGGCAATGGGCAAAAGCCCGATTTGGAGGCGGCCCTGGAAATGGTCGGCGCGCCGGGCCTGATCAATGCCCCGCTCCATCACATTTCGGGTGGCCAGGTGCAGCGCGTTCTTTTGGCCCGTGCCATGCTGCGCCGGCCTGATCTTTTGGTGCTGGACGAACCGGCGCAAGGAGTGGATCTGACCGGACAGACCGATTTGTACCAACTGATCGCCAATATCCGCGACCGCCATGGCTGCGGCGTGCTCATGGTGTCTCATGATCTGCATCTGGTCATGGCCCAGGCCGATGAGGTCGTATGCATCAATCATCATCTTTGTTGCGCCGGACATCCCGAAGCGATCAGCCGCGATCCCAGCTATGTGGAACTTTTTGGTGCCCGCGAAGCCCAATCCCTGGCGCCCTATCACCATCACCATGATCATGCGCACGATGCGGATGGCAGCGTTATGCCGGTTGCGCCCGATCCACCCGATCTGGAAACGCGCCCCGATGTTTGATGATTTTCTGCTGCGCGCCCTGTTGGCCGGGATTGGCGTTGCCTTGATCGCCGGGCCCTTGGGCTCTTTCGTGGTGTGGCGGCGCATGGCGTTTTTCGGAGTCGCCCTGGCCCATGCCAGTTTGCTGGGCGTGGCGTTGGGTATCCTCTGGGGGATCGATCCGGGCTTCGGCGTGGGGTTAGTCTGTCTGGTGGGGGCGGCGGCCCTGGTGTTGCTGGAGCGGCGCTTCCGGCTATCGGGTGACACGCTTTTGTTCGTCATCGCCCATGGTGCCCTGGCCGTCGGGCTGGTCGCTGTCGGGTTGATGGAAGGGGGGCGGGTGGATCTTCTGGCTTATCTGTTCGGCGATATTCTGGCGGTATCAATGCGCGAAATCATCTGGATTTATGGCGGTGCCCTGTTGGTCGGCTGCGCACTTTTGATTTTGTGGCGCCCTTTATTGAAGATATGCCTACATGAAGATCTGGCCCAGGCCGAGGGCGTTCCCGTCGGACGCATCAATTTGATTTTCATGCTGATGATCGCCCTGGTGGTGGCCGCCGCAATAAAAGTGGTGGGTATTTTGCTGGTCACATCGTTGTTGGTCATTCCGGCGGCGGCGGCCAGCCGTTTCGCCCGCACGCCTGAACAGATGGCCGGGCTGGCAGCCTTGATCGGCTGTGCTTCAATAGGTGGCGGGCTATTCACATCTTTGCGGTTGGATACGCCCGCCGGCCCGTCGATTGTGGTTGCAGCACTTGTTGTTTTTGTTCTGGCCGCCGCCTATCCCCGGCCTAGCGTCTGAAATCTTTGCGCATCAGAGCGCCGTCATCGTCGCGGTCCATGCGGGCCACCACTGATGACAACCGGGCTGAGAATTCCTCGCCCGTCACCCGCCCATCGTCATCCGCGTCGAGCCGCTGGAAGCGGGCTACCAGGCGTCTCCGTGTGGTCTCGGCCCACAGGGGTTCATATTCCTTGAGCGACAGTTTGCCGTCCTTGTCCGTGTCGAATTTGGCCAACCGGTCCGCCCGGGCCTTGTTCACTTCCGCCTGGGTCAGTTTGCCGTCCTTGTCACTGTCGAAATTGGTGAACAGGCGTTCCACCCGCATACCGCGCCCTCTCCGGGCACCCGGTCCGCGTCTGAAGCCATGCGCCGCCCGGCCCCTGAAATGACCCCGTTGGTATCCGCCGCCATGCCCATGGGTGTAGGATTTCCCGGAAGCCATGCGGTGATGGCCGAAACTGGTAAAGGCGGCGCTGGTCAGGCCGACGGCGGCAACGGCGACGATAAGCATTTTCATATTACAGTTCATGATGATCCTCCATTTCCTATTTCCCAACTGAGCTCCAAACGGGGCGGAGGCGTTATTCCGTCGCAAGTATTTTTTATTTGATCAGCCGCCTGAAACCTTTTTCCATATCCTGGGTCAGATCGCCTACATCCTCCAGGCCGCCATGGACCCGGAGGCAGGGCCCCGGGGCTTGCCATTTGGTAGCGCTTCTGGCGGTTTCCGGATAGGTGGGGATCATCAGGCTTTCATAGCCGCCCCAACTGTAACCCATGGAGAAATATTCCATGCCGTCCAGCATGGCGGCGACGGAGGATTTTGGAAAATCATTGAGCACCACGCCGAACAAACCGCTGGCTCCCGTGAAATCTCGCCGCCAGATGTCATGGCCTGGAAAACTTTCCAGACCGGGATGAAGCACGCTTGCAACTTCGGGCCGGGCGGCGAACCAGTTGGCCAGTGCCAAGCCGGTTTCCTGGTGGCGGGCCAGGCGGACGCTCAAGGTGCGCAAGCCGCGCAAGCCCAGATAGGCATCATCGGGCCCGGCACAATAGCCCATGCGCACGGCTGATATTTTTAGCGTTTTTTTCAATTCCTCTCGGGTGGTGATCACCCCCAGCATAGCATCGGCATGCCCGCCGATATATTTGGTTGCCGCCTGGATCGATATATCGACGCCATGGGCAAAAGGCTGAAAATAGAGCCCGGCGCTCCAGGTATTGTCCAGCGCCACCAGGGCGCCGCCTTCATGGGCGGCCTTGGTGATGGCCGGAATATCCTGCACCTCGAAGGTGAGGGAGCCGGGTGATTCAGTGAATACCAATTTGGTTTCGGGCCGCATGAGGTTGGCAATTTCCGCGCCGATCATGGGATCGTAATAACTGCTCTCGACGCCTAGGCGGGCCAAAAATGTATCGCAGAGTTTGCGGGTCGGGTCATAGACGCAATCGGCCACCAATATGTGGTCACCCGCCTCAAGCAACGCAAATAAGGTGACCGCGATGGCCGCCAGACCAGAGGGCAGGGCGATGGCGCAATCGCCCCCTTCCAGTTCCGCGACGGCGTCTTCAAAGGCAAAACTGGTGGGCGTGCCATAGCGTCCATAATAAACCCCATCCAGGGGATTTTTGGTGGCCGTCTCCATGGCTTCCATTGTGGGATAGATAACCGTGGAGGCGTGATAGACCGGCGGGTTGAGGAGGCCATGATTATCCTCTGGCGCGCTGGCGGAATGAACTATCGAAGTGTCTTTCGCCATGCTCAGACCTCGATGGGCGTATGGGTGGCGCCGCCCCATTGGGTCCAGGACCCGTCATAGACCGCGGCCCCGTCATGGCCCAGCAAGTAAAGCGCCAGGATTGCGACGCAGGCCGTAACCCCTGACCCGCAGCTTGAAATAATCGGTGCCGCCGAATCGATGCCTCCGCCCTCGAAGACCGCCTGCAATTCATCTGCCGGGCGCAAGGTGAGATCTTTGCTGGCATCCAGAAAAAGCTGAAAGGGCAGATTGATGGAGCCGGGGATATGGCCCGATCGCACACCGGGCCGGGCTTCTGGCTCGGTGCCGTTGAAGCGGCCAGGCCCCCGCGCATCCAGAACCTGCGCTTTTGCCGTTTCCAGATTGTCCATAACCTGATCCACGCTGCACACCAGCGCGGGATTGAGGCGGGCCTGGAATTGTTTGGCCGCCGGGGCAGGGGGGGTGGCATCCATGGGCCGGTCTTCGGTTTGCCATTTACCCAGGCCCCCATTCAGCATGGCCACATTGTCATGGCCAAACAGGCGGAACATCCACCAGGCCCGGGCCGCCGCCAGGCCCCCGCCATAGACATCATAGACGACAATTTTCGAATTATTTCCGGCTCCCAATGCGCCTACCTTGGCGCCGAACACGTCGGCGGGCGGGATCATATGGGGCAGTTTGGTTTCTTGCGGATCGGCAATGTCATCGATATCGAAATAGCCGGCACCCGAAATATGGGCTTGGGTGAATTCTGCCTTGGCGTCCCGGCCAGCTGCCGCCAGATGCCAGGACGCATCCAGGATGACCAGATACTCCTGATCCAGATTGCCGGCCAGCCAGTCCGTCGATACCAGGGCGTGGGGGTTGGCATATTCCATCATTGATTTCCCTTCAGATCATCCAGTCGGGGTAAGGAAGACCCTTCGACTTCAGATAATCCACATTGAACAGTTTGCTTTGATAGCGGGTTCCGTAATCGGCCAAAAGGGTGACGATCACATGGCCCGGCCCCATATCCCTGGCTAGCCGGATGGCGCCGGCAACATTGATGCCGGTGGACAGCCCCAGGCACAGCCCTTCATGTTGGAGGATATCGAAAATCAAATTCAGTGCTTCGTCATCGGGGATCAGATAGGCGTCGTCAATGGGGGCGCCTTCTAGATTTTTTGTAATACGCGCCTGGCCGATTCCTTCCGTGATGGATTCGCCCTCGGCCTTCAGTTCACCGAATTTGTAATAATGATAAAGCGATGCTCCGTAGGGATCGCCTAACACAATCCGCACATTATTGTTCCGCTCCTTAAGCGCCATGCCGATGCCGGCAAGCGAGCCGCCGGTGCCTACCGAACAGGTGAATCCATCCACCTTGCCGTCGGTTTGATCCCAGATTTCAGGCCCCGTGCCGAAATAATGGGCGTCCCGGTTTGCCGTATTGTCGAATTGATTGGCCCAGATGACACCGGCGGGGTGGGTGCCGGCCAATTCCTTCGCAATGCGTTCGGACGTGTTGATGTAATTTTCCGGATCCGAATAGGGCGCGGCTGGTACCTGGCGCAGATCGGCGCCGGCGATGCGCAACATGTCCTTTTTTTCCTCGGCCTGGGTCTCGGGGATGACGATGACCGTTTCATAGCCCGACGCACCGGCGACCAGGGCCAGGCCGATGCCTGTATTGCCCGCCGTTCCCTCGACGATGATGCCGCCCGGGTTAAGCTGTCCCCGTTTTTCCGCATCGCGCACGATATAAAGGGCGGCCCGGTCTTTCACCGATCCGCCGGGATTAAGAAATTCCGCCTTGCCCAGAATTTCACAGCCGGTCTCGTCTGATACCCTGTTCAGGCGGATCAGGGGCGTATTGCCAATGGCCTCTAGGAATCCCCGGCGCACATCCATATTAAGCTTGCCACCCTGCGAATAATAAAATCAAATTAGTGCGGTCCCGGACCCCGATCAAGACCAGCGGTCGCGTAATTCGTCCCGGTTCAATTGCAGCCATTGCAGGGCGATCAGGGTGACCGAATTGGCCACCCTTCCATCAACGGTCATGGCGAAGGCATCTTCCGCCGGATGGGCGAAGGCACGGACGAATTCCCCTTCGCCGGCCTCGCCGTAAATGCCGCCCGCACCCTGCGCATCGACCTTGGCGCAATAGCAATGCAGGCTTTCCGACATGCAGCCGGGTGAGGCGAGGTAGACGAACAACAATTCCTGAGGATGGAGCCCGGTTTCTTCAAAGGTTTCACGCATGGCCGCTTCTTCCGGTGTCTGGCCCGGATCGATCATGCCGGCCACAGCCTCGATCTGCCAAGGTGAGAAGCCATCGGCAGCCTGTCCGCCGATGCGGAATTGTTCGATCAGTACCACCTGATCCAGAGCCGGATCATAGGGCAGGACGCCCACGGCATGGCCGCGCTCAAAAAGATCACGGCTGATTTCCCCGCTCCAGCCCTGATCGAAAATCCGATGGCGCAAACGGTAGCCGTCGATCTTGAAATAACCCTTGTACAAATTTTTCTGTTCAATGATTTCTACGTCATTGTCGTCCATGATGGCTCCTTGCCTTGGCTCCTGCATCGCCGATAAGTTTGCGCCATGGGGCCAGATAAGCCCAGCGCCATCAATTTAGGGGGTCAAGGTATTGGAAATATTAAGTATTTTTGCATCTGTCTTCGTCGCTGAATTGGGCGATGAGACCCAGATCGCAACACTTCTGTTCGCCGCCGGGTCCGATCAGCGGCCCTTGTTCATTTTTTTGGCCGCTGCCTCCGCGCTGGTCGTATCGACCGGGGCGGCCGTCCTCATTGGCTCGCAAGGCCAACAATGGCTTGAAAATTTCCCCATGCGCGCGGTGGCGGGCGCCGGCTTTCTGGTCATCGGCACCTGGATGATGTGGGATCATTTCCAGGCCTGATAACCGCCCCTCATTCCAGCGGCTTCATCCACACCGTGTCGCCCTGGGCCGGAGAGATCACTTCTATGAATTCTATATCGTCCGAATGATCCAGCATGTCATGGGGGATGCGGGGTGGGATATTGACGGCGGTGCCGGCCTTCACCGTGACCTCGCCCGCACCTTCCATATAAAATTTGGCCCAGCCCTTGAGGATATAGACCATCTGGAAACTGACTTCGTGCAGATGCAGTCCCAGATTGCCGGGGCAGGGTTCGGCGGCGCTTAAAATACGCGCTTCTAATTCACCGCCGGTGGCTTCGGCCACTCCCAGATCGCGGGACTTGTACACTTCTCTGGGACCAAATGAAGTGTATTCGGCATCCTCCAGGGTGTTGATGGTCAGTTTGTAATCTTCCGGTTTCATGGTGGCTCCGCTTCCTTTTGATGGCTTCGCGCAAAAACAGGGGACGAACCCGGCTCACCTTACTATTATTGAAGGCAGTCACGGAATCAATTCACGGCGTGGATGGAAAGCTTATGGCGGAGACCCGCAAAATCACCTTTACCGGAGCGTTGGGCAATGAGTTGGCGGCGCGCCTAGATTTGCCCGATGGGGCGCCCCGCGCCTTTGCCTTGTTTGCGCACTGTTTTACTTGTTCGAAAGACATTTTCACCGCATCGCGGGTCAGCGCTGCCCTGGCCGAGCGGGGCTTTGGTGTGTTGCGCTTTGATTTTACCGGGCTCGGCAGCTCGGAAGGGGAATTCGCCAATACCAATTTTACCTCCAATGTGGGCGATCTGGTGGCGGCGGCGGATTATCTTAAAGCCCATTACCAGGCCCCCAGCATCCTGATAGGCCATAGCCTGGGCGGTGCCGCCGTGCTTGCTGCCGCCGGCCAGATACCGGAAGCGGATGCGGTGGCGACCATCGCCGCCCCTTGTGATCCCGCCCATGTTGCCCATAATTTTGGCGATGCGGTGGCCGAGATTGAGGCCAAGGGCGAAGCAAAAGTTTCCCTGGGTGGGCGGCCCTTCACCATCCGCAAGCAATTCCTGGAAGACATCGCGGAACAAAAGATGCTGGAGGCCATCGGGAGCTTGCGCAAGGCGTTGCTGATCTTCCACGGGCCGTTGGATGAGATCGTCACGGTGGATAACGCAGCCCGCATATTTGGTGCGGCCAAGTATCCGAAAAGCTTTGTTTCCCTGGATGATGCGGATCATCTTCTCTCCAACCGCTCTGACGCGGTCTATGTGGCCGATCTGATCGCCGCTTGGGCGTCGCGCTATCTGGATAGCGGGGGCGGGGACAGCGACAGCGACGCCCTGCCTAAGGCGAAGGGCGGCCAGGTGCGGGTCACGGAGACGGGCGCCGGGCGCTTTCAGCAATCCGTGTCCACCGGCGGGCGGCATGAATTAATGGCGGACGAGCCGGTGGATTTCGGCGGCACGGATACAGGGCCTTCGCCTTATGATCTTTTGCTGGCCGGGCTTGGTGCGTGCACCAGCATGACCATGCGCATGTATGCCGAGCGCAAGGGGATCAAGCTGGAACGGGCCAGCGTCAATCTCAGCCATCAGAAAGTCCATGCCGAGGATTGCGCCGATTGCGAAACCACCGAAGGCATGGTCGATCAGATCGAGCGGGTCATAGAACTCACCGGCGATTTGAGCGAAAAGGAACGCGTCAAGCTTTTGGAAATCGCCGGCAAATGCCCGGTGCACCGGACACTTCATTCCGAAGTGATGGTCAAGAGCGCCTTGGTAGGCGGGGAGGAAGTCAAATGAATGAAGCTTCGAAAAGTGATTGGGTGAAGGATCATAATGCCAAACATGTATGGCACCCCAATATCGATCCCAAGGCGTTGGATGATGACCCACCCCTGATCATCGCCGACGGCGACGGGGTCCATGTGTCTGATATCGACGGCAACCGTTACCTGGATGCGACGGCTGGTCTCTGGTGCGTCAATGCAGGCCATAACCGGCCCGAAATCAAGCAGGCGATCATGGATCAATTGAACCGGATCGCCAATTACCGCACCTTCGGCGCCTTTTCCAACATCCCGTCGATTGAGCTTTCGGCCCGCCTCATGGAAATGCTGAAGCCGGAAAACATGGAACGGGTGATGTTTTCATCGGGCGGCTCGGACGCCGCCGAAACCGCGCTCAAACTGACTCGCCATTATTGGAAAATGATGGGTCAGCCGGAGAAAACCAAAATATTTTCCCTCAAGCACGGCTATCACGGGGTTCATTTCGGCGGCGCCTCGGCGGCGGGCGGGATCAAGACTCGGCGCGCCTATGAGCCGTTGATGCCGGGCTTTTACCAAGTGGATACGCCCTATCTTTACCGCAATCCCTGGACCGATGACGCACAGGAGTTGGGCGAAATCTGCGCTTCCATCCTGGACCGGGAGATCGAACATCAGGGTGCGGACACGGTGGCCGCCTTCATCGCGGAGCCCATCCTGGGCGGCGGCGGCATGATTGTTCCGCCGGATAATTACTGGCCCTTGGTGCGCCAGGTTTGCGACAAGCACGACATCTTGCTTATCGCCGATGAGGTGGTTACCGGTTTCGGCCGCTCGGGCGAGCTGTTCGGATCCAGGGGCTGGGGCGTGGCGCCCGACGCCATGTGTTTCGCCAAGGGGATAAATTCGGCCTATGTGCCCCTGGGCGCGACGGTATTCAATGAACGTATCGCCAAGGCCTGGGATACGGATCACGAACTGGCCTCCATCAACCACGGCCATACTTATTCCGGCCACCCCTTGGCCTGCGCCGCCGCCCTGGCCAATCTGGATATCGTGGAGAACGAGAATCTGACGGACAACGCCGCCCGGGTGGGGGCTTATATGCAAGAAGGGCTGAAGGGTTTGCAGCAACGCTACCCCACCATGGGTGATGTGCGGGGCAAGGGGCTCATGCTGGCCGTGGAATTCGTCAAGGACCGGGCAAGCAAGGCGCCTTACACGCCGAAAGAACCTTATTTGAATGAATTAAGCCAGGCATGTCAGCGCCGGGGGATGATCGTCCGGGCGCTCGGCAACAAATTCATCATCTCGCCGCCGCTGATCTTCACCAATTCCCATGTTGATGAGCTGATAGAGATACTGGACGGCTCACTGGCCGAGGTGGCACCTTAATTCCGGGCGAGCTAAGTGCGGATTACACGGCGTCCGAGACGGAGACCACGAGACGTTTGCCAAGCACCCTGAGGGCATTGTCGATATGGTCCTGGCGTGATGCGTTGAGCGGGTCCAGCAGCCGGCGCACCTGGCGGGGATCGCAGCCCAACCGTTCGGCCAGTGCCGCCTGGGTGAGGCCGGCCTCGCTCATGGCCCTGTAGAGCGCCACTTTGCTGGCGATTAATGTGGGCAGGGCGACGGTGGGGCGCCCTTTGGCCGGTGCCGGGCGGGGGATTTCTTCCCGGTCATCAATGCGGGCTGAAATGACGGCGACCAACGCTCCGACGGCTTTTTCCAACGCATCTTTCCGGTCTTCACCGAAAGTGGTCAGTTCCGGAAAATCGGAGGAGGTGACCAACAAGATGTCGTTATCGTCGGGGATGAGGTCCACGGCATATTCGAATGAGTAAGGTCTAGTCATTTACGGGCGTTACTCCTCGACCGAAGGGAATAAGGCTATTTGAGACCGAGATCCTTGAGAATTTTGTTTTTCAAACCGGTCCCAACTGTTTGCGTCCACCATGCATTGGAATTTGCGATTTTTTCCGTTGGCTGGATTGCGCAGCATCCTGTGCCCGGCACCCCGCTTGGCCGATGAGACAATTCCAAATTCCTTGCGAAGCCATCTTTCAAACTGATTATTATTCATTTGTCGACAGTTACCTCCCGCTAAGGGGCAGCCTCTCTAAAAAACTAAAGAAATGCCCCTTGCGTTAACGTCCCTGTCAGTAATCAATTAAAGGACAAATTCGTCCTCAAGTCAAGTTGAAAGGACAAATTTGTCCTCTTATTGTTTAGCTCCGGGCCAGGCTCTCCGCGTCCAGCCCGTCGACCCGCCTGAGGCTGGGGAAAAGCTTCATCCAGATGGCGGCGATGGCCAGGGTGCCGAAGCCGCCGACCAGCACGGCGGGGACCGTGCCCCACCATTCGGCAGTGACGCCTGATTCAAATTCTCCCAGCTCGTTGGAGGCCCCGACAAAGACCGAATTGACCGCATTGACTCGGCCCCGCATCTCATCGGGGGTGGTCAGTTGAATGATGTTCTGGCGCACATAGACGCTGAACATGTCGGCGGCCCCCATGATGGTCAGGGCCACCAGGGTCCAGGCGAAATTCTCTGATATGCCGAAGCCCACCGTTGCCAGGCCGAAAATCCCCACGCTGATGAACATCTTTATGCCGCCATTGCGCTTGATCGGGCGTTGGGTCAGATAGATAGCCGAGACCACCGCACCCCAGGCAGGCGCACTTCTCAGGATTCCCAACCCCCATTCGCCGACTTGGAGAATGTCCTTGGCATAGATCGGCAGCAAGGCGACGGCGCCGCCCAAAAATACGGCGAACAGATCGATGGAAATGACCGCCAGGATGATTTTTTCCGACCAGATGAATTTGAAGCCGGCGAACAGGCTTTCCAAGGTGACCGGATCGCGCCTGGCACTTTGGGTCTTGCCCCGGATGCCCAGGGTGAAAAAGGCGGCCAGAACGAACAGCGCCGTGATCACCGCGAAATCCACATCGGCCCCCAGGATAAGCAGCAATCCCCCGGCGGCGGGCCCGGCGATTCTGGTCACCTGAAAGCCCGACGAGGACCAGGCGACGGCGTTGCCGAAATGCTTGCGGGCCACCAGATTGGGCAGGATGGCGTTGGAGGTGGGATTGGCGAATGTGCGCCCCGTGCCCAAAATCATGGCGACCCCGAAATAAAGGGAAAAATCGGTGATCCCGGTAAGGGAAAAATAAAGCAATATGGCCGATCCCACCCCTTGGGTCAGATGGGCCGCGATGAGGATCATTTTGCGGTTGAAACGGTCCGCCGCGGCCCCGGCCAGAAGGAAAAAAAGCAGGCCCGGCAGGAACAAGGCAAGCCCGATCAGCCCCAGATCAAGGGCGCTTCCCGTATTCACATAGACCACCCAGCTTATGGCCACGGTCTGCATATTGATGGCGAAGGTGCTGGACACCCGGGTCAGAAAGAAAAAGCGGTAATCGGGATAACGAAAGGCCGCCATGCCTTCGCGCGCCCCTTCGCGGGCCGGCAGGTCGTCTGTTTCGTCAGGTTCTACCTTGTCTGTCAAAAGCCCTCACCGGCCCCCCGCCAATTCAAGCGGGCCGGACTTTCATCCTTATTGGGGAAATGAGGTTATCTTAGGTGAATGTTTATATAGGTCTTTAATCGAGGCTGGCAATCTCATTTGAAATCCCTGCTGCCCGGCATCATGCGGCGTTTGGGGCGCCGGCCGGAAAAGCCTACCGTGGAGGTGGGCGTTTGCGTCAGCTTACCCAGATAGGGGGAGAAATCATACAGCTTATGGGCGATCAGATGGGTTACCACCCCTTCGCGTTGCAGCCTGCCTTCCGCGCCCAGAAGCTGGGTGCCCAGCACCGTGCGCCGGTAGCGTTCCAGCACATGGGGCCAGACGATGAGATTGGCGACGCCGCTTTCATCCTCCAGGGTCACGAAAATGACCCCCTTGGCGCTGCCCGGGCGCTGGCGGATGAGGACCAGGCCGGCCAGCTTCACCCAGGAGCCGCTCTTGCGCACCAGGAGCTGATCGCAAGGCATCATGCCCAGAGGGTCGAATTCATCCCGTAAAAGGGCCATGGGATGGGATTTTAGCGATAGGCGGAGTGCGCGGTAATCATCGGCCACCTGTTCGCCCAGACCCATGGGCGGCAGGGAGACGGCGGGTTCGGGCTGCAATTGGATGGCGTCCAGATGGGCGAAAAGGGGCAGGGGAGCATGATCGGGTAATCCCTTGACCGCCCACAGGGCCTGGCGCCGGTCCAGACCCATGGATTGAAAGGCATCGGCCCGGGCCAGTTTTTCCAGCAATCCCCGGCCCATGCGGGTGCTTTTATTGACCTCTTCCATCTGCCCGTAGCCCGTTCCCCGGCCATCGACCAGGGCATCGCCGGCATCCACGCCAAATCCCTTGATCTGGCGCAAACCCAGGCGCAGGGCCACTTGTTGATTACCTATAGGCTCAAGCGTGCAGTCCCACCCGCTGTCATTGACATCCACCGGGCGGGCTTCGACGCCATGATCCTTTGCGTCGCGTACAATCTGGGCCGGGGCATAAAAGCCCATGGGCTGGCTGTTGAGGAGCGCACAGGCGAAGGCCGCCGGATAGTGGCACTTGAGCCAGGCCGAGACATAGACCAGAAGGGCAAAGCTGGCGGCGTGGGATTCAGGAAAGCCATATTCGCCGAATCCCTCGACCTGTTTGAAACAACGCTCGGCGAAACCGCGCTCATAGCCGCGCTCGACCATGCCCTCCACCATCTTGCCGTGGAAGTCGGGGATCTGGCCCGAGCGGCGGAAGGTGGCCATGGCGCGGCGCAGCCCGTCGGCCTCGGTTGCTGTAAAACCGGCCGCCACGATGGCGATTTTCATGGCCTGTTCTTGGAACAAAGGCACGCCCAGGGTCTTGCCCAGCACCTCCTCCAGTTCCCTGGACGGATAGGTCACTTGTTCCTCGCCGTTACGCCGGCGCAAATAAGGATGCACCATATCGCCCTGGATGGGGCCGGGGCGGACGATGGCCACCTCGATCACCAGATCATAAAAGCAGCGCGGTTTGAGGCGCGGCAGCATGGCCATCTGGGCCCGGCTTTCCACCTGGAATACGCCGATGGAATCGCCCGCGCAAAGCATGTCATAGACGGTGCCGTCGCCATTGGGCACGCCCGCCAGGCTCAGCACTCGGCCATGGTGGCGTTCGATCAGATCGAAGGCCTTGCGGATGCAGGTGAGCATGCCCAGCGCCAAGACATCTATTTTCAGGATGCCCAACGCGTCCAGATCATCCTTGTCCCATTCAATGACCGTGCGGTCTTCCATGGCCGCGTTCTCGATGGGGACGATGGCATCAAGGGGCCCCGCCGTGATCACGAAGCCGCCCGTATGCTGGCTCAGGTGGCGTGGAAAAGTGATGATTTCCTGGGCCAGATCAAGGATTTTGCGCAAAGTATGATCGGCCGGGTCAAGGCCCACTTCGCGCACCCGTGCCTCATCCGGCCCGGCGCTGCGCCGCCCCCAGGATGCGCTGGAAAGCGCCTGGGTGGCGTCTTCGGAAAGGCCCATTACCTTGCCCACTTCCCGGAGCGCGCTTTTTGCCCGGTAGCTGATCACCGTTGCCGTCAGGCTGGCCCGCTCGCGGCCATATTTCTCGTAAATATACTGGATCACCTCTTCGCGCCGCTCATGTTCGAAATCTACATCGATATCGGGCGGCTCGTCGCGCTCGGCGCTGACGAAGCGCTCGAACAGCAAATCCATGCGGGCCGGGTCCACCGAGGTGATGCCCAGGCAAAAGCAAACGGCCGAATTGGCCGCCGAGCCCCGCCCCTGGCAAAGAATGGCGCGCGACCGGGCAAAGCGTACGATATCATGAACGGTGAGGAAATAAGGCGCATAGCCCAGCTCATCGATCAGGGCCAGTTCATGTTCGATGCCGGCGGCGACCTTGTCCGGCACACCGTCCGGATACCGTTCCCCGGCCCCTTCATGGGTCAGGCGGACAAGTTCATCTTGCACGCTCAGCCCATCCGGGACCGGATCGATGGGGTAATCATAGGCCAGCTCCACCAGGCTGAAGCGGCATTTTTGGGCAATGCGGAGCGTGTTGGCGATGGCTTCCGGATAATCGGCGAACAGGCGATTCATTTCATGGGCGGGTTTCAAATGGCGCTCCCCGTTGGCGAAGAGACGGAAGCCCGCTTCATGGATGGTGCAATGTTCCCGGATGCAGGTCAGCACATCTTGCAGGGGTCTGCGTTCCGGGATATGGGCATGCACGTCATTGCTTGCCAGCAAGGGGATGCGGGCATGGCGGGCGATCTTCGCCAGATGGGCAATGCGGGAAGTATCTTGGCCTAAATATAGGTAATTTACAGATAGATATAGATTTTTCTTAAACTTTTTTCTTAAGTTATCCAGCGCATCTGTAAACGCCTCATTCACCTCATGCGGGGCTATGGCGATGAAGATTTGCCCCTTGCCCCGGGCGAATTCCCCATCCCTGGCAATGTCTTCCAGAAACAATTGACAATCGCCTTTTTCGACGCGCCGTTTGCCCTGGCTTAAGAGCCTGGACAGGCGGCCATAGGCGGCCCGGTCCGTGGGCAGGCAGATGAGGCTGGGGGTGGCGTCAGTGAATTCGAGGCGTGCGCCGACGATCAGTTGGATGCCGGTATCGCGGGCCGCCACATGGGCGCGCACCACGCCGGCCAGCGTGT
>CAZBQG010000050.1:0-15081 GCA_964493945.1 uncultured Rhodospirillaceae bacterium
TCGCCATGCGAAGCGCGCCTAGCCACGGCACAAATTCACCCGGTCAAAATGATCGCATTTAAACGGAAAATGCTCTGGACACCACCCCGTCCGAGGGGAGCCGCCAATCAGCGGGTGGGAACCGGCTTATCAACTGAATAGTCGTAGAAACCCCGGCCCGATTTACGCCCCAGCCAGCCGGCTTCCACATATTTCACCAGCAGCGGGCAAGGCCGGTATTTGGTATCGGCCAGGCCGTCATGAAGCACCTGGATGACGGCCAGGCAAGTATCAAGCCCGATGAAATCGGCAAGCTCCAGCGGGCCCATGGGATGATGGGCGCCCAAGCGCATAGCCTGATCGATGGCATCCACCGATCCCACGCCTTCATACAAGGTATAGACCGCTTCGTTGATCATGGGCAGCAGGATGCGGTTGACGATAAAGGCCGGGAAATCTTCGGAGCTGACCGGCGTTTTCTCCAGATCGACGACAAATTCCCGAACATCGTCGAAAATTTCGGGTCCGGTGGCGATGCCCCGGATAAGTTCGACCAATTCCATGACCGGTGCCGGGTTCATGAAATGAATGCCCATGAATTTCTCCGGCCTGTCGGTCTGGGCGGCCAAGCGGGTGATGGAGATGGATGAGGTGTTGGTCGCCAGAATGGCGTCATCTTTGAGATCGGGACAGATATTGGCGAAGATTGCCTTCTTGGTTTCCTCGTTTTCCGTCGCTGCCTCGATCACCAGATCGCAATCCCCCAGGATTTTGCTGTCGGTGCCCATGCTCAGATGTTCCAGGGCGGCTTTCATATCCGCCTCGGTCAGCCTTTCGCGCCTGACCTGGCGGGAGAGATTTTTTTCGATGGCCGCCCGAGCTTTGGACAGGGCCCCTTCGTCCACATCGATGAGCCGCACATCATAACCGGCAACGATGCAAACATGAGAGATACCGGAGCCCATTTGCCCGGCGCCAATGATGCCGATATTCTTGATTTTAGTGGTCATTTCCTCAACCATTGTTGTTATTGATTGTGAGCTTATTTTGACAATTCGGCCTCAAGCTCCGGCAAGGCCTTGAACAGGTCGGCCACCAGCCCGTAATCGGCCACCTGGAAAATAGGAGCTTCTTCGTCCTTGTTGATGGCGACGATCACCTTGCTGTCTTTCATTCCGGCAAGATGCTGAATGGCGCCCGAAATACCCACTGCGATGTATAAATCAGGGGCGACGATCTTGCCGGTCTGGCCGACCTGATAGTCGTTGGAGACAAAGCCGCTATCGACGGCGGCCCGGGACGCACCCACGGCGGCACCCAGGATATCGGCGACTTTCTCAAGCAGATGAAAATTCTCACCGTCCTGCATGCCCCGGCCGCCGGAAATGATGATCCCCGCAGCGGTCAGTTCGGGCCGGTCGGACTGGGTCAGTTCGGTGCCGACGAATTCGGCACTGCCGGGGGCGGCAGCCGCCCCTATTTCCTCGATCTCCGCTGTGCCCGCACCGGTTTCGGCGGCATCGAAGGCCGTTGCGCGGACCGTGATCACGCGGGCGGCGTCCGATGACTTGACCGTGGCAATGGCATTGCCGGCATAGATGGGGCGCTGGAAGATATCTTCGCTCTCGATGGCGATGATTTCCGAAATCTGCGCCACATCCAGGGTGGCGGCGACGCGGGGCATCACATTTTTGCCAAACGAAGTGGCCCCGGCCAGCAGATGACCGTAATTGTCTGCCAGCCCGGCGATCAGAGGCGTCAAATTTTCCGGCAGGTTATGAGCATAAATATCATCCTGGGCCAACAGCACCTTGGCGACACCCGCCGTGGCCGCCGCGGCCTTTGCCGCATCAGCGCAATTGGCGCCGGCCACCAGCATATGGACCTCGCCCAACTGGGCGGCGGCGGTTACGGCATTCAAGGTGGCGCCTTGCAGCGCCTGACCATCATGTTCTGCGATTACCAAGGCGGTCATCAGATCACCTTTGCTTCATTTTTCAATTTATCCACCAGCCCGGCCACATCCTCGACCATGACCCCGGCCTTACGCTTGGGCGGGTCTTCCACCTTGAGGGTTTCAAGACGCGGCGTGATATCGACGCCCAAATCCTCGGGCGAGAGTTCCTCGATGGGCTTTTTCTTGGCCTTCATGATATTGGGGAGCGACGCATAACGGGGCGTGTTCAGCCGCAAATCCACACTCAAGACCAAGGGAAGATTGAGCCGCACCGTTTCCAGCCCGCCATCGATTTCGCGGGTAACCTCGGCCGATCCATCCCCCAGCTTCAAGTCCGAAGCGAAGGTCCCCTGGGGCCAGTCCAGCAACGCCCCCAGCATCTGGGCGGTCTGGTTCGAATCATCGTCGATGGCCTGCTTGCCCAGGAACACCATTTCGGGGTTTTTCCGCCCGGCGATGGCGGCCAGCAATTTGGCCACGGCCAGGGGTTCCAACTCCGCATCGGTGAGCACATGGATGCCGCGGTCGGCCCCCATGGCCAGCGCCGTGCGGATGGTTTCGGAGCATTTTTGGGGGCCCATGGAGACGGCCACCAGTTCCTCTGCCGCGCCCTGCTCGCGCAGGATGACGCCTTCCTCGACGGCGATTTCGTCGAAAGGGTTCATGGACATTTTGACGTTTTCGGTCTCAACGGCACTTTGATCGCTTTTGACGCGGACCTTAACGTTGTAGTCGACGACGCGTTTGACGGCGACGAGAATTTTCATGGGCTGCCTGCGAAAGAAATGATCTGGAATGGTGACAAGTTAACTTCCGAACGCGGTTCGAGGCGAGAAAATATGGTCAAGTGGCTGACATGTCAACGATTGCCACCAGGGCTCCATAAAACATCCTCCGCTCCCTGCCCGTTCAGGTGGTGGGCAAGGACGAAAAGATGATCGGACAGCCGGTTGAGATATTGCAAAATCAAGGGATTGAGCGGCGTGGTTTGGGCCAGAGCCGCGGTTTCGCGCTCGGCCCGGCGGACCACGGTACGGGCCAGATGAAGATGGGCCGAAGCCGCCCCGCCGCCCGGCAGGATAAAACTGTCCAGGGCTTTCAGGTGTTGATTGAGCAGGTCGATTTCATCTTCCAGGCGCTGAATCTGGGAGGCGGTGATTTCCAGCCTCTCACCACCTTGTTTGGCTCCGGCTTTCTGGGGAAAGGCCAAATCGGCGCCCAGATCGAAAAGATCGTTTTGAATACGCCCGGCCATGGCATCCGCCTGCCAGCCGGCCTCATCATCCAGATGAATTCGCACGATACCCAAAATGGCGTTGGCTTCCTCCGCGCTGCCGATGGCTGCCAGGCGGGGATGGTCCTTGGCCACGCGGTCGCCGCCGCCCAATGAAGTTTCGCCCCCATCGCCGCCTTTTGTATAGATCTTATCCAGCTTGACCATGCTTCTCGCCCGCCTCAGTTCCGGCCAAAGCCCAGAAAAAGAACAAAAAGCAGCAGGGCCAGGGCCTGAAAGGCTACCCGAAGCTGCATCATTCGATTGGAAAAGCGGGGCGAATGCCGGCCCCTGGCGGCCATGGACCAGATACCCACGAACAACGCAAGCACGGTAGCGCCAAGCGCGGCCACCAGAAGATAGAAAATAATTTGGCCCAAAACACCCAACCTGTCCTGCCTAACGGAACAGGTATTATAGCATCAAAATGGTACTTTGGGCGCGGTGCGGTTCAAATTTGCGAATTATTAACTTTTTCATGGTCATATGGCTTTTCCAGGGTTTTCAGACAGTGACAGCCCAGTCCTGCCCCTGTATGGTGAGGGTACGGATAGGCTCGTCTAGGAGTAGTGTTATGTTCTTTGACCAGATCAAGGAAATCGACGGCAACATCAAGCAGCTGCGCGACGAATTGAAAAATATCGGTGAGGCGGCGAACGCTCATTTCGATCAGTTGGATGATTTAGCGGCTCATATCATTGCCGTGGAAGCCATACTTTGCGTGGCGCTGAAATCGGTTGATGTGGACGGGGCGGCGGTCAAGGAATGGATCAAGACCAACACTTCTGATTCTTCGGATAATGAAGTCGGATCTGAAAAAGTTCACATGGTCGCCGAACAGTTGCTCAACGGCGGCTGATCCCTCGCCTTGCGGGGCGGTCCATTAACTACATTTTGAATAAGCGCAGCTCGTGCAGTAATCGCAGTTTTCCTGCCGGATCAGCCCTGCCTGTCCGCATTTTGGGCATTGGCGGAAACGCCGGTCGGAATTTTCTTCCTGATATCCCAGATTGACCACTTGTGGCGTGGCCAGTTCTTCTTCCAGTTCATGACCTGGCGGCGTGATAAAGCCGATGGCGATCATGTGGTTTTCGATCACCTGACCGATAGCGGCCAAAAGCGAGGGGACATATTTCCCGCCCATCCATTGACCGCCCCTTGGATCAAACACGGCTTTCAGCTCCTCAACCACGAAGGAAACATCACCGCCGCGCCGGAAAACGGCTGAAATCATCCGGGTAAGTGCCACGGTCCAGGCATAATGTTCCGTGTCCCGGGAATTGATCAGAACTTCGAAAGGTCGCACCCTTTCGTCCTGAACCACATCATTGAGGGTGATATAAAGTGCATGATCGCTTTCGGGCCAACGCACCTTGTAGGTCCTCCCGGCCAGGGCTTCGGGCCGGTCCAGGGGTTGGGTGAGATAAACCAGTTCTCCCGGCATGCCCCCACCTTCCGGTTTCGCGCCCGCTATGGCGGGGGGCTGTTCCAGGGGTAATTCGGGCTCATCATCCACTTCCGCCGCCGCTTTGCCCTCGCCAATCTGTTCCAGCACGGCGCCGGTCACGTCATTGGGCCGGTAGGTGGTGCAGCCCTTGCAGCCCAGTTCAAAGGCCTGGGCATAGATATCCTTGAAATCCTCAAAGGCGATGTCTTCGGCGCAATTGATGGTCTTGGAGATGGAGCTGTCCACATATTTCTGTACGGCGGCCTGCATGACCAGATGATCGCGGGGCTCAAGCGCCTGCACATCGACGAAGGCTTCGGGGAGCGGTGCCTCCTCGCCCTTCATGCGCCTGAACAGGCGATAGGCGAAATCGCTCACTTCCTCTTCCTTGCGCGAACCATCCTGCATCAGGACCTGGCGCTTGTAATTGAAGCTGAATACGGGCTCCAGACCCGACGACACATTATCGGCCAGGAGCGATATGGTGCCGGCGGGTGCGATAGAAGTAAGCAGGGCATTGCGCAGTCCGTTTTCTTCCACCGCCTGGCGCACATCTTCGTCCAGACCCTCGAAGAAGGCACCCACCATATATTCGTCCGGATCGAACAGGGGAAAGCTTCCTTTTTCCCTGGCCAGACCGGCCGACGCCAGATAGGCGGCGCGGGAAATACCCTTCATCCATCTTTCGGTCAGCTCGACCGCATAGGCCGATCCGTAGCGCGCGCCGCACATGATCAGGGCATCGGCCAGTCCGGTTACGCCCAAACCCATGCGCCGCTTGGCCTTGGCTTCCTTTTCCTGTTCGGGCAGGGGAAAGCGCGAAATATCGATGGCGTTGTCCAACATGCGCACGGCGGTCCCGACCAATTGGCCCAGACCATCCATGTCTATCCCTGCCCGCCCGGTAAAGGGATTAGCCACCAGACGCGCCAGATTGACCGATCCCAACAGGCAGGCTCCATAAGGCGGCAGGGGCTGTTCGCCACAGGGATTGGTGCCCTGGATGGTTTCGCAATAGGACAGAGGATTGAGCCGGTTGATGCGGTCGATGAAAATAACGCCCGGTTCTGCATAGGCGAAAGTGGCGCGCATGATCTTGTCCCACAATTCGCGCGCCGCCAGGCTTTTGTGGACAATTCCGTTAAATTTCAGCTCCCAGCCGCCGTCTTCCTTGACCGCCTGCATGAAGGCATCGCTGATCAGTACTGACAGATTGAACATGCGCAGCCGGCCGGGCTCCTGTTTGGCTTCGATGAAATTTTCGATGTCCGGATGATCCGAGCGCATGCAGGCCATCATGGCGCCACGCCGGGCGCCGGCGCTCATGATCGTGCGGCACATGGCGTCCCACACCTCCATGAACGAAAGAGGCCCCGACGCATCGGCGCCCATACCCTTGACCGGAGCCCCCCGGGGCCGGAGCGTGGAAAAATCATAGCCGATGCCGCCGCCCTGCTGCATGGTCAGGGCGGCTTCCTTGAGGCTTTCGAAAATGCCGGCCATGTCGTCGGGCACCTCGCCCATGACGAAACAATTGAACAAGGTGGTGTCGCGGTCACTTCCCGCCCCCGACAGGATGCGCCCGGCAGGCAGGAAACGGAAATCTCCCATGGCGTCCTCGAAACGCGCGGCCCAGGCCTGGCTGTCCTTTTCAGGTTCCGCCAAGGTTTTGGCGACGCGGCGGAAGGTATCGGCAACATTTTTGTCGATGGGGTCGCCATCGGTTGCCTTGAGGCGGTATTTCATGTCCCAGATTTGCTGAGAGACGGAAGATATCCGCATAACCATTCCTCGCCCAAAAAAGGCGTGCCAGAAGCTGCTTTTGACCGTGAGTATCCTGAAATGTAGGCAAGTGTGCGGGCCGGGTCAATAAAAAAGTTCTTGTTTTGTTTCCACAGCTTGTCCCTCATTCACCCCCAGCCAATAGAAAAAAATATTTTTTGATATCAAAGGATTACAAAATAATTCATCCTTTCCACAAGGGGTTGGGGCAATCAGTCCACCTTGCCGCCGCCTTCCTCGAACAGGCGAATTGCGGCACTTTCAACCCGCCTTTCAAGCTGATCCATGAAGGCGGCCCGCTCCAGGCCGGGAGGCAGGGGTTCCAGAAATTCCAGCAAAATGGTACCCGGCCGTTTGCGGAACGAGTGCCGTCCCCAGAATAGTCCGGAATTAAGGGCCACGGGGACCACGGGAACGCCGGTCTGGGCGTAAAGTGCGGCGATTCCCGCCTGATATTTGCCCTTCTCGCCGGGTTTGACCCGGGTTCCTTCCGGAAAAATGACCACCGAGCGACCCTCCTCCAGGATGGATTTGGCTTCCCTGATCATACGGCGTAGCGCCGCCGCGCCCCCTGTGCGGTCCAGGGCCACATTACCGGCCTTCTTCATATACCAGCCCCAAAAGGGAATGCGCAAAAGCTCTGTCTTCATGGTGTAGGCGACTTCCCCATCGAGCAGCAAAAACAACATGGTCTCCCAGACCGACTGATGCTTGGCGGCAAAGACAACCGCGCCGCTGCGCAGGTTCTCCCGCCCCCTGACTTCATAGGTAATACCCACCAGCCATTTGAGGCCGAAAAGCACTCCCCACGGCCAGAGCCGCAGCGCGGCCCGGAACCGGGATGGGGAAAGAGGCATGAGAATCCAAAGGCTGAAAAGCAGGATGCCCGTCCAGGTGAAAAAAAACAGATTGAACAATATGGAGCGCAGCCAGATCATGACGCTTCTCTTCCGGTACCAGTCCCGGCACCTGTCCCGGCGCCAGGCTTTTCCCCCAGGTGGCGCAAGATGGCCAGCAGATATTTGCTGTATTCGCTTAAAATCAGGCTGGCCGAGCCGGGCCATGTCCACCATCTTTGGCGTTTGAAATTTTTGGGAAAGACGGCGTTGGGCACCAGCTTTACGTGGGGCATGGTGTGACGGAACTCCAAAAGCGAGCGCGGCATATGGTAATTGGCGGTTACCAGGCGCAAGGAGCGGTATTTGCGCTGAACCAGCCAGGCCGCGGTTTCCCGGGCATTGCCGGCGGTCGAGGCGGCCTCATGGCCGAGCTTGACGCAGCACAGAAATTCGGCGGGATTGCGTCTGGAAATTTCCAGGAGACGGGTCACATCCACGCCCCGGTAGACGCCGGAGACAAACAGCATACCGGCTTTTCCCCCAGCCAGCAGGGTCAGGCCCGCCTCCAGACGGCGGGTTCCTCCGGTCAGCACGACGATGGCGTCGGTCTTGCCGGTCTCACCCAGAACCGCCACGGGAATGCGGGCGACGAAGCCGAACAACCCCCACAACCAAATTACGCCGCCCACCAGAAAGATGGATCCGGCGAGGGCCATACCTCTGCGGAACCTTCCTTTCGGCCATCTGACGCCGGGCTGTCTTTGCCTGGCCATCAAAACATCTTGGCCAGCGCCCGGATCACGGTCATGCGTGCCGTGACCATGGCGATCAGGGCAACCACCGGAACCAGGGCGGCAATGGCGCTCCAGCCGGGGGGGCCCAAGGCGGTGGCCGGCAAAAGACCTGCCTGCAACTGCCCGGCCAGAAATTTGAGCAAGAACAGAATGGGCAGCGCCAGAGCCATGCCGGCCAGGCCGCCGCGCAAACCCATGAACAGAAAACGGTCGGCGAATTGCTTGGCGATGTAGCTGTCCTGGGCGCCCATCAGGTGCATCACCTCGATCACGTCCCGGTGCAGGCCGAGGCCGGTACGGGTCGAAAACACCACTGTTCCAATGGTAGCCAGGAAAATAACAACAAGTATAACGCCGGCCACCAGTTCGGTGGAATTGACAGCCCGCACAAAACCGTCAAGCCAGACCCGATGATCATCGACGGTGGCCCTGGGCAGGGAGGTTTTAAGCTTTGTTTGCAAATCCACCGCGCTCAGCCCGCTGGAACGGTCGATTTCCACATCGATCACCTGGGGCAGGGGCAGTTCCTTGGACTGCACCGCGCCGCCCAGCCAGGGTGCCAGCAGTTTCTGGACGATTTCCCTATCCACGGCGTCGGCCCGTTTGACGCCTTCGGTGCGTCTCAGCGTGCCAAGTGCTGCCGACAGGCGCCTGGAATCGGCGGCCAGGTTTTCCGCCCGGGGAAGCTGAATGGTCAGGGTATCCTTGACGCCCCGGTTCCATTTCTCCGCCACATTGGCCAGCCCGAAGATGCCGGCAATGGCCAGGGCCGAGAGAAACACCATGAAAGCCACCAGCCACGGCAGAAAGCGGGCCAGATCATCCTCGCCAAAAGGAAGATCCGAGCGCAACGTGATCAAGCGCCCAATCATGGCCGGTGGCGCCTCATCTCGGCCGCACCCCTCCTGCGAACCCGGCATCCAGGCTGGCGGGGGCTTCGGAAACCCCATCCCTGGGGGCGGGTTGCCCAGGGGCAGGTTGCTCAGGGGGGGGCTCGCTCACCACCTCTTCCACACGGGGCGGAATTCTTTCCAGATATCCGTTCTCGATGGTCAGGCGCGCCAGGTTGCGGCTTTCGACCAGGGCCGCGTTATGGGTGGCGATGACGATGGTCGTCCCCAGCTTGTTCAATTCATCGAACAGGTGGAGCAGGCGCTGGGCGATGCGGTCATCCACGTTGCCGGTGGGCTCATCGGCGACCAGAAGCTTGGGCCGAGTGATCACGGCCCGGGCAATGGCCACCCGTTGCTGCTGGCCGCCCGACAGGGTGGGGGGGCGCGCGCCCATATGATCTTTGAGGCCGACCCAGGAGAGCAGTTCTTCCACATGTTTGCGAATCTCGCTCTCGCGCACGCCGGCCAGACGCAAGGGAAGGGCTACATTATCGAAAGCGGGCAGATGAGCCAGCAGGCGGAATTCCTGAAAGACAACACCGATTCGCCGTCTTAAGGCCGGCATTTCGTCTCTGAGCGCCATGGAAACGTCCTGGCCGAACAATGAAATATCCCCCCTTGTTGGGCGGTGTGCGAGGTACATGAGCTTGAGCAAAGAGGACTTCCCGGCACCGCTTGGACCCATCAGAAAATGGAAGGATCCGGGGGCCAGGGAGAAGGTGATGTCGCGCAGCACTTCGGGCCCTAAACCATAGCGTAGCCCCACATTTTCGAAGTGAACGACCGCGTCTTTATCCGCCATCAGGCTGATTTTCCCCTTTCAATGAAGGGGAGTCTCGCATGCCCGCCGCCCTCCCGTCCAGCGTTGCAAACCGGCGGCGCGAACCGGTCCGGCCGGGCCTTTTTTATTCCGCCGCCCACCGGCGTCACTTGCTTTGCCCAATTCATTTTCCTATAAGTGCTTATAGCTGTAATAAGCTCGGCAAACATGTTCATAACCTGTCCGAACTGCTCGACCTCATATGACATTAATCGCGCCGCTGTCGGTGAACAGGGCAAAACGGTGCGGTGTTCCAATTGTGGTCATTCATGGCTGCAAAAGCAGGTGGCCGACCGTCCGCGGCCCGCGGCTCAACCGGTTTATGCACCCCCTCCCCAGATGCCTCCCCAGATGGCATATGCCCAGGCGCCGGGACAGATGCCCTATGCCCAGCCGCCCGCGCCACCGCCGCAGGCGCCACCTCCGCCGGCGGCCGAGCTCGCACCCCCGCCTCCGCCGCCGCCACCGCCGCCCGAGCTGGAACCCGAACCCGAGCCCGAACCCGAACCGGCCGTGGAAGAAGATCTCCCCTCCGATGATGAATTGGAGGAAATGCTGGGGCCGGAAGAGGAAATGGACACGCCGTCCGGGCTGGGCGATGATGTTGATGAAGACCTTACCGATATCGACGCCGATGCGCTGGAAAATATGGAAGACCCGGAACCACTAAGTGATTTTGGATCGGACGGGGTTGAAGAGGATTATTCGGATATCGATCCCGAAGACCTGCCCGACCCGGAACCTATTCCGTCGAACTTGTCTGGCTCCGATATCGGCGACGATTCGGAACCCAAAAGCCGTATGGTTCTGTGGATTCCCCTTGGCGTCGGGCTGATCGTACTGCTCCTTCTGGGTGGAGCCGTCTTCATGCGCGAAACCGTGGTCGGTATCATGCCCGGTACCAATGCGGCCTTCAGCCTGATCGGGCTGCATGTGCCCATCCCGGGCGAGGGCCTGCGCATCTCCAAGGTCAAGGTATCCAGGGAAACCGTCGGCCGGTCCGAAGCCCTGGTGGTGGCCGGCGAGATCACTAACATCACGAACGAAGTGCAGGCCGTCCCCAAAATCCGCGCTTTGTTGTATGACGGCAACGAACAGGTAGTGCAAACCAGCGAGATTTCACCGGCGAAAAGCTCCCTGAAGCCCAAGGAAGTGATGAAATTCAGGGTCCAGGTAGAGAATCTGGTGGCAACGGCGCGCCGCTCGGAAGTTACCTTCGGCGAGCTGGAAACAGCCCAGGCCGAACCGGCGGCCAAAAAAGACACCAAGAAATAAGGCGCCAAATAGGGCAGTTTCTGCCGCCCATCACTTGGTCCGGCCCCCAAATAAAAAATTAAACCCGTTATCGGAAGCCAAAAATGCAAGCAGGCGCGCCCGGCACGGCTTTTGCTTCTCCCTTCATAACGCGTGAAAGACGGCTTTCAACGTGAAGCAACCATATAAGGGAGGGTTAAATGACCCATCGATCAGCCATCGCCGGTAAACCGGCGGGGATGAAAGGCGCTTGCTGGATCAGGGCCCGGCGCGAAATTTTTCTCATCAAGAGCCGGTTTTCGGACCGGATTCCGGATCTGGTTTTGGAGTTGCTTCTAGGCTCGGTTTTGGGCCTCCTTGTGGGCCATATTTTGAGCCGGATTCTGGCCTTGGCTGGGAAGGGTGGCGGCGCTACATTAGGCCGGAAATAAAACTAGGATCATTGATGATGACCGTTGTTCCATGCGTCTGAATTTGGGGTGCGGTTTCAACCGGCTGGATGGTTATCTCAACCTGGACAAGGAAGAGGCCTGCTCGCCTGACCGGGTGGTCGATCTGGAACAATTCCCCTGGCCTTTGGAAGACGATTGCGCAACCGAAGTGATCCTCAGCCATGTGCTTGAGCATCTTGGGCAATCGACCGAAACCTATCTGGGCATCATCCGCGAACTTTACCGCATCTCGGCTGACGGGGCGCGGGTCCATATCCGTGCACCCCATCCGAGAAGCGATGAATTCCTGGCCGATCCCACCCATGTGCGGCCCATCATCCCCGATCAGTTCCATCTGTTCTCCAAGAAAAAGAACATCGAATGGCGCGAGGCGGGTTACGCCAATTCCCAGCTTGGCCTGCGCCTTGATGTGGATTTCGAGGTGGAATCGGTTGAATATTTCCCGTCCGAGGATTGGCTGGGCCGCATGCGGGCGGGCGAGGTGACGTCGGAGGAAATGGCCATCCATCAGTTCAACGTCATCGAAGAGCTGGAAATCGAACTGCGGGTGATCAAGAAGAGCGGTTGAGTCTCGGAAACAGTTTCAGCGCATTGTCCCGTTCGATCAGCCGAAGGCTTTCCCCGTCGAAGCCGAAACCGCGCACGCCGTCCATGGTCTGGGCCAGCAGGGCATCGGGACCCAGGCGGGCAAAGGGATAATCGGAGCCGAACAAAATCTGGCTGGCCGGCACATAATCCGTCAAAATTCCAAGCGTGGTGGGCAATGCCGCCTGGGCCACATCGTAATATAGCCGTTTGAGATAAGCATCGACGCCTTGCGGCACGGCTTCTTGGGCCTTGGGCACCGATGCGGCATAGTTGCGCAGCCGGCTCAGCACCAAAAGCACGGTTCCCCCCGCATGGGACATGATGAAGCGGATATTGGGATAGGCTTCCAGCATGCCTGAAAAGAGCATACTGCCGATGGCCCGGGGCGTGTCGGTAACCAGTTCCACGATGTCCTGGGGATAGCAATATTCGGGCATGTCCCGGACCGCCGGGCGTACCGGATGGACCAGAACGACGGCGGCGCGCCGGTCCAGTTCGGCATAAAGCTCGTTGTAATCCGGATAGCCAAGATATTTGCCGCCCATATGACCCAACAGCGTAAGCCCGTCCAGCTTTAGACTATCCAGCGCATAGGCGGCCTCCGCCTCCGCCGCCGCCGCCCCGGCACCCGGCAGGGGCACCACGCCCAGCGCGCCGAACTGAGAAGGATGATCGGCGGTCAGGGCGGCCATCACCTCGTTTACCTGGCGGGCCCGCCGGTTGGTGAAGGTCTGATCGCCAAAATAAATTCCCGGCGAGGCGATGGAATTGATCACCGCCGAAATCCCTTTGCGCTCCATCAGGCCCAGGGTCTGCTCCACACTCCATTCGGGCCAGGCATCGGCGCCGCTGCCGCCCACACCGATTTTGGCCAGGGCTTTTACATATTCGGTGGGCACCGCATGCTGATGCATATCGGTCAATGTATGAGCGGTGCTCATGGCTTTACCTCTTCAGCGGTAATTGACGAAAACCGGACTGCTCCATGCCATATGCCGTTTTTTTGTTTGACCCGCAGATAAATGGAGGATTTTTGCGCCCCGACATACAGAACGCATTTATCCGCTACCCGCGTGGCGCCAGCCGGGAGAATGCGGTGCCAGAGAAAGCTCTCCGCCGGGTAGGGGCCCACATGATGGGGCTCGGAGCCTTCAAACAAATCCCCGGCCCGGCTCACCACCTCCATCTCCACCGGCTCTTGCAGGTTTAAGCGGAATTGAGCCGCCCCGCTCCCCTCCACCTCCAGGACCAGACTTTGGTTGGGATTTTCCCGGTAGGCGTCCTTGCGCGACGTGTATGAGCGGACGAACAGATGCGTGTCGCCGTCCTGAATGAAAGTGTGACGCCGGTCCTCATCGAAAGGGCCGGACGACAGGCAGGGATAAAACTGTCTGATGCGCCCTTGTTCCAGGTTCAGATCAAATTTCCAATCCGTCAGACGCATCAGCCCCAACGACGCCCACGGCCCCCAGCCCCATTCCAGGCGGATGTTAAAGGTTTGGGAAAAGGCATCGGCGGGCGAAATTTCTTCCGGAGGGAAAGTACGGTGCCGGGTGACGCCATCCTGAATGACTTCCACCATCTCGATTTCATCCAGCCCCTGGGCGGAATAATCCACTTCCACGCGCCACCCGGCTTCGATTGTGCTGCCCATGCAGGCCCCGTCGACGGTGAAATCCAACTGGATGCGGTCGCCGGTCAGGGCATAGGTGCGCCGGGCCCGGATGGCTTCCAGGATGGCCGGGTGGGTCAGATCCTCCACCAGGGCACCCATCAGCCCTTCGCCATAGGCGCCGGGAAACCCCGCATGATTGTCGCTGGAGGCGGTAAAGCCGAAACGAAGCCCCTTGGCCAGGGCGGCCCGCACCGTATTCGCCGTCTCCCGCCCGCCGGGCGATCCCTTGAACATAGGGTAAGGACCCCGGTCATCTTCGGAAAGCCCATGCATGGAATAAATTTCCACCACCGGCGTGCAGGCCTCATCGAACACCTCCCAATTGATCCCCCCTCCGCCCTTTGGGATAGGCCATATGGCGGGGAATCATGAGGGCGTTTCTTTCCAGGCAGAAGCGGCGCAATTCGGGCACATCACCGGCGTAACAGATGGGCTGGTGGTCATCTGGGAATACCACGCATTGATCGCCGAACATGTTGCTATGCCATTCAAAGCCCAGAAACGAACAAAAATCTCCGTCCCTGTTGGCCGCCGCGATAACGTCCTGCACGCGGGGCCAGGTTTCCGCCAGGCTCTTGAAGCCATTATTAAAATGCGCCTCGGCCCCGCCATCGAAGCTGCCCAGATCATGCCAGCTTGAATGGTCGGTGAAGGCGAAAAAATCCAGATGCCCCCGGGCGATCTCCACGCTGCGTTCGATGGAGCCCAGCCCATAGCCGTGAGCATTGTGATTATGGATGTCGCCGTAGACGATGTTCATGATGCCTCCCCAATTCCAAGGATGGCTAATAATGACTCATAGGGGCGGCTTGTGTAACCTTGTGGATAGCTGATCGGGCCAAAAAAATTGAGGCAATGAACAAGACTGTCCTGGTGTTCACCGATTCTCACAGTTTATGTGGTATTGGGGATCATAATGCGGCGCTCATGTCGGCCTTATGCCATGCCGGATACCGAACGGTATGCGCCCAAAGACAAGAAGACACGCCCCTGCAAAAACACCTCTTGGAAATTGGTGTCCAATACCATTGGTATGAGAAAAATCCAGAAGAGGATTTAAGCGCCTTCCTCAACGACAAGACTATGGCGATGCAGGTCTATTATAAGGTTCAACCCGACCTCATTTATTTTTCCAACGGGCATCCTTTGTCCAGTTTCGCGGCAATGGATATAGCCCAAATTCTATCCATCCCCTATGTCATCAGAGAAGGACAGGTGGCAAACAGGCTCCTTCCATCCAAAAAGGAAGAGATTTTTGCCATGCGGAACCATTACCTCAATGCCCAAAATATCATAACCGCGTCCAACCAGAATTTGGATATTCTGCA
>CAZBQG010000050.1:15091-19655 GCA_964493945.1 uncultured Rhodospirillaceae bacterium
GGTTTGCCCGAAGGTTTTGGAACCTGCACTCCATCCTCGACCGACGATGAATTTTTCAGTCCGGTCGATCTCCAGCGGCGAAAGCAGATCAGGGAGAAATGGGGCATTCCCGAAGACGGCATATTATGCTTTACCACCGCCAGGTTTGCTCCCAACAAAGGGTTTGATATCTAGATAAAGGCCATCGAAAAACTGATCGGGTCGACGATCTGGAGCAGGTTATATTTTGCGTGGGCCGGGGACGGGGCAAAACATCTTGAAATATCCAGGCGGCTTTCAGAAATCCAAGCCGCCGATCATGTCAATTTGCTCGGCCATGTGTGGAATTTACCGGAGCTAATGGACGCTGCGGATTTGTTCGTTTTGCCTTCCTATCATGAAGGAATGTCGCGGGCGATCGTCGAGGCAATGGCCAAAGGCTTGCCGGTCATCGCGACGCGGGTGGGAGGAATTCCCGAAGCACTGGGCGGTGGCGAAATATTATTATCGGCGCCAATGAATGTGGACCGGACCGCATCGGAACTGGCCCGGGCCATCCAGAATTGGCCGAAGATGATCAAGCGCGGCTCGAAGAGGGTGAAGCGCTCCGCCGCCGGGCGGAAAGCGAATTTGGCCAATCCAAATTGATGGATCGGCATTTAAGTATGGTGCAACATGCGCTCGGAAAAGGGGTGCTGGATTGATGGGGGAAGACGGGTCATGAAAACCGACAGGACCGCGGACCGGATTATCACCAATGGCAAGATCCTGACCGTTGACGAGGAATTCACCGTCGCCCAGGCCCTGGCCATTAGCGGTGAGCACATCATGGAGGTGGGCGGCGCAGACGAAATCGAGCGCCTGAGAGGCCCCGACACAATCATCACCGATGTGGAGGGACGCACGGTCATTCCCGGCCTGATCGACAATCATGTGCATTTTTTCAGGGGCGTTCCCTATTGGCGTTGGGAAGCCTTCTTCGATGCCGTCGACAGCCGCACCAGGGCCCTGGAGCTGGTCGCCGAAAAGGCCGCCGCCTCGGCGCCCGGTGAGTGGGTATTGAGCATCGGTGGCTGGGACCCCTTGCAGTTCAAGGACAGCTCAGAGGAATTTACCCGCCGGGAATTGGACCAGGCCGCGCCAAATAATCCGACCTTCGTACAGCACGGCTTCACCGGCGGCGTGGCCAACAGCTTGGCCCTTAAGATCCTGGAGATGGACAGCAATTCGGGCTTCGTTACCTCGGAAGGTTCGGGCGGCTGGAAATCGCGCTACGGCAAAAATTCAGGCACCGGCATCCCCGAAGCGATCCGCCAGGCCTTGCCCGGTTACGACGCCGAAAGCTGGAAGGAAAACTATCTCAAACCGGCCATGGAGGATTACAGCCGGGCCGGCGTAACTTGTTTATGGGATGCGGGCGGTATTCTTTATCCCAACAATTTTCAGCAATGGGCCCGGGAACGGGTGGCTGAGGCCGGCGGCTGGTCCAATCTGCGCATCTTCGCCAATATCAAATCGGATGCCCGCAACGCGGAAGCTGTGGACCGCCTGATTGATGGCATCCGCGAGCACCCGGAACTGGAAAACAACGATTATTTCCGGGTCCAGGGATTCGGCGAGATGCTCTATCACCCGGCCTACGAGGTTCTGGGCGACCTGCCCTGGAAGGAAAGCGATGATGCCAGCCGCGAATATTTGAGACTGATCACGGCGGCGGCAGAGAAACGCTGGCAGATCATCGATTATGTCATGTACGCTGAGAAATTCGACTGGATGCTGGACATGTTCGAAGACATCGACCGGGAGATCGATATCAAGCCGCTGCGCTGGTCGCCCCATCATTGCTACGCCTTCAGGCCTGATCAGTTCGAGAGGGCCGCCAAACTCAACCTGTTCATGGCCCTGCAAACCAGCCCCACCCTGCCGAACGGTCCGGTGGCCAGATATTGCGACGGGGATCAGTCGCGCATGAAATCGGCCCAGGATGCCGGCGTCATGTGGGGATTGGGAACGGATTCCAAGATCGTCGCCCCTTACCCGGCTTTTTTCACCCTGTATTTTGCCGTCACCGGACGGGACGTGCCGGGCAAGGTGAAGAACCCGACGGAAAAGGTGTCGCGTGAGCAGGCGCTCATCGCTCATACCCGCTCCAACGCCTGGTTTTTGTTCCAGGAAGACAAGCTGGGCTCGCTGGAGGCTGGCAAATATGCCGATCTGGCGGTACTGGACGCCGATTACATGACCGTGCCCGAAGAGGATATCCGGCACATCCAATCCATCCTCACCCTCACTGGCGGGCGCATTGGCTACGAGGTGCCGCCGTGAACCCGCGCTATATCATTCCCCTCATCGTCGGTATCGCCCTGGTCATCGGCGTTACGCTCAACCGCGAGGACGGCATCGTCGGCGGGGCCCGCCCCAAAACCGGCAGCCGGCTGGTGATTGATGGGCGGCACATAAACCTGCATGCCATTATCGCCCCCAAGCTGGGTGAAAAATGCGGGCTGCCGGGCAAGGAATGGGATTGTGGGCGCCTGGCCCTGATCGGGCTTTCTAGGGCCATCGATCATGGCAGGGTGCGCTGCGAGCCCCAGGGGGACAATGAGCGGGACCAACTGACGGCCATTTGCCGAATCAAGGAGCTGGATTTGGGCGCCGAAATGCTGCGCCAGGGCTGGGCCCGCGCCGCCCGCGAAGCGCCGGCCCAATATCTGGCCCTGGAAAAAGCCGCGAGGAAAGCCGGTAAGGGGATGTGGCGCTAAAGATTGCGCCTGAAAAACCCGACCACGTCCGGCCAATAGGAACCGATGGTGCCAAACATCTGATGCCCGTCACCGCCATAAGGCGGATAGACGATGAGGCGGGAATCCTTGCCGGCCTCTTTCAGCACGCCGGCCAGGCGCTTGGTGCCCTCCACCGTGTTATTTCCCATGGAACTCCTGGACCCGGTGTCATCCGCGGCAACCAGGAGAAGTACGGGCGCCTTGACCGAGGAAGCGGCATGGATGTTCAAAAACCGGTTGACCGCCACGGCCATGATCACGCTGGCTTTTATGTCGCTCCGTTCTGTGGCTGCGTTGAAAGCGAGCATGGCGCCCCTTGAAAAACCCATGAGCCCAAGACGGCCCGGCGCCACATAGGGCAGGCGCTTGACGTAATCGATGCCCGCATTGACGTCGTCCATATGACCGAAGAGCGGCCGGGTCTGGCGGCGGATGGGTGAAAAGCCGACGAAGCCGGCCTTGGCCAGGGCCGCGCAGGTTTCGTCGGGGGCACCGCCGATGATGTGGCCCAGACCGCCATGATTATAGATCACGGCAGGGAACGGCCCTTGGCCTTTGGGTTTGCAGAGACTGCCGCGGAGCGAACTGTCGCCTGAGCTGTAGGCCACCCGCTCCCCCCCGGCGACACAGGCGGCCAAGATGAGTGCGGCGGCTGAAAATATTAGAAAAGATTTCATTGGGTTGCCTCTCTGTTTCGAAAGCGGGCATCACCTCGGCTGCGAAGCGGCGCAGCAGCTCAGCATTGCCGAGCATCAGGAATAGCACATGCCCGATGCCCATGGTAGAGAATCGCTCAAGCCCGGCGATGATCTGAGCGGGCGTGCCGATCAGCGCGCCATCAGTGGCCGATGGCGCGGGACCGGTGCCCGTAGCGGGTTGCTTATCCCCCTTCTGGCCCGGCAAGAGCCCGTGCTGGGAAGCCATATGGGCGACCCGCTGGGTGCGTTGTTCGATGGCCTGGTCATATTCCGCATCCGTCCCCGTGATGGCCATGCCCCGGGTCAGCCCCACCTCCATGGGATCGAACGCACGTCCCGCTTCGGCGCAGGCCTTGCGCCAGACTTCCATGCGTTCTTCCGTGCGCTCAAAGCCGGCGAGCTGATTGAGCAAAATATTGAGCCCGGCCTTGGCCGTGCGCTCGATGGAAATGTCCGTGCCTGCACCGGTCCAGAGCGGCGGATGGGGTTTTTGCAAACAAGACGGCTCGACGACGATGTCCTTGAAGCGCCAATATTTGCCGTCATGGCTGAACCGTTCGTCCGACCTCCAGGATTTCAGGATCAGCTCAAGGCTTTCATGATAACGTTCCTCTGCTTCTTCCCGGGTCATGCAAAACGAAGTGAATTTCGCCTCCCGGTAGCCCCGCCCGATACCGAAATCCAGCCGCCCACCGGACAGCAGATCCAAGGTCACCGCCTGTTCGGCCACCAGCACCGGATTGTGCCAGGGCAGGATGGTCACCCCCGTCCCCAGGCGGATGGTGCTGGTTTTGGCGGCGATATAGGTCAAAAGATTGATGGAAGCCGAAACCTGACCCTCGCCGGTGAAATGATGCTCCACCAGAAAGACCGAGGAAAAGCCCAACGCCTCGGCCGCCTGAATTACCTCGACCATGGGCCCGTAGCCCTGGCTGTCCGTGCTCTTCGAGCCCCGCTTGGCCAGCGCGCCGCCGAATAATCCGAATTTCATGTCGCCTCACTAGCGTCCTTGGGCCATGGAGCGGCCACCACTTCTGTACGCCGCCCTTCATCCTAGTGGATGGAGTCTAACGCTTGGCACCCTCTTTTCACGGCAGCAATGAT
>CAZBQG010000051.1:0-19598 GCA_964493945.1 uncultured Rhodospirillaceae bacterium
GGGCCTGTTGCGGCCCTTCATCCGCCGTTTCCGGTGGCAGTGGTGCAGTTTCTCCGACCATTTCCAACCTGAATTGGCGTGGTTTAAACGGATCTTCCCGCCAGCAATTGTCTTTCTTCCCGTTCGCGGCGCTGGCGCATGGTTTTCAGCAATGTATCGATGGTGATGGAGCTTAAGGTGGCCCGCGCAATATCGTCGATTTCGCCCAGCACCATCTGCAAAGACCGGCTGATATCCGTATCGGTGCCAGTTTCGCGCTGGGCGTCCACATCGGCGCCGATATCTTCAAAAATATTGATCACATCCATCAAGGTGGTGCGTTTGGCGAAACCGGAAAAGCGGTAGCCGCCGCCGGCACCCCGCACTGAATCCACCAGACCGGCGCGCCCCAGATCGCGCAGCACCTTGGCCAGATGATTGGCCGATATGCCGTAAATTTCCGCCAGATCGGCGGCGGAGAGCTGGCGTTCGGGTTCATTGGCCAGTTCCAGCACGGCATAGAGCCCGAAACGTGTGGCTTTTTGCAACTTCATGAACTACCCCCCGCCCCCCTCAATCGATCATCTTTTCAAGTTCGATGAAGGAGCCCGCCATCAATCCCTGGGACCGGAAAAAGGACATATTGAGCGTATCGTCCCGGGCCAGCATGGTGCGCACCATATTAACGCCCCCGGCCCTGAGATTATCGCAGATCGCCTTGAATAAAAGCGCGCCAACGCCGCGTACCCGGTGATCGGGCATGACGCCAATGGTCAGCACCCACCCGCAGGGCGGTGACCCGAATTCCCAGGCCCGCACCTCGCCTACGATAAAGCCCAGAAATTCGCCATCCGTGGCATCCTCGGCGATCAGGAAATAGCGCCCCGCCCGGCCGCCGAAACGGGTGAAGGTGTCGGCCCAATAATCGGGCTTGGGATGATCCGTATTCAGTGCATCCAATTCAACGATTTTGGGAATATCCTCGGCGACGGCGTCCCGGATTTTCAGATCGCTGGATTGAAAATCAGGCACCTCGGCGGGGTCGGTTTCGGGGGAGGAATTAGGCATGAAAATGGGGCCGGAAATTGGGTTGAGGTCCGATCATGAAACTCCTTGGATATATTTTGCGATTGATTCTCATTTTCTTTTTGACAAACAAGCCAACCTAAATTGGTAATTAAGTACCAAATTGCAGAATAAGGATTTCATTACCATAATAACCGCAAAGTTCCACGAACCAACCTATAATTGATCCCAGCATCGTTTTTGGCTTGTTTAAACGGAATAAAGAACGGAATAGCAGGAAGATGATAGATTTTTCAACCCACCCCGATACCTATAAACATTGGACCCTGACCTGTGACGGCCCGGTGGCCAATCTGGTTCTGGATGTGGACGAAGATGGGGGGATTCAGCCGGGCTATACGCTGAAGCTCAATTCCTACGATCTGGGCGTGGATATCGAACTTTATGACGCCACCCGGCGCCTCCGTTCCGAACATCCGGAAGTCAAATCGGTAGTCATCAACTCGGCCAAGGACCGCGTCTTTTGCGCTGGCGCCAATATTGCCATGCTGGGACAGTCAAGCCATGCCTGGAAGGTCAATTTCTGCAAATTCACCAACGAGACCCGCAACGGTATTGAGGACTAATCTTCCAGCTCGAACCAAAAATATCTGTGTCTTGTTAATGGCACGGCGGCGGGCGGCAGCTATGAACTGGCCTTGGCCACCGATCATATCACGCTGGCCGATGACGGCTCTTCCACCGTGTCCTGGCCGGAAGTGCCCCTGATGGCCATGTTGCCCGGCACCGGCGGCCTCACGCGGGTGGTGGATAAGCGCCGCGTGCGCTGCAACCGGGCCGATTATTTCTGCACCCTCACCGAAGGGGTCAAGGGAAGGCGCGCCCTGGATTGGAAGCTGGTGGATGAACTGGTGCCCGCTCCAAGGTCGACGAGGTGGCAAAAGAACGCGCCCTGGAACTGGCCGGCAAGTCTTCGCGCCCCGATGAAGGCCAAGGCGTAGAGCTGACCTCATTGACCCGTGAGATTTCCGAAGACGGCATTGCCTACACATATGTAACTGTCAAACTGGACCGCGCCGCCGGCACGGCCGAGATCACCGTCGCCGCCCCCGATGCCGCACCCCCCACCACCGTCGAGGAGATCCAGGCCGTCGGCGTCGATTTCTGGCCCCTGGCCATCGCCCGCGAACTGGATGACGCGATCCTTCATATGCGCACCAACGAGGATGAAATCGGCACCTGGGTCTTGCGCACCACGGGCAATGCCGATCATGTGCAGGCCGCAGATGAGGCCCTGCTGGCCAATGCCGATCACTGGCTGGTACGCAAAATTACCGCTTATTTAAAGCGCAGCCTGAAGCGCATTGATGTATCGTCGCGCTCCATCATCGTCTTGGCCGAGCCTGGATTCTGCTTTACCGGGACACTGCTGAAACTGCTTTTGGCGACGGACCGGAGCTATATGCTGGATGGCAGCTTCGAGGGCGCCAAAGAAGAAGCCTTCCTGCGCGCGACCGGCATGAATTTCGGCCCCCTCCCCATGTGCAATGATCTGAGCCGCCTAGCCACCCGCTTTCTGGGCGATGATGGCGCGCAAGCAGATGTGCAGGCCGAAATCGGCCAGAATCTGGATGCCCAGGCGGCCGATGATCTGGGGCTGGTGACCTTTACCCCCGGTGATATCGATTGGGAGGATGAAGTCCGCCTGGCCATTGAGGAGCGGGCAAGCTTCTCCCCGGACGCCCTGACCGGCATGGAAGCCTCGCTCCGTTTCGTCGGTCCCGAAACCATGGAAACCAAAATATTCGCCCGCCTCAGCGCCTGGCAAAATTGGATTTTCCAGCGCCCAAATGCTGTTGGAGAGACGGGTGCGCTGAAACTTTACGACACCGGCAAGCAAGCCAAATATGATCCGAAGAGGGTATGACAAAATGACCGCCATCGATTATTCCCAATCCATTCCCAACAATGTCAACCTGGCCGATGACCGCCGGCTTATCCGGGGCCTGGAAAGATGGCTGCCCGCCTATATGGATTGGTGGCACGAATTAGGCCCGGAAAATGCCAAGGATTTGGGGGTTTATCTGCGCACCGACGTCGGGCGTGTCGTGCAAAGGGCCGCCGAGCTAAGCAAACAGGCTGACAGTCTGGATATCCGCTCCCTGGGCGGCATTGATCTGCCGACCATCCAGAAATATATCAATTTCCATTACAGCGCCTGCCTGGATCTGTTCGGCCAGGAGCTGTCGACCAATGCGGCCAATTACTACACCATGGGTCTCAAGGGCCGCTACCAGGAGAACAAGATCGACGACGATCATCTGCTAGATAATGATTGCTACAAAGTGCCGGAAGCCGCCGGTAAAAAAATCAAATAACGAAGCGCCGGCCCTGACCGCGATCAATGAGCGCCTGCGGGTCGATTTCACGGCTGATTGCAAACGGGGCCTGGACCGGTGAAACAAGTCCCTCAAGGCAGTCGGCATTGATTCCCGCCTGAAACTGCCCAGCACCGGCTTTCGCCGCAATATCGGCAGCTTCGCAGGCCATCATGTGACGCCGGAAGGAAAGATCGTACCAAATCCGAATGGGATACCCATGTTGGCGATTGGTTGCCCACCGAAATAGACCGGCGTTTCGTCAAATCCCTCATGGTGCCGGTCACCGAGCCCGGCCAGATGGCCGCCTGGATTGCCCCGCCGGCCAAGGGCATTCATGGCCAGCCCGTCGATTTCGAATATGTCCGCTTTCACTAGGGGCTGAAATTTAGCATAATCTGGCCCTGTTTTGATTTAAGGGGAGGTCCAGATGCGCGATCACACGGTTGAGGTCGACCGGAGTGGCCCGCACGCCACGTTTAAATTTGCTGATAATTTCAACGTCGCGGTCCCCTTCATCGACCGCCACCTGAAAGAAGGCCGGGCCGATAAAATGGCCATCCGCGTGGTCGATGGCGAAGAGGTGACCTATGGGGAATTGGCCGAGAAGGTAAACCGGTGCGGCAATGCGTTGCTGGATTTGGGTATCAAAAAAGGCCAGCGCCTGTTGTTCATGGTCAAGGATTGCCCCGAATTCCATTATGTATTCTGGGGAGCGATCAAGGCGGGCATCATGCCCGTGCCCCTGAACACCCTTCTGCGCGCCAAGGATTACGCCTATATCATCGGGAATTCGGAAGCCGCCGCCGTCATCTATTCCCCCGAATTCGCCGCCGAAGTGGTGCCGGGCGTGGAGCAAGCCTCCCACACGCCCCTGGTCACTATGTCGGTCGAGGGCGATGGCGATAATCTGAAAGACCTGATCGCCGCCGCCTCGCCCGACCTGGAGCCCAATCCGGCAAAACCCGAAGATGATTGCTTATGGCTTTACTCGTCTGGCTCCACCGGTGATCCCAAGGGCGTGGTCCATGGCCAGACCCATATGGTCTATACCTCCGAACTCTACGGCGTCGGCATCATCTCCATGGCCGAGGACGACATCGTATTTTCGGCACCCAAGCTGTTCTTCGCCTATGGGCTGGGCGCGGCCATGACCTTCCCCCTTTGGGTCGGAGCCGAAGCCATCCTCTATGCCCCCGCGCCGACGCCGGGCGCCATGTTCGATGTGATCGAGAAATACAGGCCAACCGTCTATTACGGCGTGCCCACCCTTTATGCCGCCCAGCTCAAAATGCTGGAAGAGCGCGACGCCGATCAATCCTGTATCCGCGCCGCCATGTCGGCCGGTGAGGCCCTGCCGCCGGACATGTTCCACCGCTGGAAGGAAAAGACTGGCATAACCCTGTTGGATGCCATCGGCACGACGGAGATGCTCCATATCTTCATCTGCAACACGCCCCAGCAACACCGGGTGGGTGCCACCGGCCTGGTGGTGCCGGGATATGACGCGCGCATCGTCGGCGAGGACGGTGAGGATTTGCCGCCGGGTGAAATCGGTGCCCTGACCGTGCGTGGCGGATCCCAGCTCAAATCCTATTGGGACAATCCGGAAAAGAACAAATCCACCATCGTCGATGGCTGGGTGCGGACGGGCGATACCTATTACCAGGATGAGGACGGATTTTTTTTCTGCTGCGGGCGCTCCGATGACATGCTCAAGGTGGGTGGAATCTGGTGCTCGCCGGTCGAGATCGAGGCCAAGCTGGTCGAACATTCCAAGGTGCTGGAAGCCGCCGTCGTCGGGCGCGCCGACGAGGCCGAACTGATCAAGCCCGAAGCCTATATCGTGCTTAATGATGCGGGCGATGCGGGGGACGCGCTGGAGGCCGAATTGCTGGAACATTGCAAGTCGGGACTGGCCCGCTACAAATATCCCCGCTGGTTCAATTTCGTAGATGACCTACCCAAAACGGCCACCGGAAAGATCCAGAGATTCCGCCTTAGAAGCTGATAAGCAAAAATATGACAAGCAAACTGGTTGAGCTTGATCAGGCTCTGGGTGATCTGTTGGGGGACGGTGACAGCGTGGTTCTGGGCACGGCCCTGGAAGCCGCCATCCCCTTCGCCGCGGCTTACGAAATCATCAGCCAATCCCGCAAAGGCCTGCATCTGATGGCTCCCATCGCCGATATGGTGGGTGATCTGCTGATCGGGGCGGGCTGCATCAATCAGGTCAGCGCATCCTGGGTGGGCAATGTGTCGGGGGGGCTGGGCCATAATTACCGCCGCGCCGCCGAACACGCCCTGCCCCATGCCATCGCCATCCATGATTATTCCAATTTCGCCCTGGGTCTGGCGCTGACTGCCGGCGCCCACGGCATGCCTTATGTCGCCCTGAAAAGCCTGTTGGGATCGGATATCCTGAAAAGCAACCCGGACTTCAAGGCCCAGCCAAACCCCTTCAGCGAGACGGGCGAACCCGTCGTCCTGGTCCCGGCGCTCAAGCCCGACCTGGCCATTCTTTGCGTGCAGCGTTCCGACGAAGGGGGCAATGCACATATCTGGGGCTCATTGGGTGTAACACAAGAAGCGGCCCTGGCCGCCGACCGCGTCCTGATCCTGGCCGATGAAATCGTTGCACCCGAAGTGATCGCCTCGGACCCCAGCCGGGTTCTGTTCCCTGGCTTCCGGGTAAGCGCCGTCTGCCACATCCCGGGCGCCAGCCACCCCTCGCCGCTGACCGGATGCTGGAAGCGCGACAATGATTTCTTCCACGATTACCACGAAGTATCCAGGGACCCGGATGGCTTCCAGAACTGGCTGGCTGAATGGGTGACGGGCCCCAAGGACCACGCCGCCTACCGGGCCAAACTTGGCGAGAGACTTGGAAAGCTCCGCATCAAAGGCGACACCCCCTCGGCCCCCGCCAATTACGCCGCCGCCTGATATGCCTAAGCCCGATTATTCCACCCAGGAGCTAATGATCATCGCCGCCGCCCGCGAAATCGGCGACGAGGAGCTGGTCTTCGTCGGCATGCGCCTGCCCATCACGGCCTACGGCGTGGCCCGCCTGACCCATGCGCCAAACGCCGTCGGCCTGTTCGAAGGCGGCCTGGCCCGCTACGGCCCGGCAGACGACATGCTCTACACCATGGTCGATCCGCCGGCGCAGTTGAACGCGGCCTGGGCGACGGGATTGGTCCAGGTAATGGGCCTGTTGGGCGCGGGCCGGGTAGATGCGGGCTTCATCGGCGGCGCCGAGGTGGACCGGTTTGGCAATTTGAACAGCTCATACATTGGCGATCATGCCGAGCTTAAGGTAAAGCTCCCGGGCTCGGGGGGTGCTGCGGATTTGGCCGCCTTATCCAAACGCCTGATCGCCATCATGAACCACGACGAACGCCGCCTTGTGGAGCGCGTCTCCTATGTCACCTCCGCCGGGTATCTGGATGGCGGCGATGCCCGCAAGAAGGCCGGCCTCCCCTGGGGCGGCACGGCGGCGGTGATCACCGACAAAGCCATCCTGCGGCCATATGGACCGGAAAACGAGTTGCATCTGGCATCGATCCATCCGGGATACTCGGAGGCAGAGATCGGCGAGCTCACTGGCTGGGACCTGAAAGCAGAACCGGATATGGACGAGACGGTACCGCCAAGTGGGGCGGAAATGGAAGCGCTGCATGCTATCGATACGGATGGGTTTTGGCGGTGAGGTAGAGTAAAATAGCTGTTGGGGGAAATACAGATGCCACAGACCGCTAGCACCAATTCCAATTTGGACACGCTCTGGTATACGCGCTGCCCGGTACCGACGGCGGCCAGTCTGGCCATCGATCTCGGCCTGCTCGACGAGGAATTCGCCGCCGATGGGATAACCATTCAATCTTTGCAGGCCTCGGGGGAGCAGACGGTCAGGGAATCTCATTTTGACCACACGCAAGACAATTCCTTTCGCCAGGGCGGCAATATTCCGCCCATCTGGACGCGGGCCAGGGGTGGAGACATGCGGCTGATCGGCCTCACCTGGGTCGACGAATATGCGGCGATCATCACCCTGCCGGGTTCTGGCATCGAAGGGGTCGAGGACCTGAGCGGCAGACGGCTGGGCATGGGGTGCCGGATTAACGATCAGATCGATTTCTTCAAGGCCATGGCCCTGCGCACCATCCAGGCCGCCCTGTCCACCGAGGCGATGACCGAAAGCGACGTGGACCTGATTGAAATCCCAGTGAACGAGACCTATGTGGGGACCGAAAATAAATCCCATTCCGGAACGCTATGGAGCGGCGGCCGGCGGGCCAGGCGCCAACAGCAAGAAGCCTTCGCCTTGATCCGGGGCGAGGTGGATGCGATCTATACCTCCGGTGCCATGGGGGCCAATCTTGCCGGCTTTCTGGGGGCCCACGAGGTGATCGAGATCGGCCACCACCCGGACCGCGCCCTGCGTCACAACAACCAGACGCCGGCGGCACTTACCGTGAGCGGCACCTTGACCGACGAGCGGCCCGACCTGGCCGCCCGGTTCGTCGGCTGCATCGTCAAGGCGGCCGGCTGGGCCGAGACCCATCACCGCGAAGTCCGGCGCACGGTGGCCGACGATGTGGGCACGGCCAGCGAATGGATCGACGCGGCCCACGGCACGGAGTTCCATACGCACCTCATGCCCGGCCTGGATGAAGCCTGTATGAACGGCATTCAGTCGCAGATAGATTTCCTCCACGAGCACGGCTTCATCGAGGATGAATTCGACGCTTTGCAGTGGATAGACCGCCGGCCGCTTGAGGCCAACGGGCTTGCCTGACGGCTTTGGGAGTGGAAAGGGTTGGGGGCAAGCCCCCCTTCCCCCTCCAAACCACTCCTGAAATAAGCTAAAACACTCCCCTACTCCTTCACAGCCAAACAAGGGAGCCACCCCATGCCCGTTTCCCAGCCAGACCCTTCGCTGTTTGACGCCTACGCCCCGGCCAAGATCGCCGAGCGGATCGAGGCCGTGGGGCTTTCCAAGGCCGCCATGGGCATTGTTCCCATCCTGACCCCGAGCATCCTAGCCGGCGCATTCATTTCATTCGGCGCCATGTTCTATTCCGTCACCATCACCAATAGCGGGTTGGGGCTGGGCACGGGGCGGTTTGTCGGCGGGCTGTCCTTTTGCCTGGGGCTGATCCTGGTGGTCGTCGGCGGGCCGAATTGCTTACCGGCAACGTGCTGATCATCATGGGATGCGCCGATGGGAAAGTTACCTCCGGTGCCTTGTTGCGCAATTGGAGCCTGGTTTATCTGGGCAATCTTTTGGGCGCCCTGGCCATGGCGTGTGCGGCCTATTGGTCTGGCTTCATGCATCTGGGGGGCGACGCCGTCGGGGGCACCGCCGTCAAGATCGCGGCGGGCAAGGTGGAACTGAGCTTTGCCACCGTTTTCATCCGTGGCGCTCTTTGCAATGCGCTGGTCTGTCTCGCCCTGTGGCTTTGTTTCGCGGCTCATTCGGTCACCGATAAGATTCTGGCCATCATTTTCCCCATCACCGCCTTCGTGGCGCTTGGCTTCGAGCACTCGGTGGCCAATATGTATTTTATTCCCGTCGGCATGCTGGCCGCCCTGGACCCGGGGCTGGCGGGCGGCGCCTCGGCCGACCTTAACGTTATGGCTGGTGGGTAATCTGGTTCCGGTGACGCTGGGTAATATCGTCGGCGGCGGGCTCTTTGTGGCGCTCAGCTATTATTTGGTCTATCTTCGAAGCCGGGAGAATTGATACACTCCCGGTGAATAAAAAAAGAAGCTGCACAGCCTAGGGAGAAACACCATGAGATATTTCGCCAGACTTTCACTTCTCGGTCTGGCCGCCATCCTGGCTGCCCTGAGTTTTGCCGCCACACCGGCCAGGGCCGGTTTTTATGACGGCAAATCTATCACCGTGCTGATTGGCTATGGGGCTGGCAGCGGCATCACGCTGACGGCCCGCAACTTTTCCAAATTCTGGAAGCCCAACATTTCGGGCAACCCCAATCTAATCATCAAGAACATGCCGGGCGGCGGCGCGTTGAAGGCGCAGAACTTCTTTTACGAAAAAGCCAGGCGCGACGGGCTGACCCTCATCTGGGGGCCGACGGCCTGGGTCGGGCGCTTGATCGGTGCGCCGGGCGTGCGCGCCAAATATGAGGAATACGAAGTCATCGGTTCCTTCAAGAACGAATATATCACCTATATCCGCCGCGAGTTGAAGCCCGGCCTGACCCTGACCAAAGCGACCGATCTGGTTAAATCCGGCCATATGGTCAAGTTGGGCTGCACCCGGCCATCCAGCAATCTTTGCATCCTGCACCGACTGGGCTTCGATATTTTGGGCATCAAGCACCGCCTGGTGGCCGGATTCCGGAGCACGCCCAAGACCATGCATGCCATTTTGCAAGGCGAGGTGGACAGCCACACGACGCCCGGGCGCACCTTCCGAGCCGTCGTCGAGCCCGGCTTAAAAAAGGGAAACAAGGGCTTGGGGCTTTATTACTATCCCATCCTGGACAAATCGGGAAAACCGATAAAGAACGCGGATTTCCCCAATATGCCGAGCTTTACGGACGTCTATAAGGAGCTCAATGGCGGCAAGATGCCCTCAGGGGTCAAATGGGAGGCGGTGAAGATGATCAACAACGTCATCTCCCAGTTCAATTCGGCCGCCTATGCGCCGCCGGGCACGCCGCCCGAGGCCCTGGCCGAATTGCGGTCCAGCTTCCGCAAGACCATGACCACCAAGGGCTACCCCGAGTTTCACCGCAAGGCCATGATGGTCGGGCTGAAACCGACGGCGCTGGCCGATCACCAGGAATTCCTCGCCACATTCCTGAAGTCCGATCCCGGACTGGTGGCACTGCTCGCAAAATACGGCAAGCGCAAGAAGCGCAAACGGGGCAAAAAAGGCAAGTAATAGAAATCCGGTCAGGCAGGCCCGCCACCTGCCCGCCTGATCAGAGCATTTAAACGGAAAGTGCTCTAACCGTCTTCATATTTGAACGAGATCTTGATGCGGATGCGATAAACGCTCACCTAGCCGCCCTGGATTCGCATATCCTGCTCGACCACTTCGGCGATGCGCAGATCGCGCACGTTTTGGCCGGCCCTCTCGACCGCGGCGGCGGCGGCTTTTTCCCAGGATTCGTCGCTGGTGCCCACCAGTTCGATGACTTTATAGACGCTCTCACCCATGACTTTCTCCTCTGGTTTCAAGTTGGATTTCCCGTCCTCAGATCGTCGTGCTAACCTTCCTCCCGGACGCGGTAGAACTCGTTTATGCCGGCCTCTTCGCGGATTTCGGGCGCATCCTGCCCTTGAGCGGCTGTCGTATAGGGAATGCCAATGGCATCGGCGATGCGCACGAAGCCATGAAAGGCGGTGATGGTCGCCGCTGCATCGACCGTGGCGTCATTGCCCAGCGTCTTGGCCAACGCCGCCCTGGCCTGGGTCGCCCTGGCCGCCTTGCGGTTGACCACTGCTTCGGCGAATTGCACCAAAATGTCCGCTTCCGGGATCTGGGTGCCATCGCTTAGCCCGCCCGTCACGTCTTTTAGGTCCACCTGCTGGTCGCTGATTTGCGTGCTCTCACGGAGCATGTAGGAATGTGCGGTGGTTCAGTAGGCGCATTCATGAAGCGCCGAGACACGGGCCGCCAGAAGCTCCGATTGCGGCCGGCTGATGGCCCGGATGGTGGTGTCGAACTGATAAACATATTCGCCCGGCAGATAATGGCAATTGGCCAGGTCCCAGTAATCGCGCATGGATTGAGGAACCATGGACAGGCCACGGTAAATGTATCCGGCTTTGGGGCTTGGATACATGGGACCGTCCTCGTCGACCGTATCGCCGGGCTCGACAATGGGCAACCAGGCGGCTTCTTTTTTCGCACCGGGCGATGAATATCGGCTGGGCGCGCCGGGGACGGGGCTTGGCAGGGAGCGGTTTTTCACCCCTAGTGCCCGCGTGCAGGTATCCATGATCATGACCATGGCGATGATGCCGACGATCTCCACATATTCGCCTTCGGTCATGCCCATCTCCAGGACCGATTGGGTCCAGGACTCAGAAAGCCTGCCTGAATCGGTTACCACCCGGTGGATGAGTTCCACCTGCGCGCCGCCCAATTCGCCCGTGGCGTCGTGCGTGCCCTCGGCGGCGCCGGGCGACAGGGCGGATTTTATTTTGGTGCAAAAGCTGCATTGGCGTGCTTGGCGGATTTCGGCGGCGACGGCCAGGCGCTGCACCCCGGTCAGCCAAGTACCCGCCTTGGCGATGCTGTCCCAGGCATCATCATGGGACCGGTCCAGATCCTTGCGAATTTGGAACTGGCAATCGATGAAAGACTTGATGGCCACGTTTTCCCCCTTCGTTATTCAGTTATAGATTGCTTCCAGTTTATACCACCCGGCCGGAATAAACACCCATTCTGACGCATGTTTGCACCGCGGTAGCGATCTGAGTAATATCCCTTCCACGAATTATATGAATAAAACCAAATCTTCATGATCTACCAACAAGGGGGCTATACAATGAAATCGATTTCTAAATGTGCGTTGATTGCCGCGGTGGGCATGTTGCCCTTTGCCGGTGCGCAGCCGGTTCAGGCGCAAGCCGCCAAGGTTCTCAAAATCGCCATTTTTACGCCCAAGCCGTCATCCTCGTCGCGCTGGTTTCTGGCCAAGGAAAAATGGATCGCCAAGAAAAGCAAAGGCAGCCTGAAATTGCAGCTCTTTTTCGGCTCTTCCATGGGGCCCATGCCCAGGCATCATGATCTGGCGCGCACCGGCGTCGCCGACATGTCTTTCTTCCAGCAAGGTGTGACGCGGGGCCGCTTTCCGCTGACTGAATTGTTCCACACGCCCTATCTGTTCCCGCCGGGAGCCAAGGGTTCCATCACCGGCTCCAAAGTTTCCGCCGAGGTAATGGATGAATATATCCGCCCGGAACATGAAAAAGTCGGAACCAAGGTTCTGTGGGTGGTGTTCAACCGCCCGTCAGGTGTCTATGACGCCAAGAAACCGATCCGCACCGTTGCCGACCTCAAGGGGCGGCGCTACCGGGCACCCACGCCCACCGATGTGATCATGATGAAGTCCCTGGGGGCCCTGCCCATTGGTATGCCTGCCACCCATATGGCCGAGAGCCTGCAAAAGGGTACCATCGATGGCGTGGTAACGGACCCCATGGGCATCTTCGCCTTCCGGCTGGGAACGTTGGTCAAATATTATACCAACACCTTTGTCTCCGCGATCAGCTTCGGGCTGGCGCTCAACCCCAAATCCTATGATGGGCTGTCCAAGGCGCACCGGGCCTTGTTAGACGAGCTTGGCTCCAAGCAGGCGGGACCGGACATGGCTGCTTTGTCGTGGAACGATTACCCGGTTTATCTGAAATATATGGCCGGGCTCAAATTCGAAACCGTCACCATGAAACCCGGCGAAGAAGCCAAGATGCGTGCGGCCGCTGCCAAGGTGGTCGAGGGGCGGATCCAGTCCATGGAGAAGGCCGGCCATCCCGCGCGTAAATTTTACAACAAAATCAAGGCGCTATCCGACAAATTCGCTAAGGAATAACGCCCAGTGATTCTAGCGGTTATCCATGCGGCGGCGCGGTTCCTGACCCGCGTCGCCGCCGTCTTTCTCATCTCCATGGTGGCGATCAATATCGCCGATGTGGGGCTGCGCTCCAGTATCAATGCGCCCATATTCGGCACCTATGAGATCGTCGAATTGATGCTGGCCGCCGTCGCCTTTCTGGCCATCCCGGAAACATTTTTGCGTGGCGAACACATCACCATCGAATTGATCGATCAGGTGGTTTCCAAGCGCGTGTCCGAATGGCTCCAGGTGATCGGGACCCTGGCCGCGCTGATTTTCATTACCCTGCTTGCCTACCACATGATCCAGCCGGCGATGGATTTTGTCATGCTCAACGAGGTGACGGTGGACCTCCAGATTCCCCTGATCTGGAAGGCGGTCCTGATTTTTATAGGCATCGCAGCTTCGATCATCGCTGTTGGCGTCGTGTTTATCCGTGAACTTCTCAAACTCGCCAGGTCCAAAACATGAGCCCTCAGATTATCGGCGTTCTGGGTCTGCTGGGTCTGATCGTCATGTCCCTGGGCCGGGTGCCCTTGGGCGCGGCCATGGGGATTGTGGGTTTGGTGGGCTATGCGGCCATCGATGGCTGGGACAAGGCCTTCATCGTTTTCGGGACCACGCCCTATTCCCTCACCCATTATTCATTTTCCGTGCTGCCCTTGTTCATTTTGATGGGCAATGTGGCGACCAAGGCCGGCATGTCGCAGGAACTGTTTGCGGCCGCCAATGCCCTTTTTGCCGGGCGCCGGGGAGCCCTGCCCATGGCCACCATCGGTGCCTGTGCCGGTTTCGCCGCGGTTAGCGGATCTTCCCTGGCGACGGCCGCCACATTCACCCGTATCGCCGTGCCCGAAATGCGGCAATACGGTTATGACGAACGCCTGGCGACGGGTGCCGTGGCGGCGGGTGGCACGTTGGGCATTCTCATACCGCCATCGGTGATCATGGTGATCTACGCCCTGGCCGCCGAGGAATCGGTTCCCGAACTGTTTGCCGCGGGCATGATCCCCGGCGTCATCCTGGCCTTGTTGTTCGTCCTGGTGGTTTGGGTGGTCGGTCTGGTGCGTCCCGAATGGTCACCAGTGGGGCCCAAAATGCCGTGGGGCGAACGGCTGGTGGCGGTCATGGCCACCTGGAAACTTCTTTTGCTGTTCGGCCTTGCCGTCGGCGGCATCTATACCGGCTGGTTCAGCCCGACCGAGGCGGCGGGCGTGGCATCTTTCGCGGCCATCATCATCGGTGTCGCATCGGGCAAATTGGGCTGGCGCTCCCTGGTGGAATGCATAAGTGACAGCCTGCGGACCACGGCCATGCTCATGTTCATCATCGCGGGAGCCTGGATTTTCGCCTTTTTCGTGGTTCAGACCCGGGTTCCGGTGGCCATAGTGGAACTCATCGAATTCCTCGAACTGGCGCCCTGGGCGGTGATCGTGGTGATTTTGATTTTCTACATCATCCTGGGCTGCGTGCTGGATTCGGTGGCTATCATCCTGGTCACGGTTCCGGTGTTCCTGCCTGTCGTGGCGGCCCTTGAATATAATACGGTGTGGTACGGTATTTTGATGGTTGTGGTCGTCGAGATGGGACTGATCACCCCACCGGTGGGCTTGAATATTTTCGTCATCCGGGCCCAGCTTCCGGACATCGAACTGGGCACGGTCTTCCGCGGCATCGCGCCTTTCCTGGTGGCCCATACAGTGCTGATCATTCTGCTCATGTGGTTCCCCCAGATCGCCCTTTGGCTGCCCAGCGTGATCTACGCCAATTAGGGCCGGGGTGCCCCCTCATCCACCCAAATGGCGTTTAAGATATTCGACGGTTTTGGGCCAGCTTGCCCGGGTGGCAATTTCTGAATAGTTCTCCGGATGCATGTCGTTGACGAAGGCGTGTTTGGCGTCTTCGTATAATTCCAGATCATGAGCCTTACCGGCGCCTTCCAGCGTGCGGATGATGTGGTCGATTTCTGAGCGGGGCGTGATGGGATCATCCGTGCCGTAATGGAACAACATGGGACAGGTTAGATTGGCCAGCTCCGCCGTGTCCGGATAGATGCTGGGGAAATAGATCACGCCCGCCTGGTAGACGTCTGAGCGGCAACCGGCCAAAAGTGCCACGCCGCCGCCCATGCAGAAACCCAGGACCGCCACCTGATCGCCAACGAAAGGCAAATCACGCAAATATTCGCCGCCGGCGATCATTTCATCCACCGCCTGATCGATTTCCAGGGACGCTTTCAAGGTTGCTGCTTCGGCCCGGTCCTCCGTTACCCATCCGTGATAGAGATCGGGCACCAGGACGGCGAAGCCGTGGCTGGCCAGTTCCCGGCTGAAATCGCGGAAATGTTCCTCCAGCCCCCACCATTCATGGGCGACGACTACGCCTGGCCAGGGGCCTGGCGCTGTTGGATGGCTGAGATAGGCCTCCACCTGGGACTCATCCGCCCGATAAAAGGCGTGCAGGGATACGATGCGTTCGCTCATGGTCTTTTCCCCCTTTTCCGTCATGCTAACCGATTGGAGATTGGGGAAACAGAGGGCTTGATTCAGGCGTCCGGAAACCCCAATTTGTTTAATGAATTACCGTTTCCGGTTTGAGAGGAATGTCTGATGTCCAGCCCGTCCATGGAAGGTACCTAATTACACAAACGCATCGCCGAGCAGGCATTGGGCGATCTGGATCTGGAGGCAGCCGGATATTTTTCAGACATTATCGTCCGCCTGACCCAGGATGTCAGAACCGAAGCACTTCCAAACCTGGTCTTCACCACCCTCAAACATTCCATGAATATGCTGCCCAACTATCTGAACCAGGAAGAATTCATTAAAATCCTGTTCGAGTTCGTGACCGATAACCGCCAGGCCCTGCAGACCAAAATGTTTTCCCGCTCCTATATCTATAATCCGGACAGCATGCTCACCGTCACCGGGCCTTTCATCAACGCGTTGACGGAGCGGACCATGGAGCTTTATCAGCAGGAATCCATCAGCGTGACCGAAGAGAAGGTCAAGAAATTCACCTTCCCCTACCGGGAAGAAGATGTGGCCGATCCAGACGATGATGAGGCCTAGGAAGCCCTGGCAAACCGTCCGCCCTATGAAGGACCGGAACGCCGGGAGCGTTAGCCCAATTTAAACATCGCCTGGGCGTTGCCGCCGTTGATTTGGGCTTTTTCTCCGGCGCTCAGCCCCGGCATGCTGTTGATGAAGGCGAGCGGATCCTCGTGGCCGAGATCGTGGGGATAATCGGTGGACATCAAGACGTGATCGGCGCCAAAACGGTTGACCAGGATGGTGACCTCATCTGGATCGAACAAAACCGTGTCGTAAAAGACTTGTTTTAGATACTCGCTCGGCGGCTTGCTGATATGGCGCTTTGAATCGGGCCTGGCGTCGATCTTGTAGCCCCGATCCAGGCGCCCGAAATGGGTCGGCAAATAGCCCCCGCCATGGACGGAGCAGATTTTAAGTCTGGGATGGCGTTCCAGAACTCCGCCCATGGCCAGATGGGTCAGGCCAAGGGTCAGCTCGATAAGATTTCCGGTAATGTTGATCATGTAATAATTGCTGAGGCGCTCACCATGGGGAAAACCCAGATGGGGATGGAGCAGAAAGGGCACGTCCAATTCCTCGGCCCGGGCCCAAAGGGGCTCCAGATGGGGATCGGATAGCTCCATATCCCCGATGGCCGTATCGATCAGAATGCCTTTCATGTCCAGCTCACCCAGCGACCGGTCCAGCACGCGCAGCGCCAAATCCATATCTTGAAGCGGCAGGACGCAGATGCCGAAAAAGCGGTCGGGATGTTCGGCCACCTGTTTGGCCACATTGTCGTTTTCCAGGCGTGCGATCTTTTCGGCCACTTCCGGATCGCACCAATAATGGCGCTGGCCCGGCGAAGGGCTGATCAATTGCTTTTCGATGCCCATGCGGTCCAGATCCTTCAGACGGATATCCAATGAAAAAAGAATGGGCGTGATGGATTGGTGAAATTTATGGCCTTGAACCCGGCCTTCATCGGTATCGAAGCGGCGGAAACAATTCAGATCATCCACCAGGGGCTGGCCTAAAAGCTCCTCCACGCCCTTGGTGTGCAGATGGCTGTGGACATCGATGATCATTGGCGTATCCTTTCCTTGCCGGGAAGTAGCAATTTGGCCAGCCCGGCCGGCCGCGTCAAGGAGCCAACCATGCCACAATCCTCTGCTTCAAAAGAATTTCCCCAGACCTCCACTCCCGAGAGGGAGGAATTCTACGGCCGTATTGAGACACACGGTATGAAACCCCTTTGGGAGGTGGTGGATGCGGTGGTCACGCCCGAGCCGGTAATCAAGGCCCTGCCCTATATCTGGAAACATGAAACCTATCATCCGCTTTTGCTGCAATCGGGCGATCTGGCACCCATGGATAAAACCGAACGGCGGGTATTGGCGCTGGAAAATCCGGGGCTGGACGGCAAGCTCATCGCCACCGATGATCTTTATGCCGGATTGCAATTGATCCTGCCCGGAGAGGCTGCCTGGAACCACCGCCATAATATTTCGGCGCTACGTTTCGTCATCGAGGGAAAGGGAAGCTATACCAGGGTGGAGGGCGAGAAGACCTATATGCATCCCGGTGATTTCATCGTGACCCGCAATTGGGCCTGGCACAATCATGGCCATGAGGGCGAAGGCCCGGTGATCTGGCTGGACGGGCTGGACCTGCCCATTGCCTTGGCGCTCGGCACCTGCTTTCTGGAGCGCGATAATGTGGCCGAGGGCAAGGATGACCGCCCGGCCGAGGACAGCACGCAACGATATGCGGCCAATATGCGCCCGGTTGGCGATGAGCATGACCCGGCCGCCTCTCCCATACTCAATTATCCCTATGAACGCACCCGGGAAAGCCTGGAGAATTTGCGCCATAGCACGGATCTGGATCCCTATCACGGGCTCAAACTGGAATATATTGACCCGACCAATGGCGGGCCGGCCATGCCCACCATGTCCACCTTCATGCAATTGCTGCCGGGGAGCTTCAAGACCGAGACCTATCAGGCAACGGAAGGTGCGGTCTATTCGGTGGTCGAGGGAAAGGGCCGCACGGTGATCGGCGAAGGGGACAAAGCCGTTACTTTGGAATGGGCTGAAAAGGACGTCTTCGTCATTCCCCACTGGATGCCTCATTCTTTTGAGGCCGAAGGAGACGCGATTATTTTCAGCTTCTCCGATAAGGCGGCCCAGGAAAAACTAGGTCTTTGGCGCGAAAAGAGAGGGAATCTGTGAGGACGGCTTAGCTGCTGCCTGCTTCGTCCAGCAGCAATGAATGCAGGGATTAGGAGCCCGCACCATGAGCCATGCCGTTGAAGTGACCAAGATCGCGCCTTATCTGGCCGCCGAAATTAAAGGCGTCGATCTCACCCACGATGTGAGCGAAGAAGAATTCCAAGTGCTCCATGATGCCCTCATGGGACATGGGGTGCTGGTCTTCCAGATCAGCTTGTGGATGGGGATAGCCAGATCGCCCTTCGGTAAACGCTTCGGCGAACTGTCCGTCCATCCCTTTTCTCCCCACCAGGAGGATCTGCCCGAGCTGATTATTTTCGACAATGATGAAGATAATCCGCCCTTTGGAACCGATTGCTGGCATTCGGGCGAGACCTTCCGCGAAGAGCCGCCGCTGGGCACCATGTTGTTGGCCAAAATCATCCCCGCCTATGGGGGCAACACCATCTTCGCTTCCATGACGGCGGCCTATGATGCTTTGAGCGACAAGATGCAAGATTTCGCCGGTGATTTTGAGGCCGTTCACGATATGGTGCTTTTCCGGAAATTGTTTGACACCAGCGAAGAGGGCCAGGCCAAAATGCGCGACTATGAAACGCGGTTTCCCAACCCGGTGCATCCCGTCGTGCGCCTTCATCCGGTGACCGGTGCAAAAGTGCTGTTCGTCAATCCCCAATTCACCATCCACATCAAGGGAATGCACGAAAATGAAAGCCGGGCGCTTTTGGATTTACTGTTCCGCCAGGCGGAAATTCCCGAACTTCAATACCGCCACCAATGGAAGGTGAACCAGTTCGTCTTTTGGGATAACCGCGCGACCCAGCATTATGCGCCCCACGATTATTTCCCTCAGCGGCGTTATCTGGAAAGGATCACCATCAAGGGCGACCGGCCCCGGGGGGCGGCGGGATCCACTTATATGCTGAAGGATAATCCGGACGCTGCCGAGGCGGGCTTCAATGCGAATTACGGTGGGCACCGGGCGGATTGAACGAGGCGGTTATTTGGCATTCGGCTCCCCTTTTGCCGCGCGGGAGCCAGGGCCTCGCTTGTAAGGCCGCTGCCGGCGGGGCGGGTCAGGTTACGGTTTGGGCCGGGCCATGATTGCCGCCGACAGCAACACCTGCCGCACCTGCCACATAGAGACGGAAATCAAGGTCAAACGCAAACGGGGCCAGAACGCCCATAAGCGCGCCCTGAAGCGGGGCCAGACCTGCATGGAATGCCACAACAACCTGGTCCACCGAGAAGTCCCCATCCGTCCGGTGATCAAGAAGAATTGAACCGTCAAAACTAGGTTCTGTACTCAATTACCGCCTGATTAACCAGCTTGTGATTCAAACACCG
>CAZBQG010000052.1:0-19478 GCA_964493945.1 uncultured Rhodospirillaceae bacterium
AACCCGGCCGCCAACCCGGCCAGAAGGGCATAGCGCAGCAAACCCGTCCGGAAATTTTCCGAAACAGCCACCACCGCCATCATGACAAAAAGCGCGTTCCGGGTTTCGACCTGCCCGCTTCCGCCTACATAAAGCACCGCAGGCGTGCTCAGAAAAACAAGCACCACCAGCCCGGCAATCCGGCCATCCATGTAGCGCCTGCAATAGGAGTACAAAAGAAAGCCCACCGCCCAGCCGCTGATCATGGTCCAAAGTGTCAGAGCCCTTTCGCCGCCAAGCCCTAGGGCCGGGACATAGGTCATCTGGGTCAGGAGAGGAATGGCGCCGTCGAGGGCGCGGGGCTGGAACACCAGAGCGCCGGCCTCCAGGAATTGCCGGGGCAGAGCGAAATGATAGGCCAGGGAATCCGCATCCGACGGCGGAGACAACCCTTCCAGCAGATCGAAGGTGAAGACCACCGCGAAAGCCAGGATCAAAACCCAGTCCGGTAATTCCGGGCGCCCCAATTGCCAGGTTGGTCCGGCGCGCAAAAAGACCATCCCAAGCGCCCCGATGATCAGCAGAGCTAAAAGTGCCGCGCCTGAGAAAAGCCCGGCCGCGCCAAAGAAAAATAAAACCCAGCCCAACAGGCCAAAGCCGATGGCGAAAGACCAGGATAGTCTCTCATCCCACCTCAGGTCCGGCAGAACCCTCAACAGGTGCAAGGCAGCCGCGCCCAATCCCAGGCAACAGGCGAGTTCCAGAGCAAGGACCAAAACCGCCATCAAAGTAATCCGAACATGGCCAGAATGGGCCGGGCCAGGGATCTGAACTGGTAAAGATAAGCGCCCGTGACCAGAACAATCCAGGCCGCCAACAACAGGGGGATGGGGTCTTTCATAAACAAAAGCGTGCTGCCATTAAGCTGGGTTTTCGACTTCCGCCACCAGGCACATGCCGAAACGGGATTTGAGGTAGCGGTCAAACCAGGCCGGCGTCCAGGGCAGAAGCTTCTTTTCATACTGGGTCACCAGCAGGCGCACCGGGTTGAGGCCGGCACTTTTGAAGGCGGCGGCGAATTCCTTGCGGCTCAGATAGCGGTGATAATATCCGTCGGTGTAGAAATCCTGCACGCTGTTCAGGCCGTGGCCCTGAAAAATTTTGCCCCGGAGCAACAGCCAGAACAGTCCGTGCAGATAATAAACCAGGCTGTGGCGGTGATAGACCATGACCAGACCCGTGCCGCCCGGCTTCAGCACCCGTCCCAGTTCGGCCAGGGCGTCTTCCATGCGGTTGGTGTGGTGCAGCACGCCCCAGGAATAGACATAATCAAACGCGGCATTTTGGAATGCCAGTTTTTCCGCATCCATGCGCGCAATCATCAGATCGACCCCGTGGGCGTCGGCCGTTTGCCGGGCCAGACTGGTGGCCGTTTCAGTCAGATCGACAGCCACCGCTTGCGCCCCGCCCTTGGCGAACAGGCATGAAAATATACCCGAGCCGCATCCCAGATCGAGCACCCGCTTCCCCTTGAAGCCAGCGAAATCCAGATGGCCACGCAGATACGGACTGCCGGCCAGCACATGTTCTTCCAAATGCACCAGATCGCCTTCACCTTCCGGGAGGCGCTGTTCCTCGTCCCATTCGGCATAGGTCATGGGCATGCGTTCCCACCACAGGCGATTGCGTTCCTGTGGGTCAACCGTGTCCACATCCACCTTTTGGCTGGTGCCGATGAAGGGGTTCTTCTTTTCGCTCACTTTTTTCTCTCTCCAGTTCCGGCCTGGGCCAGGATGACCCGTGCCAGACCTTCCGGCAAAAGCAGACAATCCCAAAGGGCCTTGCCATATTGGCCCGCACTCATGTGCCCCGCCGCCGCCTGGGCGTGAATGATGCAGGCCCTGAGCCAGGAGACGAAAATCCCGCCCGCGGGCAATTGGCTGAAAATTTTTGCGTGCCGGCAAAGGATGGTCATGGCCGAACGGCGCCTGAGGCTGATATGGCTGCTGATGGAATTGTCCATGACATGGTTGCGGGTCAGAATTTGGGCGAAGACGTGATGGCGGATATCAGGTTGCTCTATTATTCTCAACCATAATTCATAATCCTGGCCCGACCTGAGACCGGCATCAAAGCCGCCTACCCGGGTCAGCAGATCGCGCCTGGCCACCACCGTCGATGTGGCGATATAGCCCCTAAGGAAATAACTGACCAGGGGATTGGTGGAAGCCTGGAAATGGCGGGCGCAATCGATGATCCCGACATCCCCATCCCGGCAAATCTCCAGATTATGGGAAATCAAATCGACGCCGGTCTCGGCCAGCAGGGCCATGCTCCGTTCCAGCTTTTCCGGCATCCATTCGTCATCTGCATCCAAAAAGGCGGCCCAGGAGCATCTTGCTTCGTCGAGCGCCCGGTTGCGGGCAGCCCCCGGACCCATGTTGTTTTGCTGAATAACTTTCAGCCGGACGCCGTTCATTTCTGCGGCGAGCCCAATGGCGATTTCGGCTGTGCCGTCATCCGAGCCGTCATCGACCAGGACCGCCTCCATGGGTTTGAGGCTTTGGGCCGCCACGCTGGCCAGGGCCCGGCCGATGGTCCGGGCCGCCCGGTAGGCCGGGATGATGACGCTGACATCGGCGAAACCGGGCTGGCCCACTAGGCGAGCTCTACTTTTATGGTGGAGGTCCAGGGAAGCTGGACCCGGCTGGAAAAACAAAGCGCCGCCGCCGGGCTTGACCTTCCATACTCCACCCACCGGTCCCCATCCCGCAGGCTGGGCCGCACATCAGCGCTCACCCGGAAAGGCCCAACGCGGGTCTCACCCTCTCCCAGACTGACCGGCAGGCCGGTATGGAGATAGCGGTCGACCCGGTGGCGCCCCTTGCCTTCCAGCCCGTCTGAAATAACCACATGGTCCGGGGCAAAGCGCCAGGCGCGCCGCCAGGTACCTATATTTCCAAGCCGCGACAGGCTCTCTGTTTCCAGCATCATCTGGTTTCCGTCCTGGCTGAAGGCCGGCGGCCCGCCGCAAATACTTTGCCGGAACACATCAGAATAATAAGCCCGGTTGGGGGGATAGGGATCATGGCCGTCCACTGTCAGGCTGTTTTGGGCGCTGGCGCTTATGTCCCCATCGCCCGAGGGCCCGTAAGAACGCCGCCCAAGATCGCAAAAGACGCGCTGGCCCTTATGGTGCAGCTCGAAGCCCCCCAAATCCCTGTGCCCATGGCCGGGCATGGGGGACCAGCCAGCGGGGGCTGCGTGGCACAAGAATGCCCAGTCCTGGAAATCACACCGGTGCCAGCCATCGGCGTTGACAAGCGCTTTTTTGGGCCTGAGAGCCATAAGGGCCTGGCGCTCTTCTTCCTCCAGCCCGGCCAGCCATCCACTGTTAATGCCTTGCAACAGCCCGGCCAGATAAGCGGGGGGGCAATCTGGTGAAATATCACCGATCAAGGGCAGACCCGCCGGCAGATCAAGGAGGGAAAGGACGGAGAAGGCGCGCCGGGTGATGTCTTCCAGTTCATGGCATTCGGGCCGCCCGAAGCGTCTGGCCGCAAGCCAGCATTCCCCGTACCAGCGGCTTACCAGGAGATGATAATGGCTGGAACCCTCGCCCAATATGCCGGAAGGCTGGAAAAGGTTTTTTGCCGTCTGGATCAGGATTTGCCCTCCCGCCTCGGCCCAGCTCTTTTGGCCCAGTTCCAGCCCGCCCAGAAACAACCCGCGTCCGTTATTGGCCAAGTGATTCCCCGTATGGGCGGGGCCGTAATATTCAAGGTGCCGCAAGATCGAGGGCCCATGGGCGGCGAGACAATCCAGCGTCCTTTGGCGCGGCCCAGGCAACCCGTGACGCCTGGCGAAATTCAAAATATTGACCAGACGTTCGGCCGCCGTATAGGGATGCCAGGCCCAGCCATCGCCGGGCTGTTCATATTTATCCATCCAGGCCCGCCACAGATCATTTACCCAGGCCGGATCCAGATCATCGCCGGCAGGTCCGATCCAGGCAAAGCGGTGCATGGCCAGCAAGCTTTCCGTATCGGCAAAACCCCGCCCTATCAGCTTGGGCCCGTCGCCCGGTGCCAGACCGGTTACTTCTCCGGCCAGCATCAAATCCAGGCCGCCTTGCGGGGCAGCATCGCCCGCGTCCGAATATGGGCATCGCGGATCGTCAGCGGTCAGGCTGGGGTCCAGATAGGGCGGCAAATGGGACCCGGATTGCGTCACTTTAGCCCAGCGCCCCAGCGCCCTGCCCATGATCCAGCGGCGCAGCACCGGATCCCCCAACACCTGGCCCGCCTTTCTCATAAGGGCAAGGCCCGCCATCACTGATCTGCCATCAGGGGCGGGACAGGAAATAGCGCAATTGATGAAACCCCCAATTGGCCATCATGTGATCGCGACTGAGGTGAAATGGATCATCGCCCGCCAGCGCCGGGCCCCGGCCCCCGCTGGCCATGGACCGGTATCCCGCTTCACGGGCGAGGTCTGCCAAAGCGGGACCCGCCATATCGCCATAGGGCGCGCAAAAATGAATGCATTCCCGGCCCAATTGGGCCTCTATTTCTTCTCTCGAGCCGGCCAGCTCGCCTCTTATCTCCGCCTCGCTCAAACTGCCCAGACGGGGATGGGTCCGGCTGTGAGAGCCGATGGTCATGCCGGCCTCGGCCATTGCGCGGCAATCCTCCCAGCTTAGAAAACCCAGGCCGGTGTCCCGGCCCAAAAAGCCGAACATATCCCGCGCCACTGGATCATCCGGGGGCAAGGTCTGGCCCATCAGGGAACTGACCACATAGAAGGCCGCCGGGGCGTCCAGTTCATTCAGGACCGGCAGGGCGCCGGTGAGGCAGCTTTTGAAACCGTCATCGAAGGTCAGACAAAAATATCGGCCGTCAATATGCGCGCCGGAGTCCAGGAGATTCATGGCGGCGTCGATGGAGATGAATTCGCCCAACTCGCGGAAGTATTGAAGCTGGGTTTGGAACCCGGCCCGCTCATCTTCGAACACATGATGATAATAGGGAAAGCGGATCCAATTGCCGCCATTATCAATACGCCGCCCCAAAGCCATACCACGGAGCGCCAAATCGCGCGCCACGTCGCGCAGGCGGGCCCGCATGGGTTTCAGGGCATAAAATTGCGCCAGGCTGAGGGTCGGGGGGGTGCTCAAAACGTATCCACGTCGCCGCCCATGATGCGCCAGTTGCCATGATCCAAAATATTCGTCCCGGCACTCTCCGGGCCCAGACCGCGCACGATGAACGGCGCCAGACGGTGGCGGTAAAACCCGGCCCGGCGAAGCGCCCGGCAGATGGGGTCAATATTGCAAACAGTTTCCAGCAACAGGGCGCCGCCCATCTCCGCATGTGTGATGGTGGCGCTTAGTACGGCCTGCAATGCCGTCGGATCGGCGCCCAGAAGTTCCACCAGATGGGCCCGGTTATCCGCCACCTGGCCCCAGGCGGCATTTTGCCGCCCCCATATGCCCAAAGCGGCCAGATTGCCGCCCTTATAAGCCGCGACCCAGGCATAGTCGTTTTCCGCATCTTCGGCGTAGCGCCAGTCGAGCCAGGCGGGACTCCGCTCCACCCCGCAAATGCCACCCTCTTCCGGCCCTTGGGCAAGCAAGGCTTGGAGCGCGTCATCCGCCGGCCTTTCCGTGGTGATTTCAAAACCTCGCTTGCGCCCCCGGGGCAGCAGGCGGGCGGCCAAATCCGCGAAGGGGCCTGCCAGACCGGGAATTTTTGGATGCCCCGATGGCCGGATCAGCCGCACCCAATGGGTCACATCACCCGTATGGGTCCAACCCAGATGTTTGACGAAACCCGGATAGCTGAGGGGATTGGGAAAGCCATAGAGAATTTTCATGCTCCGCCCGGCGGCGATTTCATAACAGGCCTGGGCCAGCTTGGTGAAGACGCCCTGGCCCTGGTAATCCGGGTGGGTCATGGTGTCCATGGATTGGGCGCCGGGCACAATATCTCCCGCCAGCCGCATGGAAGCGGGCCAGACCGTATAGGCGCCGGCCAGCTTTTCGCCGTCGACGGCCAGGGTCATGGGGCAGATGCCCCCCTCCCCGCTCAGATAACGCCAATGGTCAAACGAACGGGGCCGGTTATAGCCCCAGACATCAAGATAAAGCGCCCGGATGGCATCCATATCCTCGGGGCCGGCCTGCCGGATTGTCCAACTACCAATCGGCATAGCGCTCCAGTGCGGCGGGGTCCCGTTCCAGGAGGACGCCGAAGAAGCCTTCGAAATCCAGTTTCCGCCAAAGGGGTGCCAGCAGGCGCATGAGGGAGCGTTTGGGATATTGCCAATAAGTCCGGGTGAAGACGGGTTTGAAGCCGGCAAACTTGGCCATCAGCAACCAGTCATCCGGCGAAAATTCATAAATATGGGTTTCTTCGGCGGTTATTTTTCTGGTGGCCCCGTTCATGCGCATAAGGGTGCCGCCGAAGCGGCTGGTCCGGCGGTAGGGGACGGACATGAAAAGATATGGGGCGCCACCCCGCCCGGCCAGGTCATGCAGAAAGCGGACCGGGTCCGTGAGATGTTCGACGGTCTCGAAACTCATGAAAAAATCACATTTGATGCCTTGCAGACCCAGTTCCTCGGCCCGGCTGAGAATGGCTTCGCCGCCCTTGGCTTTGACTTTTTCGATGGCCACGGGATCAAGATTGACGCTGATGATCCTGGAAATTCTGCCGGGCGGGGTCAGCGCATTTAAATAGGCAGCGTGGTTGCCCGACGAATCGCCGATATCGGAGAGGGTCAGATTCTCTCCGCCAATATGATCCAGAGATTCCTGGGCGCAGCGGACCTGCCAGGCCTGCAGGCCCCGCATTTTCTTCTCCCAGTAGCGGGCGAACTCTCCCTCATCGAATGATCCGGTATATTGGTCCGTGACGTCCGGAACGATTTCACGGAGCTTCCCGCAAAGCCCGTCCAGCCCTTGTTCCCGGATAGCCCGATCAAGGCTGGCGGCGGACAGGGATTGATAGAGGGCGGTGGTGTCCAGGCCGGCGGAACGGGCAAGTTTTTTCCCCAATTCCAGGATCATGAACTCAGGCGCCCCGCCTCGAAATAGGTATGGCAGATTTGGGCGAAGCCGTCATCCAATGCGTGGCGGCTTTTGGCCAGGCGGCCGTCCTTGCCCGGCAAAATAATGGTGACGCTGCCGGAGCCAGTATTTTTCTTGTCCTTGGCTAGTGCCGCCAGGAAGGGCTCAAGGGGCACGGGCTCATTTTCGAACCCCCGGTAATTGGCCTGGAGCGCCGGATGCATGGCCTGGAAATGGGACTCGGGCGCGATACCCAGCTCGACAGCCACCCGGTTGGCCAGATCCATGCCCATGGTGACGCCGATACCATGGGGGACGGCGAAGCGGGTCGCCGCCTCGATGGCGTGGCCGAAGGAATGGCCGTAATTGAAAATATTGCGGGGGCCCCGGTCGAATTCATCCTCTTGGATGTAAGGCTTTTTGATCTCCAGGGACCGACGGATATAGCGGTTCATCAGGTTCGGATCGGAGAGCAGACGTTCATAATCCCCGGCGATTTCGAGAAAAGATTCCGGCCCATCGATGGCATGAACCTTCAGCATCTCGCCCACGCCCGAACGAATATCGCGCTCATCGAGTGTTTGCAGGAAGGCGACGGAAATGAACACCTCGCGGGGCGGGGTAAAGGTGCCCAGGATGTTTTTGGCCTCGCCGCAATTGATCGAACTTTTCGAACCGATGCAGCTATCGGCCTGGGACAGAAGGGTTGTCGGATAAAACCGCCAATCGACGCCGCGCAGCATGGTGGCCGCCAGAAAGCAGGTAATGTCCTGAATGATACCGCCGCCGATGGCGATGAGCAACCCGTCGCGCCGGATGCCATGAGACACCAGATGCTCCACATATTGAGGAAAGCGGTCCAGGGATTTGCTGGTCTCCGCCGCCTCCAGGGCGAGAACGGATGGTGCCGCCCGTATGTTGCCCATGACCGGCCCGTAAAGTTCGCCGATGCGCTTATCGATGATGAAATGGGCACCCACCGGAATATTGCCGTTCAGTTGGGCAAGGGCGTCCCCGGCAAAGTGCGCCTGGTATTCGCCGGTATGGGACTGGATTGCCAGGGGCTTTTCAGACACGGGAAAAACCCCCATCGATGGACAGGTTCTGGCCGCTTATATAGGTGTTTTCCGGACCCGCCAGCCAGGCGACGAAGGCGGCGATTTCTTCAGGCCTGCCCAGCCGGCCCTGGGGAACCTGGGCGACCAGTTCGCGGATGCCGTCTTCGCCCAGCACGCGCCGGGTAAGTTCGGTATCGATGAAACCGGGCGCCACGCAATTAGCCAAAATCCCCTGACTGGCCACCTCGGCGGCGAGCGCCGCGGTCATGCCATCCAGGCCGAACTTGGTGGCCGCATAGGCGCCCCGGTGCTCCCGGCCTTTCTTGCCCCAGATCGAGGAGATATTGACGATCCGCCCCCAGCCCTTGGCACCCATGGCGGGGACCAGGGCCCGGCAAAGCAAAAAGGGCGCCATCACATTGATCTGATGGAGTTCGGAAAAATTCGCCGGATCGATTTCTGAAAAAGGCGCATTTTTGTTGATGCCCGCATTATTGATCAGGATATCGATCCCGGCCCCGGCCATTTCGGCACAAAATTCCTCGGTCGCATCCATATCCGCAAAATCCACTGCCCGGCAGGTGCAGCCGTCGGGCACCTGGCCATCCGCCGAAGTTCCGGTGCCGATGACCTTGGCGCCGTCGGCCAGCAAGCGTTCCGCGATGGCCCGTCCGATACCCCTGGTCGCACCGCTCACCAGGGCTGTTTTATCATTCAAAATAGTCATTTCTTTTCCGCCACCATGTTCCAGCCAAATCCGATATGGCGCCCCAGAAAAAGCTCCAATCCGGTTTCCACCATATAGGGCGCCCCGTAAACCATGACCCCGCCGCCATGGGCCCGCCTGCCGGCCAGGGCGAAAAGCCGGTTTCTGATCTGGGTCAGTTTGGGAATGCAAAAATTGTCAAACTGAAAACTGTTGCGGCGCAGACTTTTGATTTCAAATGACGCGAACAGGCGGCGCATCTGGGCGGCGGAATAAACCCGCGTGATGGGATTTTTGGTCTGGCCGAATTTAGGCTTGCCTTCGGTCAGCCGCCCGATCCATTGGGGCTGGGGCCAGCGGAATATTTCGCCTGTGATGAGAGCGCGGGGCACGATGTTGGACCAGAATGTGGCCGAATGGCGCGCATAAAGCATGATCACCGCCTGCCCGCCCGGTTTCAGGACCCGGTGGACTTCTCCGATGCAGCGGTCTGTATTTTCCGAATGATGAAGAACGCCGTTGGAATAGATCAGATCGAAGCTGGCATCCTGAAAGGGAAGATTCTCGGCATCGGCCTGATAGGTCCGCCCTTCGCCTTCCCTGACCAGAGCCAGCTTGCGGGCCGTCGCCATGACCCTCTCAGGCGTGATATCAACCGAAGTCATATGAGCGCCATAACGTTTGAACAAGGCCGAATGGGCGCCGGCGCCCGAGCCGATTTCCAGCACCCGCCGGCCGGCAAGCTGATCCAGAGGCATTTCGACGGCGGCGATCAAATGGCGCATCCGGAACATATCTTCCAGTTCCACCAGGCGCTCATCCATACCCTCTTCGTCCAGCCCGTCCTCATGCCCGGCATAGGCCTGCTGATAAAGATCGCCCCACCATTTCTGAATGTCATCCTTGATGGCGGATTTCGATTTGCCGGCCAGCAGGGAGGCCGAGCCATGCTCATCCACCAGGGGGAATTGGCTGCGGCACGACGCGCAAACAAGATCATTGCCCGGCCCGGCGGCCAGACTGCCTGCTTCGCATTCGGGACAACGCAGAATATCCCCGGACAAGGCTAGTGGGTCTCCCATGCAGGGCCGGTTTTCATTCCGGGTCATCCAGAAGGGAATGCCAAAGGGCGTAATCGGGCTTTGAGAAAATGACCTCCGGATCCAGTTTGGGCGGGGGTTCTGCCCCATCCAGACTTTCCCCCCAGCTCTTTGCGCTGATCATCGGCGGGTTCACCCCGTCGGGCAGAACATCATTGGCCACCCTGCCCCGGGGGAGGAATTGAAAGGCTGGCAGCCCGCCGATCAGCGCTTCCAGCCCGACGGTGGTCGCTGCATAGACCACGGCGGACAGGGGGACTTGCTGGCTCAGCATTTTATCTGTCCGTTTCAAATTGCCGGTTTCAGAAAAATCACAAGGGGTCATGGGATGATCTTTCACCAGATACTGGCGCCTGCCGGGAAGGTCGAATTTGGCGGCTTCGATCATTTCCAGGGAGATACTGGTGGAAAAGGGCAACGCCAGGAGTATGGGTCCCTTTGGGTCATAGGTGAGCGCGGAAAAAATTTTAGTTCTAAGGGCGCCGCCGATTCTAATCCGCTCCTCCCCATAGCCGAAATCCAACAAACGCCGGCGCCCCGTCTTACCACTGGTCAACAGGATATCGGGAATGCTGTCAAACCCGTCCGGGTTGGAGTCGCAGGCGTAATTGAGGGTCTGCTTACCGATGTTGGAATGCTGATAGCCGACGGTGGCGGATTTGGCTCTTTTTGCTGCACGTACGAAATCACGTTCCCAGGATTGGTTTTCCCAAGGCCAGGCGACGGTCCGGGGCGAGGTCTGGCGCAACCAGTTTTCCTGACAAATTTGTTGCCACCGGATCATGGCGGCCTGTCCGCCGCCGCCTTCCATGGCTGCCGCCCGGCGTACGAGCCAGCCGTATTTTCCAGACTTATTTTTTTCCGAAGGCTTCCATTTGACGAAAGGCAGCCCCAATGCCGACAGCGGATTACCCCAGGCATGCAGGCTGGTGCTCCGCCCGTCCGTGGCCAGCTCCCGCGCGCGGGCTGGGGGGCAATCCACATGCAAGACGCGCGCGAGCCCCGCCAAGCGTCCCATCAGATCACCGAAATAGCCGTCAAATCCTTCACAATCACTGGTCGGGTGCCCATAGACCAAAAGGGTATTTGCATGTTTGGGAAATTTTCGCCGGTGGCCATGCAACCCGATTGCGGCAAGGAACATGGCAAAGGTAGCCCTGCCCCTGGCGGCGTAACCCCTGAGCCACAGTTTCAAGGCCCGGGGCCAAAGCGGCGGCGGACTGCCCGCCCCAATTTCGGTCAACCCGGCCAAATGGCGGAACATCCAGGGATCGTCACAAACCACCAAAACCCTATCATCCTTTCCGATCCAGCTTTCAACCAGGTAGGACCAGGCGATCATTTGCCCCAAATCCGATGAATTCCACACGCAGGACGGCGCATGGGCCAAGGTGGCGGTGCCGTCGCCCGACAGCGCCTTGGCAAGATCCACCCAGGTTTTTTTGGTGGCGTCCCACCATTGGTCCAGTTTCTGGGCCAGATCATCCACCAGCCGGTCATGGGTACCGGGGAGCTGGTCATTATGGGCGTCAATCGCGCACCATTGGTCATGGGGCGGGGCCCTTAATACATCGGTGGATTTTCTGAGTTCGACTGCCATGATATGGCCGGTGCTCTGACCTAGAATTCCGTCCGCCCGATCAGGGACCGTAGGGGCAAATAAAACATTTTCCGCAAGGGATGCTGAAGCGGTTTGGGCAGCAGCCTGAACAGAAAGCGCAAATTTTTCAACAAGAGAAACCGGAAGCGCCGGTTTTCCAGTTTCTGATGGATGTCCAAAACCCTGGCAAGATTTTCCAGGGCCTTTTCCGTTTCGGTGAGACCGGCGGCTCTGACCTTGGCCAGGGAATTTTCTATCTGGCGGCCCATGATTCGAAACTCACTTGCCTTGAAATTCAAAAATTTCCGCTGAAATTCCAGGGTCTGATAGGGGTTGGCCACCAGCATGATCAAGGGCTCGGCGCCAACCTCCAGGCCCAGATCGACAAAACTTTCGATTTCATCATGATTGATCGAATTTAGTGTCATTGAAATGGAAAAGGTGAAGTTCTTTTTGGCCTTCAGCGAGGACAGTTTCCTGACATTTTCCAGGACCGCGTCCCAGGAGGTTTTAGCGTCCTTGCGCCGCAGGATGTCGAAGGATTTTTCCGTCGCCGCATCCAGGGAAACGGCGAAATGGCCAATATTGGCCCGTTCCAGCACGGATATAATATTGTCGGTCAGCAAGGTGGCGTTGGTGACATAATGAAAGCGGCAGGCCGGATCGACCTTGATTTCGTCCATCATGGACAGGATTGGCCTATAGAGGAACGGCTCGCCGCCGAAATAATAGATGACCTGGTAGTAAGGCGAGAGTTCCCGGACCTGATCCAGAAAACTTTCCGGAAGCTTGGTTTTGGCGACGGCGTCATCGCGCTGATAGCAGTGATAGCAATCCAAATTGCAGGCATAGCTGTAGGCGAACCGCATCCAGCGGGGAAGGGACTCCAGGGTCAGCTTTCCGTCTTCGTATTCGGCGTCATTTTTTGCCGCGTTGGCCCGGGCCGCCGAGTCAGCCGGCATATTTCCATACCAGTCCAGGTTCTGGAAATTCTTATAGCCATTGAGGACCGGGCAGGATTGGGGGCAAAAAGTTTGCGCCCCTTCGTCGCGCATACGTCTCCGCATATTCCTGAACCCGTCCCCATTCCAGATTTCCCGGATCGAGCCTTCATTGACATTGCCCAAAACAGTGCCGTTGTCACAGCACATGGTGACGTCGCCATTTGGGTTATTCACCTCGAAATGGCTCCAGGGGTGGGAGCAGATGAATTTTTCCTTAGACATCTACTCGACCGTTAAATCCCAACGGGCTTTCCATTCCGAATCAGCGCAGTAAATCCGGTATACGGTTTTCATGGTGTCAAATGCATCTTCCACCGAACCGAACAAAATTTCCCCACCATGCAGAATGGCATCGGTGAATTCGGCGATCTCCGCTTCCCAGGACGGGTCGTGGTCATAGCTGCGGGTTTCCTCCTGAGGCCGGACACCGCTGTCCGCTGGGCGGCGGAGGACGGTCATGGTTTCCTCGCCATAACTTTTCGAGCCAGACAAAATCCCAGAAAGCTGAATGGTGCCTTTGCTCAGCGTGATCTCAAGTAGAAAACTGTGGCGCCATTGCGTGGCCGAGGAATGTAGGCTGGCGATGACGCCGCTTTCCGCGCGCAGGATGGAAAAGGCGTTATCCTCTACATCATGGTTCCAGAAATCATTGCTGATGAAGCTGTGGATCTGGCTGAATTCTCCGGCAAAGAGGCGCAACAGATCGACCATATGGATGCCCTGATCCAAAAGGATACCTCCGCCGGCGATGGACCGCTGGGTGCGCCAGTCGGATTCGAAATTGATCATTGCCGATTTGCCGTAAAGCCCCCGCATATTTACCACTCTCCCCAGACCGCCTCCCTGGATCAGGGCCAGGGCATCCTGGACCGATGTGTGGTAACGGTGGTTGAAGCCGTATTTTAATTTCTGCCCGGGCCGCTGGGCGGCGCATTGGCGCACGCGGGCGATATCGTCCATGTTCCGGCCCGGAGGCTTCTCACAAAACACATGAAGGCCGCGTTCAAGCCCGGCCACGGTCACCTCGGCGGCCACATCATTGGTCAGGCAGACAAACAGCACATCCAGATCTTCCTCCAAAAGATCCGCGTATGTTTTATGGGTTTTTATTTTATCACCTACGGAGTCCAGGTTCTCCGGTTTCCGGTCACAAACAGCCACGGTCACCAGATTGGGGTTGGCGTCGATAAAATGCTGGCGCCTTTTTCCCACCACGCCGAAGCCGGCGATCCCCACGCGCAAAATGCCACTAGTCACGGATTTACATATACTCTTTGATCAACGGGTCTTTCGCGAGACTCTTTTCCGCCCGTTTCAGCTCTGCTTCGGTATCGATTCCAATGGTTTCCTGATCCGTATAGACCAATTGCACCTGGTAGCCATGTTCGACGACGCGCAGCATGTCGACGGATTCCGCCTCTTCCAGCGGCGTCGGCATCAAGGTGGCGTATTGATCCAAAAATGAGGCAGAAAATCCGATGATGCCGGTCTGCTGATAGACCGTGCCCTGCCGGCCGCGCCGGTCCGACGGGATGGGAGACCTGGAAAAATAAAGGGCGCGGCCTTGCCGGTCGGCCACCACCTTTACTGTATCGGGTCCCTCTATATCGCCCTGATCCGTCAGGGGAGAGACCAGATTTATGACCGGGCATTTTTGTTCTTCATAGACCCTTATCATTTGCCCGGTCATGGATGGGGTCACGAAAATTTCATCGCCCTGAACCATGAGGATAAAATCTTCATCCTCCAGTTCCAGCCCAAGATTGACCCTGGCTTCGGCGATCCTGTCCGTGCAGCGTTCATGGTCGGGTGATGTCATGACCGCCTCGCCGCCATGGGCGGTCACGGCGTCAAAAATTTCCTGGTCGCAGGTGGCGACCACCACCCGCTCGAAGGTCTGGCACAGGCAGCATCGCTTATAAATATGAATGATGGTTTCAAGACCCAGAAGGGTTGCCAGGGGTTTGCCGGGAAAGCGGCTTGAACCCATGCGGGCGGGGATCAGGCAGACGGATTTCATTGCGCTTCATCCGAACCGGTAAAGGGATTTTTTAAGGCGTGGCGCATGGCCAGTATATCGGTGCCATAGGCGACAAAACTGTAGCCCTCCGAAATCCGGGTTTCCAGTTCCTCCGGATCAAGCTCCACCTGATGAATGCCGACGGGTTTGCCCTGCTCCCGGCAGGCGTCGCGCACCGAGAGGATGGCCTGCTCAAACTCCTTGGTGGCGAAATTACCCCGCTGTCCCAAGGAAGCCGATAGATCGTAGGGACCCAAAAACAAGCCATCCACCAGATCCATTGCCACCAGGTCCGGTGCTGCCGAAACGCCCTCGATGGATTCGATCTGGGGGATCAGCACGGGTTCGAATTCCGCCAAATATTCCTGGAAATTATCTCCCCAATAATTGAACCGAGCCAGGCCGACGCCCCTTTTTCCACGGGGTGGATAAACGCAATGTTCGGCAAAACCAGCGAATTCATCCCTGTCATCCACATTGGCGATGATCAAACCTTGGGCGCCGCAATCCAGCAGATTCCTGGCGAGATGGGGATCAGCCGAGGGGATGCGGGCAAAACCCGCAACCCCATGAGCACGGGCCGCGATGAAAGCGTGTTCCGCCTGAGTGAGGGTGTTGGAGCTGTGCTCCAAATCGATGGCGATCCAGTGAAAGCCCATGGAACACATAGCCTCTGCCGAGGTGATGGACGGAATCTGCATCCATGCGCCGATGCAGGGGCGGCCCGAACGCAGCCGGTTCTTGAAACCGTTCATCGCGCCCGGTGCCCTGTTGTCATTTGATTTGGAATTTGAGATGGCGGTTCCCTCCAATCAGGTCCAGTCAATTTTTTCTGGCGATGATCCGCATATGAGACGACAGCCCGGCATCTGCCAGGAAGGCCTGAAAATCCTCTTTTGTCTTCTCATCGGCTTCGGTCATCAGAAAGCGCAAAAACGGATCCTTGGCCAAGCCGGGCTGGCCCGCATAGGCGTTCGTCACGATATCCACATCCAGTTTTCCTGGGGTCTCGAAGGATATTTCCTCCAAACCGCTGCGCTCCAACAGACGGCGGACACCGGCCCGGCTCAGGAAATTCAAATGGTGGGGGGGAGAAACCGCCTTGGCGGCGCCTCCCAAAGTCATAATATCGTAACCGCCGCCATGGAGGCCGGTGATCAGGATCAGGCCCCCCGGTCTGGTCAGAGCCGCCAGCCCTTTCATGAAGGCCACCGTATCCGCCACATGTTCGATCACCTCGAAACTGGTGACCAGATCGGCCCGCCCGTTCCAATCCTCATGGGCGGCGGCATCATCGGCATTTCCTTCATGGGTACGGAAACCGTTCTCCCGGCAGGTTTCCGCCATCTCCCCATTGGGCTCAACGGCGGCCAGTTCCCCATCCGGGTAAAATTTGGCGATTTCCTCCAGGAATGCACCGGCACCGGCACCCACATCGGTGAGGAAATTTACCCCGTGGCCCAGTTCTTCCATGCGCCTCGCGATCTCGCCCGCGCGGGGGGCCAGGATTTTTTGTTGGCGGGCCTGGGCAACGCTTGGATAAAAGACCCGCGCCCAATAGGCTGCGGAGGCGCTGTCCCGGTAAAACCCGTCCAGAGCGGAGCCCATGGGCGAAGGATTTACGAACAGGGTACGGCAATCCCCGCAGGATACGTAATCGAAGCCGAATTTGGCGAAGGCCGGGTCGGCGCGATGGCCGCCGCAACCGGGGCAATTGCGGTCTTCGAACTCATGGGCGGACTGCAAAAGCTCGTCCGCATCCTTGGCACCCAGCTCAAGAAGTTTATCGAGCAATTCCTTGGGGCGAATTTCGTATTCTTTCATCTGTTGAATGCCCCTTACCCCACATAAGGTTTGACGAATTGGTCCAGGTCCCGATTTTCGATTGCCCGCCTGATTTCCCCGCCGCCGGCCATGCGGTTCAAATATTCCGTGGCGACCTCGTCGTTAAAATCGGCCGCCCTGGTGTAACGGACCTCCTTGGACTTGTCCTGGGGGATGGGTTCCGGATCGGCCAGTTCGCCCGAGGCGATCTTTTCGGCCAGGCTTTGGTGGGCTACCCGGACCGCGGTCATGCCCAAGATAAAGGGATCAATGGATTGTGCCTTGGGCAAGGCATGATAAAGGATGGCACCCGAATCCAGGCCGGCGGACAGCAAATGGATGGTCGCGCCCACCATGTCCGGGCGGCCATCATAGAGGGGCCAGAAATTACAGGAATTTCCCCGGTAATAGGGCGACACGCCCATATGAATGTTCAGCGCGCCTCTTTGCACCAGCTTGGCGCAAAGCTCGCCCTTGATATAGCTGGCGCCGAAGACCACGATAAAATCCGCATCCAGGGCCGAACCCAACACGGAGCCATCCAGGCTGCTCAAATCATCCCGGGTAAAGGCCAGTTGGCGCACATTGCCGGGTAGGAAATGGGGCGCCCCGAACAATTCCTTTTCGGCCCCGGTGACCCTGGTGAAATAATTGCCAATGATTTCCGATTGGCGGAACATGCCTTTGTTTTTCCCGGGAAAAAGGGTCTTGGTTTCCTGCACGGCGAAAACCTCGTCGGCGATGCCGGCCAGACATTCGATCAGGGACAGATGACGTGGATGGTTCGAGGTGAATACGGCGATCCGCATGATCAGGTCATCTCCCTCATGATCAGGGCGTGGTTGATGCGCGAATGTTCCAGGGGGGATTTGGCCGGCCCGGCCATATCCGCCCGGAACCCCAATTGGATATCAAGGTCTCCTAGCAGGGAAAGGGTATGGCTGTCGTAGGAATTGCAGGGATGGGACATCACCTGGATTTCGCTTTCCGTCACATTCTCCAGCAGGGATTTGTTGGTTTCATATTCGAGCGATTGCCGCTCCCGAGGCAGGCTCGCCAGGTCCGTCGGATGGGAATGGGAATGGAGTCCGATGAGATGGCCCTTGCCGTGGAGTTCCCTGATATCCGGCTTCCCCAGCCACAGGGATTTACGGGCCCCCTGAACATCGAAACCATATCTCTCCATCAATGCCGCCATCAAATTACCGTAATCCTCCCCACCCAGGACCTGGTCCCGGACAAACCGAAAACGGCGGTCTTCGCGTGTGTAAAATGGAGCGTGGGGCAAATATAGATCAAGGTCGGCCGCCTCAGTGGTGGTAGCAATCCTGGCGCCAAAACCAACGCTTTCCACCTGTTGGAAGAATTCTTCGTAGAAGTCATTGATGGTTTTAAAACATGCGGTCCGGAAGTGGCGGTAAAGTTCCAGGTGATCGGCCTCCCCCTCGAACGGCGATGAATAGATAAACCAAAAGGCCTTGATGCCGAATCGCTCAAGAACCGGCAGGGCCACGTCAAATTGGCATTTGAGGCCATCATCGAAGGTGATGCATAAATCATCTTGCTCAAGCTTGCCGGAAAGGGCCCGCGACAGCCATTCGGCCGCATCCAGGATGCGCTCCCGGCCGGCCCAGCGGATGATACCCGCGAATTCATCGCTGGAGATGGCGCCCTGGCCTTTGATATGCATCTCATTATGGAAGTGATGAAACAGCAGACCGTGGGGGAAACCGGTAATCATGACTATGGGCCGGGCTCGAGCAATTTTTTCGCGAAGGTTTTGTTCTTGGTGGATTCTAGAAAAACATAATGATAGCCGGGCGCGCCTTGCCGGCCGGTTGGGGGCTGGGACAGGATATGGCTTTGCAGCAGGTCCTCGACGGGAGCCAGTTCGAGGGAATAGCCGGGTTCCAAGGACGGCTTTTTCACCGCGAACAGGGTTGAATAATATTCTTTTATCATGGCTTCGGTCAGCCGGCCGGCATTTTCCAAGGCCGGTTTCAGGGTACCAATCCTGGAGCCGTGATCCCCGTGGATGACGATGGTGGCTTCGCCAAACAATTCGTGTTTTTTAAAACCTTCGATCAATTGGCCCAATTTGACGTAGGTGCAGCCAACCTGGCGGTAATAGGCGCTGCGGTATTCGGCCAGCCAGGTATCGTTGCCGCGGACCAGCCGGTCGTATTTTTGGTCGAGCACCACATTGCATGCCTCATCGAACATAAAGGGCCGATGGGGGATCAGCAGATGGGCGAAATAGGCAACGCCCCGTCTGGCATTTTTCAAGTCCCGGCCCAGCCGGTCGAAAAAAGGCAGCGCCGCCAGGGGTGCGAAATTATTGTTCTCCAGGATTGGAATTGGGATAATTTCCTGGCGGGCGAGATTCTGATACCGGCTCCGCAGTATCCCGTAAATCCGGGACCGGTTGAGGTGGCGCGACAAGATGATCAGGGATTTAGTTGCCGGATTGCTGGCCAATTTATCAAGCTGATCGAGGCCGGTGTAATTATAGCTTTCGCAGGACTCCACCGAAATATCCCTGCTGCGGCAGAAATCCATGAATTGGGATTGGTATATCCGCATCACATATCCCTTCCGGCTCAGCTGGCGGAAATATTCGTTTTCATCCAGATAGATGAAATCCCGGCTCCGCAGGACGGATTTCCGGTTTCTCGCCTTTCTCGTGAAATTTAGGATATTGGGTAGGGAATCCTCGGTATTTGCATATCGGGTATAGGCGTTGCCATAAAGCCGGAAACCCAATGTCTGGTAGAAGGCTTTGATCTGGTCTTTGCTGCCAGCGGGTTTATTAAAAGGACCGGGAATGCCTTCTATACCCACATGTTCATCCAACACGATATGCACCAAAGGCGCCAGGTCCGGATCTTTCGCCGGCCGGCTGACGGCGTCAGGTGTATCCACCAGGGTTTTTTCCGTGGGCAAAACAACCGTGGTAACCAGCACGGTTGCAAATACCGCCCCCATGATCTGGCTGAGATTGCGCCGGACCAGCCAGCCGGCGGCCAGCATGGCCAGACCGAACACCAGGACATATCGGAGCCGCCAGTCAAACTGAACATCGGCAAAAAAGGCCAAAAGGGTTGCCGCTATCGGAACT
>CAZBQG010000053.1:0-12045 GCA_964493945.1 uncultured Rhodospirillaceae bacterium
TTTGTTTCCCATCTTGAATCACGACCAGCCTAACAGAACGTTAATGAGTTAAACTATTTGCAGATTGGTATTACCTCCCTGCCCGCTTCGATGCGGAAATCGAGTTCGACCGCAGCGGTTTATACAAAATAACCTTCGAGGGCTATATCGTCGAAGTGACGCTTTATAATAACATCAAGCAAAAAAAGCTGGACGCCGCAGCCACCCAGGTCAAAATCAACCGGGTTCTGACCGATTTCAAGCGGGATTCAGGCACCAAGGAAATATCCTATTTCGGCCAGGGCGCCTTCAAGGTCAAATGGGTGAAATCAGGGGATGTCCTGCGCTCCCGCATGGTGACTTTTTTCCGCCGCAATGAAAATATGGCCTCCATCTCCTTCTCCAAGATCAAGAAGCGCTCACCATCCGCACCAAATATGTCAAACGCAGCGACACGGAGCGGCTCACTTAAATTCGGCCTGGGAATGCAGGGCGGTTTACGCATCAAGACCAGTGCCCGGGTGCTGGAGCACAACGCCTGTAAAGTCACCGAGCAAGGCCCGGTCACGACTTACGCCTGGAAAATCAAGGACATCTTCCAGCAAGCGCCCAAGCTGCTCATCGCCTTCCCCTAACGGGGGCTCAGATTCGCCCGTATTTCTTGACCAGGGCTTCCCAGTTGTCCGGCAATTCCACCTTATGGGTTACCCAGCCCAAATCCTCGTTGATCGAGCCGCCGGTTATAATCCCAATGAAATTACCCGCCCCGCCGGCAACCATCACCTTAATCCAATCGGGCCGGCGCACGATGCGCTGGGAATCCATCGGGTTCAGGGGAATGTTTTCGATATGCCGCACGCCCGGCATGGCACCCCAGTAAATAGGATGTTTGTAAGCGGGCACCCTTGCATATTCGGAGATGTAATCCCTGATCTGGCGCTTGTCCCATCCCGCATCGGCAAGGATTTTGGCTATTTCCGAATTGAAAACGATACAAATCAGCCCGCAACGCCCGGGAATGACGTTGGCAGTCAATGAATTCAGCACCCCCTCGGCGCTGGTTCCATAGGGCCAGACCTGGGAATAGCTGTTGGGACAGAAGAGCGAGACGGCGCTATCCTCAGGCTCCAGCCCGGCTTCCGTATGCAGTGGCCAAAAAGGGCTGTCCTCTTCGTTCTCGGCCAGAACCGCGCCGGCCTTGGCCGGATTGCCCAGCACGCCCATATCTTCAATGCCTTTGCGCGCGCCACCCACATTGCGGATGATCAAAAGCATGGCCCGTCCAATGGCCGTATTGGCCATATTTCCGGGGCTCATCATGCCTGAGCCGCTGTTCAGCTTCAGTTCATTGCGGATGGGTCCGTTAATAACGAAATGCGGCGCCCAAGAGCCCGTGCTTACCGAATAGGTCCCATAATCGGCCATGGGGTCCAGCAAAGCTTTAACGCCGGCGATGAGGACCGGCATATAGGTGGGCAGCGCACCGGCCATGGCCGCGTTGATGGCGATTTTCTCCACCGTCAGCTTGGCGAAACGGGGTGTCAGTTCACCGACGATATGACCGGGCGCCAGGTCGGTCCCTTCCAGCATATCGCTGACCGCTCCATCGGTGGGCGGCAAGATGGGCGCACCATCGGTCCAGCCCCTCTTGTAGAAGAAGCGGTTGATCTCCTCGATGGAGCCCCTAAAGGCGATCCGTTCGGGGGTCTCTTCCTTTGGCTGCTTTGGCGAGACCTCTTCCTTGGTCAGAGGCCGGGTCAGGGCGTCAACGATATCGTCCATCACCTCGTCGACGGCCGCCTCGGTGATGGCCGGCACAGTGCATTCGACGGGAACATTTTCCGCCAGAATGCGCACACCCGGCATGCCCATATTGGCGGCGGCGGCTTTCGCGTCATTCATGAAGCCGGCATTGCTGAGGCCGACGGCGGGAACTTTCTGGTCTTCGATGGCAATAGTATCTAACACGAGATACTTAGTGCAGGACCCTCAATCGCCCACTGCCGCAACGGCAACATCGACCTCCTTGGCCCATTCCTTGAAGCGTGGGAAATCGCTGGTCTCCGTCACATGCTGGTTATGATCGAACAGGAACCAGCTGAATTCAATGGATTTGAAGCGCTCGCGGAGGCGCCGCTCAACCACTTCCAGGATGGGCCTGGCGGCGACTTTGGCCTGGGTGGCGAACAGGCCGACTTTTTTGCCTTCCAGACTGTCCACGCGGGGGTTCACGCCCCTCAGCGGCACCAGATTCTTCTCCCCCCAGGGATTAAGGACTTCGTATTCGCTCGCAAGCTTAATGTCATCCATGATTGGCCCCTCCTCTATTCCAATTGGGTTAAATTTGCCGCAAACCGGGCCAGCTTGCAACTAGTTCTCTTTGCTAAGCAGACGGATCAGGCTGGAAGTATCCCAGCGCCCTCCTCCCTCGGCCTGAATTCGGCGGTAAAACTGCCCAACCAGGGCGGCAACCGGCAAATGAGCACCGTTTCCGGAAGCCTCGCCCAAGGCGATTTCCAGATCCTTGCACATCCAATCAACGGCGAAGCCAAAATCAAACTCATCATCCACCATGGTATGGCCGCGGTTTTCCATCTGCCAGGACTGGGCCGCCCCCTTGGAAATGACATCCACCACCCGCTTTGCGTCCAGACCGGCGCGGGCCGCGAAATTAAGCCCCTCCGCTAGCCCTTGCACCAGACCGGCGATGCAGATTTGGTTGGCCATCTTGGTCAATTGCCCGGCCCCCACTGGGCCCATCAGTGTAAAGGCCTGGGCATAGACATCGATTACAGGCTTTGCCCGCTCGAAAACACCTTCCTCGCCGCCGGCCATGACCGTCAATGTGCCGTTTTCCGCTCCCGCCTGACCGCCGGAAACGGGCGCGTCCAGGAAGGAAACCGACTTCTCCCGGGCCGCCCTGTCTATTTCGCGCGCGATTTGGGCCGATGCGGTGGTGTGATCGACGAGAACCGCGCCCTCCCCCAATCCCACCAATACGCCATCGGGCCCGTAAACCACGCTGGCCAGATCATGGTCATTGCCGACGCAGACGAAGGCGAAATCGGCTCTTTCAGCGGCCTTGGCAGGGGTTGGGGCACTTTGGCCCAAATAATCACCCAGCCAGCTTTCAGCCTTGGCGCCGGTCCGGTTGAAGACCGTCACCCGGTGCCCGGCCCGGGCCAGATGCCCGGCCATGGGATAACCCATGACGCCTAGCCCGATAAAAGCCAGATTGAAGCCGCTCATTGGCTATCCTCCTATTGAAAGTCCAACATGTTGTATAGGTCGCGCCAGCTATCCTTACCGGGCGCGACGAGCAGCCTGACGCGCTGTTCCGCCAGCGGCCGGTAAGCGCTCTCATCTTTGGTAATGGCGGCGTAGCCGCCGGCCTCGGCATGCATCAACAGCCCCGCCGCATGGTCCCAGGGCTTAAGCAGCCCATATTCGGCGAAATGCAGCTCGCCCCGGGTCAGATCGATATATTCGATACCGATACAGCCATAGCGCAGCGCGCGGAGCGGATAATCCCCGGGCTCAATCTTATCGGCCAGTTTCTCGCGCCGCCGCTTGCTCATGGAGGCATGCATCTGCCCGGGGGGCCCTGTCTGCGCCACTTTGAGGCGCTTGCCATCCATCCAGGCCCCGTCGCCCAGCCTGGCGCTGGCCGTCTGGCCATCCAGGGGATTGTGAATCCAACCGGCCAAGGTGCGCCCGCCCTGGCAAAAGGCGACGATGACCGCGAAACAGGGCTCTCCCTCGCTGAAATTCCGGGTCCCGTCCAGGGGATCGATGATCCAGATGGGGCCGTCGCCTTCCAGGGGCTTAAGGGTTGTGGGATCGGCCGCCGCCTCTTCCTCGCCAATGATCGCCGCATCCGGATAGATTTCCGCCAATTCCTGGGCCAGGCGGTTTTCGGCCCTGGTATCGGCAACGGTCACCACTTCACCCGATTTCTTGGCGTCGATCTCATGGGAGGCCAGATTTTCAAACAGTGGCATGATTTCACTGGACGCCACGCGGGCCATGGCGTCGCCCACTTTTTCCATATCGGGAAAGGAGGCGCTCATTTTTGTGCCTCGGCCCTGGGACTTCGTGCTTCGCGCTGGGCACGGCGCGCCTTGAAACGGGGCGCGTCGGTCTCATCCAGGCGCATTTTCAGGCGGATTTGTTCCTCGCCGTCATGGCGTTCCAAAACCTGTCCATGTTGGTAAAGCCAGGCGATCTCGGCGCTTTCCTTCCAGGCCAGCGAAATATCCATGGTCCACCGGGCCTGATCCAGAATATGAGCGATGGCGCCCAGCAAATCCTCGCACCCCTCCCCGCTCCCGGCGGAGGCCAGAATACGGGGAAGATTGCCTCGCTTGGCCCTGTTGGCCAATTCCTGGGCGTCATCCTCATCCAGCAGATCGATCTTGTTGAGCACTTCGATCAATGGCGCCCTGTTATCCTCCTCCAGGCCCAGCTCTTCCAGCACCTTGTCCACATCGGCTTTCTGTGCCTCGCTTTCCGGATGGGCGATATCCCGGACATGAACCAGAAAATCGGCTTCCAGCACCTCTTCCAGGGTGGCGTGAAAGCTCGCTACCAGGTCATGGGGCAGATCGGATACGGAACCCACCGTATCGGACAGGATAACCGTCCTGCCGCCTCCCAGCTCCATGCCCCGCATGGTAGGATCCAAGGTGGCGAAAAGCTGATCCTTGGCGCTTACTTCGGCTCGCGTCAAACGGCTGAACAGGGTTGATTTGCCCGAATTGGTGTAACCGACCAGGGCCACCACCGGATAGGGAACACGGCGCCTGGCCTGGCGGTGCAATTGGCGCGTGCGGCGAACCTGATCCAGGTCTTTTTTGGGCTTCACAATGCGCGTGTCGATCTGGCGCCGGTCGGCCTCGATCTGGCATTCACCGGGGCCTCCCATGAAGCCGAAACCGCCCCGCTGGCGTTCCAGATGGGTCCAGGAACGGACCAGCCGGCCCCGCTGATAGCTGAGCGCCGCCAGTTCCACTTGCAGCCGCCCTTCGCCGGTCCTGGCCCGGGCGCCGAAAATCTCCAAAATCAAGCCGGTGCGGTCGATCACCTTGCGCGACCAGGCCCGCTCCAGATTGCGCTGCTGAATGGAGCTGAGAGGGCCATCGACCACGGCGATCTGGATTTTGCGGCCGGCGATGGCGGTGCCCAGCCGGTCCAGCACGCCGCCCCGGAAAAGGGTCTCCGGATGGGGCCTGACTATAGTCGTAACCTCGGCCTGCAAGATATGCAGATCAATGGCCTGGGCCAGCCTGACGGCTTCGTTAAGACGATCCGCCGACGCCTGGGAACGCTTTCCCGACGGGCCGAGCAAAGGATGGCAAACGAGGCAGGAAAGGGCCGCCCCGGAAGGTTGACCCATCGCGGCAGCGTTTTTCAAACCTCGGCTTCGGCCCCTTCGGCTCCTGCGGCTCCTTCAGTTCCTTCAGCTTCATCGCCTTCTTCTTTATCGGGCTCGAACAGTTGGATCGGCCCGGAAGGCATGACCGTGGAAATGGCGTGTTTATAGACCAGTTGCGTATGGCCTTCGCGCCGGAGCAGGATCGAAAAATTATCGAACCAGGTAATGATGCCCTGCAATTTGACCCCGTTGACGAGAAACACGGTGGTCGGTGTTTTGTTCTTGCGAACATGGTTTAGGAAGACGTCCTGGACGTTTTGAGTTTTTTCTCCGGACATGGTTTTCCCCCTGTTTCCTTCATGTTTTGGGTTATTTCGGGTTAGCGCGTAAGTGTCCCGGTGGGTATTATCTCATCTTTCTCGCGCCGTGGCGAATTTTTTCACGTTGTTTCGCCCGGCCTCAGGAATGGACAACCTCCAGCGCCCGGACGAAGTCCAATAATTTCAGTCCTCCGCCGAAATAGCAAGCAGGAGGATGCATGGAAAATTCATCTTTTTCAGGCTGGGTGTCGCGCAACAATATGGCGACGCACCCGGCGCCCAGTGCAAACCCCATATCCAACTCCGTATCGCCCACATACCAGACATGTTCACCGGGTGCCAAGCCAGACGGTTGGAGGGCGGGGAAAAGAGGGTCCAGGGCCGGTTTGTCCTGGGCGGCGTCCGTTGCGCCGATCAGAGCGCCGAAATATCCGGTCCAGCCAAGCTTTTCGGACTCGGCCCGCAAAAGCCTGCCTGTTTTGTTACTGATCACACCCATATAGATGCCGAGAGAGGCGATACCCTCCAGCAATTCCCTGGCCTCCGGGCATTCGGTCAGGCGTTCGAGATGGCAGGCTTCGTAATTTTCATAAAAAATCCGCCCGGCTTCCTCCCATCGCCCGCCAAACAATTTCGGAAAGCTTTCCCTAAGGGATTCACGGACCCGGTTTTTGGTCTCCTCCAGGCTCCAGGGCTCCTGGCCCATGGCCCGGAATGTGGGCTCCAGGGCCCTGTGAATGGTCGGCCAGCTATCGACCAGCGTATTATCCCAATCAAAGAGGATCGCCTTTGGTCTGTGGGTCGGTGCGCTCACTGGTGATTTCCTGATGATTGCATCAGAAATATTCGAGGCGCACGGAGAACATTTTCTCGACCTGGGGCACCGCATCAGCGGCGGCAAAAAGAACTACCCGGTCATTAGTCTCGATCACCGTGCCTGAGCGGGGCGCGATCACTTCGCTGTCGCGCACCACGGCGCCCACCAGAACGCCCGTCGGCAATTTGGCCTCGCCCAGGGCGACGCCCACCAGGGACGAGGTTTCCATGGCCTCGGCTTCGATAATTTCGCCGAACCCGTCGCGCAAGGTATGGACCGATTGAATGGAGCCCCGCCGGACCTGCTGCAAGATAGTCGAAACCGTTATGGAGCGGGGGCTGACCACCACATCGATCCCCAGATTGGAGATCAGCGGCGCATAGGTATCACTATTGATCAAAGTGATCGCCCGCCGGGCTCCCCGCCGCTTGGCCAGCAGCGCCGACAGGATGTTGGTTTCATCGTCATGGGTCACCGCCACGACGGATTCAGCGGCCAAAACATTGGCTTCTTCCAGCACCTCGGGGTCCAGCACATCGCCATGCAGCACGACGGAACGTTTCATGGCTCTGGCCACCACCTCGGAGCGTTCCTTGTCCATCTCGATCACTTTGATATTTACCGAGGGATGGTTTTCCTCCACATCCTGGGCCAGGAACTGCCCGATATTGCCACCACCGAAAATAACCAGCCGGCGGACTTCCGGCTCCTCATGGCCGAAAGCCGCCATGGAGCGCGTCACATGTTCCGCATCCACCACGAAATAGGCCTCATCGCCGGGCATGATCTGGTCATCGCCGGTGGGGACCATGGGCACATCGTCGCGTACCAGACCAATAATGACGATGTTGAGTTGGGGAAATAGCTGGGTCAATTGGCGCAATTGGGTATGGATCAAGGGGCAATCCTCACCGCACCGCACGGCGACCAGTTTGACCCGCCCATCGACCAGGGGGATCATATCCGCCGCCCCCGGCACCTCCAGGCGCCGGGAAATGGCCCTGGCCACCTCCATTTCCGGCGAAATGACCACATCGATGGGCGTGTGGTCACGGGCGAACATGTTGGCCCATTTGGGATCCAGATAGCCCTGTTGGCGGATGCGGGCGATTTTGGTGGTCACGTCGAACAGGGAATGAGCCACCTGACAGGCCACCATATTGACTTCGTCGGCATGGGTGACGGCGACCAGCATATCCGCATCCATGGCGCCGGCCTGGGCCAGCACATCGGGGTGGGAGGCCAGACCGGTGATCGCCTTGACGTCCAGGGTATCGCCTATCTTGCGGGTTAGTTCGGCGGAACGGTCAATGACCGTAATGTCATTGCCTTCCCTGGCCAGATAGCGCGCGATGTTGAAACCCACCTGTCCGGCACCGCAAATTATAACCTTCATGCTTCAGACCTTTATCGTTGTCTACTGACGCGGCGGGTGGTCTTCGGTGCCGATGCCCAGGGTTTTCAGCTTGCGGTGCAGGGCGGACCGTTCCATCCCGACGAAGGTGGCCGTGCGCGATATGTTTCCGCCAAATCTGGCTACCTGGCCGCTCAAATAGTTCCGCTCGAAAATCTCGCGGGCCTCGCGCAGGGGCAATCCCATCATTTCCAAGTTGCGCTCGCCCTCCTGGCTGTCCGGATCGGCCCCGGCCAGATCCTTGGGGATCATATCGGACCGGATGGCGCCCCCCTCTTCTTCCGGCGCCGTGATCAGCAACCTCTCCACCACATTGAGCAATTCCCGCACATTTCCGGGCCAGTCATAGGCCTGCAGGGCGGCCAGCGCATCTTCGGCGAATTCCCGGGGCGCCTGGCCGGTGGCCTGGGCCGTCCGTTCCATGAAATAATTGGCAAGCGCTGGAATATCTTCCCGGTATTCGCGCAAGGGTGGCATCTCGATGGGGACCACGCTGAGCCGGTAAAACAGATCTTCCCGGAAATTGCCCGCTTTCATCTCCCCGGCCAGATCCCGGCTGGAAGCGGCGATGACCCTGACATCCACCTCAACACTCGTTGCGCCGCCGACCCGCTGGAAGGTTTGTTCCTGCAACACGCGGACGATCTTGCCCTGAGTCTCCGGGGGCATATCGGCGACTTCATCCAAAAACAACGTGCCGTTATGGGCCTGTTCGAAGGTGCCGATCTGAATTTGAGCCGCCCCCTCGCCTTCCGGGTTTTCCGTTCCGAACAGGCCGATTTCAAGGGTTTCGGGGCGCATAGTCGCGCAATTGAGAACGACGAACGGCCCGGCGGCCCGGTTGGACCGCTCATGCAACAGTCGCGCCGTTACTTCTTTTCCGCTGCCCGCCGGCCCGGTGATCAGAACCCGGCTGTTGGCCGGCGCCACCCGATCGATGGTTTGGCGCAACTGGGTGATGGCGTTGGATTGACCGACCAAATCCGCCGCCCAGCCGGCTTTTTCCTTCAATTCCCGGTTTTCACGCTTCAGCTTGACCGCCTCCATGGCCCGGTTGACGACGGAAATCATGCGATCCGCAGTGAAGGGTTTTTCGATGAAATCATAGGCGCCAAAATTCATTGCCTGGACGGCGGTCTCCACATTGCCATGGCCGCTCATCATCACCACCGGCACGTCCGGATGTTCCGTACTCACCACCTCCAGAATCTGCATGCCGTCCAATTTGCTGCCTTCCAGCCAGATATCCAGCAGAACAAGGGATGGCCGGCGGGACGTGATCAGGTTCATAACGCTGGCGCTGTCATGGGCCTGGCGCGTCTGATGGCCTTCATCTTCCAGAATTCCGGAAGTCAGAACCCGGATGTCGGCCTCGTCATCGACGATCAGGATATCAAGCGCCATGGGGTAAGCTCTCGTTCAATTCTTCTTCCGCCCGCTGGGCTTCTGGGGCCGGGTCTTCGCCGCTCTCAATTTCGGAAACTTCCAGTTTGAAAAGAAGGGAAATCTTGGCGCCCGCCGGCTCCGCGTTGGACAAAAGCAAGGTGCCATTATGATCTTCCATGATTTTCTTGGCGATGGCTAATCCCAGGCCGGTCCCTTTGGCCCGGGTTGTCACATAGGGCTCGGTCAGCCGGTCAATCATGGCCTCGGGCAGGCCTGGTCCGTTGTCCACGACGCTCAGGCTAATGCCCACCGCATCTTCATGCAAGGTGATACAGATGCGCCTTAGGGGCACTGATCCGCCCTCGCCGTCCGTCCCGGCAGGTTCATCGACAATGGCTTCCGCCGAATTTTTTAAAATATTGGTCAGGGCCCGGGATATTTGCTGGCGGTCACATTCAAAGAATACCGGGTGGCCGGTCAAATCCACCTGATAATCAATGGCCGGATACCGGTTGCTCTCCAACTGGACGGTCTGGCGGCAGAGTTCGGACAGATTGACCCGCTTGAACTGGGGCTGGGGCATGCGGGCGAAGGAGGAAAATTCGTCCACCATGCGCCGCATTTCCTCCACCTGACGGACGATGGTCTCGGTGCATTGGGCGAAGGTTTCCGGATCAGACGTTATTTCGCTCAGATATTTGCGGGTGAGCCTTTCGGCCGAAAGCTGGATGGGCGTGAGGGGGTTCTTGATTTCATGGGCGATGCGTCTGGCCACATCTGCCCAGGCCGCTTTTCTCTGGGCTGACAGCAACTCCGTAATATCGTCGAAGGTGACCACGAACCCAATGATTTCGGATTGAATCCATTCCGCTGCAACGGTCACGAACAGGGTCCGCTTCTGCCCTTCCCGGAGCAGGCTGATTTCGCCCTGGGAGAAGCGCGTCGGGCGGGCCATGGCCTCATCCAGGAGCGGCTTCATTTCGGGCACTATTTCGGGCAGTGCGTTATGCACATTTTGGTCCAGATCCGTAACCAGCAATTCTGAAGCCGAGCGGTTGGGAAGCTGAATAAGCCCCACCTTGTCCAGACCAATCACACCGGCCGAAACACCGGACAGGACCGTCTCGGTGAAGCGCCTGCGTTCATCCAATTGCCGGTTGGCTTCAATGAGCCCTTGTTGCTGCAGGTTCAACTGGCTGGTCATGCGGTTGAAGGCGCGTCCCAGCATGGCGATTTCGTCCATGCTGTCGATGACATCGATGCGCGCCGCCAAATCGCCCCGGCTGACCCGCTGGGCGGCACCGATCAGATCGCTGATGGGGCTGGCCAATTGGCTGGCCACCGACCAGCCGGCCCAAACGGCGGCGAAAAGAAGCAAAACGGCCATCAGGGCAAAGACCAGAAGGAATTTTATCTGCAGGCTTTCCCGGTTCTTTTCAAGCCGCTGATACTGGGCCGTCGCCCCCCGGGTTTTAGAGACATGATCCAGCACCTGGGGATCGATAAAGCGCCCGACCAGCAGGAAACTGTCGACAAAGGCCTCCAGCTTGACCATGGCCCGCACCCGGTCGCCGGATTCATCGGTAAAAATGGGCATTTGGCCCGCTTTCGCCTGTTTCAGCACGTTTTGCATGACTTCCCGCGATCCGAACCCGAATTGCAGGGAATGGCTGAGACTTGTCCTGGCCCGGATGCGCCCGCCGCCATCCACCAGGGCCGCTTCGGTCAGCGAACGCAACGCCGCCTGTCCGGTCATCATTTTGACCAGGAACCGGGGGCTCCGCCTGATCCTGGATGCGGCCCGGTTAAGATCATTGGCCATGGCCAGGGCATCGGCGCGGATGTTTTTCCGGTGTTCGGACAAATAGGCCTGGGCGACGGCCTGGGATTCATTGACCGCCGTCCGGACCCGTTCATTGAACCAGGATTCGATACCGAAATTGAGGAAAAGCCCGGCGAAAACAGCCACCAGGATGGCCGGCAACACGGCCACCAGACTGAACAGGACCACCAGGCGGATATGCAGCCTGGAGCCAGCCGAGCCCCGTCTGCGGGCGGTCCAGAGGCGGACAATGCGCCGGGCCATGACCGCGCCCAAGGCCAGGGCAAGGATCAAATCCAGGTTGAGCAGAATGATGATGGTTGAAAGATCGGACTCAAAAAGCGACGTCTCGGTCAGTGCGGCGATGGTGGCCAGTCCGGAAACGGCCAGGGCCACGCCGAGAATAAGCGCAATTTTTCGGCTCAACCCCACCCGCCTGGACCACAGCCGGGTGCGCATGGTGAGCGCTCTTTTTGGCTTGGTATGGGTTTCGGGGCTGGTTTCTGGCCCGCTCATTTGGGGCTCCTGACGACCGGAATTTGCAGATCGCGGATTTTCTTGCGCAAGGTATTGCGGTTCAGGCCCAAAAGCTTGGCGGCCCGCAACTGATTTCCCCGCGTCGCCTCCAGGGTAAGGGAGATGAGGGGCCGCTCAACCTCACGCAAAATACGGTTATAGAGGCCGGCGGCGGGCAAAATACCGCCATGGGCCGAGAAATAATCGTGCAAATGGCCTTCCACGGCCTCGGCCAACCCGTTTCCGTTGGCGCCGTGCACGCTGGGAACCTGCTGTTCGGCCAGTTCCTGGGCCATGACCTCGGCGCTGATATTCTCCTGGGAATAAAGTGCCACCAGCCGGCGTACCAGATTTTCCAACTCCCGCACATTCCCCGGCCAGGCATATTCGCGGAGCACATCCATCGCCGCCTGATCG
>CAZBQG010000053.1:12055-13695 GCA_964493945.1 uncultured Rhodospirillaceae bacterium
CAGGCCTTCTTGCGAACAAAGAAGCAGGAAATGATTGGCCAGTTCCTGAATATCTTCACGCCTCTCGCGCAAGGGCGGCATGCAGATGGGCACCACATTGAGGCGATAGAACAAATCCTCGCGGAACAGACCCTGATTGATCAATTGCTTAAGGTCGCGGTGGGTGGCGGCGATGATACGCACATTGGTTTTGGTCGAACCGGTGCCGCCGACCGTGCTGTATTCCCCTTCCTGCAGAACGCGCAACAGCCTTGTCTGGGCTTCTGGCGGCATATCGCCGATCTCGTCCAGGAAAAGCGTGCCGCCCTCGGCTTGCTCGAACCGTCCGGTGGCCCTATTCGTGGCGCCGGTAAAGGCCCCCTTTTCATGGCCGAACAGTTCGCTTTCGATCAATTCCCGGGGGATCGCGGCCATATTGATGGCGACAAACGGATAATTCTTGCGGGTTCCGTAATCATGCAGGGCGCGGGCAGCCAATTCCTTACCGGTGCCCGATTCACCGGTGATCATCACCGTCAAATCCGTCACCATCAGCCGGGCCAGGGCCCGGTAGACCTCCTGCATGGCCGGCGAACGGCCTAATAAGGGAAGCTGTTCCTCTCCCCCATCCTCGGCGGCCGGGCCGGTCGGCGCCGGCGTCTCCAGGGCGCGGCGTACGACATTGATCAATTCATTCAGATCGAAGGGCTTTGGCATATATTCAAAGGCGCCCCGCTGGGCCGCATTGACCGCCGTCATCAGCGTATTTTGGGCACTCATGATGATGACCCTGAGGTCTGGCCTGATTTTTTTGATGCGGGGCAAAAGATCCAACCCGTTTTCGTCGGGCATGATCACGTCTGAGATCACCAGATTACCCTGCCCCTCGCTGATCCAGTTCCAGAGCGTCGCCGCATTGCCCGTGGTGCGAACCTCAAAGCCGGCCCGCCCCAGGGCTTGATCGAGCACGGTCCGGATCGCCCCATCATCATCGGCTACCAAAATGGTCCCGTTGCTCATTTACCCGGACCCCCGTTAATTGGGCTCACGGGCAGCAGAACCCGGAAAATGGTCCTGCCCGGCCGGCTGTCAAATTCCACCACGCCGCCATGGTCATCGACCATCTTGGCCACAAGGGCCAGGCCCAGCCCCGAACCCTTGGGCTTCATTGTGACGAAGGGATCAAACAGGTGATCGGCCAGATCATCGGGGATTCCCTCGCCGTTATCTTGCACACTGACGACCAGGGGCAATTGCATGGGTTCCCCACCGCCGGGTACGGCCAGGCGCACGCTGTGGCGGTAGGCGGATTCCAAAATTACCTCCCCATTGGTATCAGGTGACGCCTCGCAGGCATTTTTAACCAGATTGAGGAATATCTGGATCAGATGATCCCGGTTGCCATGGACGGCGGGCAAGGAGGGATCGTATTTTTCAGTGAACCTTATTTGGCGCCCAAACCCGTTTTGAGCCAGTTGACGGACCCGTTCCAGCACTTCGTGAATATTGACCGGCTGGCATTCCAGGGGGCGGCTGTCCGAAAACACCTCCATGCGGTCGACCAGGGTGCAAATCCGGTCCGTTTCCTCGCAAATCAAGCTGGTCAGGGTGCGATTGTCCGTATTTGCGGTCTGTTCCAGCAATTGGGCCGCGCCGCGGAT
>CAZBQG010000053.1:13705-19459 GCA_964493945.1 uncultured Rhodospirillaceae bacterium
CCAGCATGGCGGCCATGGCGGTGGCCGAGCGGGCGGCGTTCCGGTGGGTCATCTGGCGGTCGATCTTGTCGGCGATAGAACGTTCCAGCAAAGAGACCACCACCCAGCCCGGCAAATCGGCCAAAGCAGCCGCCTGGACATTAACCAGATGGCGGGAAATGCGGGGCGAGATAAGCTCCAGGCCAAATTCGGAAACACTGGCGCCCGATCTCCGCACATGATCAATAAGCCCGAACAAGGGCCCGTCAATGGGCAAAAACGTGTCCAGGGACTGGCCCAAAAGAACGCTTTGGCTGGCCGCGAAAAACTGCTCGCCCGCCCCGTTGAGGAATTGGATGACGCCCTCTCCATCCACGACAAGCACGGCCGCATCCAGCGCATTGAGGATGGTTTCGGCCCTGGGCATTTGGCCCTTGGTGGCGGCCTGGGCGGCGGTCATGCCGCAACCCGCCGGCTGGGGTTTTGAAAAAAATCCTCAATCGCCCGGCGCGCCCGTCCGGCCTCATCGATCCCGTTGAAAAGCCCCCTGAAAGCCGCCGATCCGGGCAGGCCCTTGGAATACCAGCCCAAATGCTTGCGCGCGATGCGCACGCCGCGTCTGGCGCCGTAATGGGCCAGCATATGGTCGTAATGGGCCAAAACAAAACGCAATCTCTCGGCAGGGCCTGGGTCCGGGAGTTTTTCACCCGTTTCCAGGTAATGTGCCAGTTGGCGGAGAAACCAGGGGCGGCCATAGCTGCCCCGCCCGACCATCACCCCATCGGCACCAGATTGAGCCAACAGGTTGGCCCCGTCCTCTTCGCTCATCACATCGCCATTGCCCACCAGGGGGATGGAAACCGCATTTTTTACCTGCCCGATGGCCTCCCAATCCGCAACCCCAGTGTAAAATTGACAGCGGGTGCGGCCATGGACGGCGATCATTTTTACCCCTGCTTCCTGGGCCATATGGGCCAGTTTGGGGGCGTTCCTGGTCTTGTCGTCCCAGCCCAGGCGGATTTTCACCGTCACCGGCAAATCCACGGCACCGACCACCGCCTCGATGATCCGCCCGGCCAACACCTCATCGCGCATAAGGGCAGCACCCCCATTGCCCTTGGTGATTTTTTTTACCGGGCAACCCATATTTATATCAATGATGCGGGCCCCCCGGCCGGCGCTGATACGGGCTGCCTCGGCCATCAAATCCGGCTCATTTCCGGCCAATTGCACGGCCAGGCCCCCATCCACCGCTTCGGCCTTGTCCTTGGTCCGGCGGTTACCATGGATGATCGCCTTGCTGGCCAGCATCTCGGAAAAAACCAGCCCCGCGCCCTGCTCTTTAACGGCATGCCGGAAGGGCAGATCGGACACCCCCGACATAGGGGCCAAAAGGACCCTGTTGGGCAGCTCGATAGGGCCGATCTTTAAAGACGTGGGACGAGGATCCATAATTGCTTATTTATTAGGCACTGTGTTGTCTAAATGCAATAAAATAGCGAGATTGGTAAAAGTTTTTTAAGCGGCGTGGATATTTACCCGATCATAATATCGGTGACGAATTTCACGCCCGGATAGCCCAGCGTCAGCAGCAAATATGATAAAAGCACCATGCGCGCCACCGCCCGCCCCCGCACACCCGTGCGAAAATGGGCGAACAGCAATCCGGCGACTAGAAGCAAAACGACAAACGTAAACAAGGTCTTGTGATCCAGGGCAAAGAGCATCCCGGTGGTCTGGAAAGACGTGGCCATGCCGGTCAGCACGCCTAGCACCAGGATAATTTCACTGGCCAGCAAGAGCCGCACCAACAGGGTTTCGCTGTCGGCCATGGATGGCAGACGGCGGCTGAGGCGGGTGGGCTGGCGCGACTTCAGGGCGCGTTCCTGAATGGCGGCGGCCAGGGCGGCGACGGCGGCCAGGGTAATGAGCCCATAGGTGATCACCGAAACCACAATATGAGTTGCGATCCAGGCCATGGGTGCCGCCGCGCTGAGCGGCCGGCCCTGCGCCTGCCCCCAAAGCAAGGCGAACAGAGAAAGCACAACGAGATAGGGGAACAACAAAGGCGTCAGCTTCCAGCCCTGGCGGGTGGTCAGGGAAGCGATGCCGTGCAGAAGAACACAGGTGAGAATGGTCAACCAAAGGGCGCTGGAGATTCCCGCATGCCAAACGTCCGATTGATTCACATAGACCCAGGCCATGGGCCCGGCAATGGCCACCGCAAGGGCAGACCAGAAGGCGACGTCGCGCTCCTGGGCGGGCCTGAAACCAGACAATGCCGCCGGAATCAAAGCGATCACCGCTGATATATTGAGAACCGTAACTTCCATTTGGGACGGGCGCTCCAAAAACTGGCTCTTGGCAACCAACGGAGCACATTCTAGCCTGTAAGCCATGAACCCGGAAACAAATAAAGATATCCAGGCCGATTGCGCCGCCCTGATTGTTTCCGCCGGGCGCGGCGCCCGCTTCGGCACGGAACTACCCAAACAATATCAGGAGTTGGGCGGCGCAACCGTGATCCGAAGAGCCATCCAGCCTTTTTTGGATCATCCCCGCATGGGGGCCGTGCGCACGGTCATTCATGGCGATGATCTGGAAATCTACCGGACGGCGACCGAGGGATTGGAACTGCTGGAACCGGTTCCGGGTGGCCCCACCCGCCAGGATTCGGTGCGGTTGGGGTTGGAAAGCCTGGCCGGGCTTGGGCCCCGCCGTGTACTGATCCACGATGCGGCCCGCCCACTGGTCTCACCCCAGATAATTGACGGCGTAATCAAAGCCCTGGACAACTGGCCCGGCGCCATTCCCGCCCTGGCCTTAAGCGACAGCCTTAAACGGGGCATGGATGGGCGCATCAGCGAAGCGGTTGAGCGCGAAGGGTTGTGGCGGGCGCAAACGCCCCAGGGGTTTCATTTCCCGGAAATCCTCCGCGCCCATCAGGATTTCGCCCATCTCCGCCTGACGGATGACGCGGCACTGGCCGAGGCCGCCGGTTTGCCCGTCGCGCTCATTGATGGCGATGAGGATAATCTGAAAGTGACCACGCCCGATGATCTGGACCGCGCCGCCCGCCTGGCCGGCCTGGCGGGCGGCGCAGGAGAGATGCGCGTCGGTTCGGGCTTCGACGTGCACCGGTTCGGTCCCGGCGATCACGTCATCTTGGGCGGTATTTCCATCCCCCACGACCAATCCCTTATGGGTCATTCGGACGCCGATGTGGCCCTACATGCCCTGACCGATGCGCTTTTGGGTGCCTTGGGCCAGGGCAATATCGGCAGTCATTTTCCACCCGATGATGAAGAATGGCGGGGAGCATCCTCGGAAATTTTTCTCCGCCATGCCGGCGGTCTGGTGCAAAACGCCGGCGCCCGGATCGTCAATCTGGACCTGACATTAATTTGTGAACAGCCCAAAATCGCGCCGCATCGCACCGCCATGCGCCAGACCATCGGGCGCATGCTGGAGCTGGATGTGGCCCGCATTTCGGTCAAGGGAACGACCACGGAGAGGCTGGGATTTACCGGTCGCGGCGAAGGCATAGCAGCCCAGGCCGTGGTCAGTATTCAGATGAAGTGAAGCGTTACTTTAAGTTAATTTTTTATTTATTAACAATTATTACGATGTTTCTTTAACAATCCAATTCATGAAATCTAAATTTCCCCCCGTGACATTCAGGGCCACCACGCAGGGGCAATCATAGCTGTGGATTTCCTTTATCCGGCTGGTCAGCGGGTCGAGAAGTTCATCCCGGGTCTTGAGGATAAAGGCCCATTCACCTTCCTCGCAAAGCTCGCCCTGCCACCAATAGATCGAGTTGACCGGGCCCAAAATATTGGCGCAAGCAGCCAGGCGTTCGCTGACGACGGTGCGGGCGATGAGCTTGGATTCTTCTTCCGAGCCGGCCGTCACATACATCAAATTACCATTCATCATCGGCCTCTTTCAGGATCGGGTGGAGAGCGGATTTGGGTTTTTTGTCAATTTATACTATTATGCCCAACTTCGTCATTGTTCATGGAGGCAGGCCGTGGACCAAAGCAACGTGAAAAAGCCGGTGGCCAAGAGCCGGCCGACCGAAGCGCAGAAGAAATGGCTGCGCCGGGGCTTGACCCAACCCGGCGGCAAATTGCCCCTGTTCGATGAACAGGGCAAGCAGATCAGTTCGCGCACAGTAAAAAGCTGTATCGAACAAGGTTGGGCCGAGCCCTGGTTCGATAACCCCATCAAGCCCGATTGGCTGGTCTGCAAACTGACCGATATTGGGCGCCAACTGGCGGTGGCGTAAACCCTCTCCGCCGGGGCCTTGCTTCGGTCTCAACACCTTAATTTCAGTGTGAACCAAAATGTGACACCCATCACAGCTTTTGGGCGTGGGGAGGGGCATAATACGCCTCAGATCAAGTAGTTGATCCTCCCTTCCCTCAAGAGCAAACTCTGGCCGGCATACTCGCCGGCCTCTTTTTTTGTGGGGCGCCATCTTGCCGCCGGGGGCCCCGGCCCATATGGTGGGATCATGGCACGCAAAAAAACCGAGAAACCAAGCCAATTGGGCCGGGAGGTACCCCTCCCCGCCTCTCCCGATGAAGCAGTCCTGGAACGGGTGCCCAACCCCCATGCGGGCGAGACCTATCTGGTGCGCTTTACCTGCCCGGAATTTACCTCGCTCTGCCCTATCACCGGGCAGCCGGATTTCGCCCATCTGGTGATTGATTACGTGCCCGACGCTCATTTGCTTGAAAGCAAATCCCTGAAGCTCTATATGGGCTCGTTCCGCAATCATGGGGCCTTTCACGAAGATTGCGCCCTGACCATCGCCAAACGCCTGGAAAAGGAAATAAAACCGGTCTGGATCAGGATTGGCGGATATTGGTGTCCGAGGGGCGGCATTCCCATCGACGTCTTCTATCAATCTGGTCCGCCGCCGGATGGCTTGTGGCTGCCGGACCAGGGTGTTGCCCCCTATGGCGGGCGGGGCCGTTAGGGGATAAGCAAATAATCGATCTATATACCTGGCCCACGCCCAGCAAGGAAATGCTGGAGAATTTCTTCGGCGCCGCCCAATATGTGCAGCGCTGAGGGGGGTAAGGGCGCTCGGCGGTCCCTCAGGCGATTTTCCCGAACAGGCTGATATTCATCAGATATTCGGTCAGATTATCCATGAAATTCTTGTCTTTTTTGAGGATTCTCACCTTATGGGGCAAAAGGGCCAATTCGCCTTCCATTTCGTCGTAACTGGTGACAACGGCGAAATGGCAATTCTGGGTAGTCTTGATGAGGCCGAAAATTTCGGCCAGATCGGCACCTGTAATATTGTCGAATTCCTGATCCGACAATACCACCTGAGGCTTGAGGGTGACCGCCAGATTGATCGCTTCCAGGGGGTCCTTGGCGAAAGAGACGCCGAACCCGCAAGAGGCCAGTTCGGTCCCCACCAATTTGCGTTGCAGGCCGGGCGGCATGACCACCATGACCACCACATGCCGCTGTTCCTGACCGGTGAACCCGGCTCCATCTCCGTCCCGCCGGCGGAGATGGAGCTGGAAGGCAGGGCGGCCAATATCTCTTCCTGCTCGCCCCGGACGGATCGGTCCCGGCCTCCAGGAGCAAACCAATCCGGTCGATGAAGCGCTGCACTTCCAGCCATTCTTCCTGTTCCAGGCGGCGCGAGGATTCCAGATAATCCTCCAGACGGTGGCAGATCAGGGAAACCAGGGTTAGGTCCTGTTGACAGTTAACGGACTATCAATGGTTTGTGTGATTCAAGCAAGA
>CAZBQG010000054.1:0-4525 GCA_964493945.1 uncultured Rhodospirillaceae bacterium
ACACAGTGCGCTGGGCTATCACCCACCAGCCCCAGAAACCATCGTTCCAATGGACCACAGGCCGGTCACGCACTAACATTCAACCTGGACCACTCAATGGGGGCCGACCATCTCCAACCAACTGCTTTTGTTCTTCTTTTGGGGGGTAGAGGAAGACCAGCCCACCAAGCGGCGCCCTCGCGTGGAGCCGGTTTTTTGTTGCCCCCTCAGGCGCCGGGCGGGCCCATCCGGGCCCTTGGCTCGCGGCAATTAGCCGCGGTCGCGCAAAATCTTTGGCACCATGTCGCGCTCGTCCAAAACCCCGAAAGAGGGGGGTTTTGGTGCTGGGACGTTCTAGCCCTGTCTCTCCGCCCGGTCCGTGCCAGGCTGGTTGTGCTCTATCTCTACCCTATGCGCGGGCCGGCGGAGCCTACTCCGCCGGCACCTTCGCCCGCGCCTTGGCCACCAACTGGCGGCAATGTTCCGCCACATCCGTGTCCTCGTGGATCGCCTCGTTGAACACCACCAAATTCGGAACCGTCCGCTTCGACGCATCGCGGATCACGCCTGGCGGGTCTTCGCCTTTTTCTATGGCGTCCATGCCCTCCATCATCATCTTCCTGGCCGCGATGATGGCCACGTCCGAATGGCCCAGATATTCCTTGGTGCGGTCCTGGATCGGCCCCATGGTTTCGATGGCCATGGCGTCGTGCAAAGGAAATCTCGGCCCGATGCCCGAATAGTTTTCCGTGATCATGGCTTCCCGGTCCTGCAAATAGCGGTTCTCCATGGTGCGGACGAATTTGCGCTCCGCCGTGGTTTCGGCCAGGCGGTCCTTGCGAAGCGCCTCCATATCCATTTCCCGGTCGCGGTAGAAAATCCATTCATAACGCCAGTTCGTCTTATCATCCCGGGGCACATGCCAGAGCGCGATAAAGCCGTCGGAATTTTTGACCGCACCCACGCAGGCGAAGGCGGGCATGACGAAATTTGTCACGCGGAGATATTTGCGCCCCAAGCCGGCCTTGCGCGTGGTCATCAGGCGCACGCCGTAATCGGTCTCCTCGATCTCCAGAAGGGGCCTGGGCTCGTCGCGTAATAGCTCGCCCACCTGGCGCTCATCGCCCCTGACCTGTTCGTATTCCTCCGGGCCCGCGTGGAAGGGGCGGTGCAGGAAGCTGGTATGAACCGGGTCGATATTACCCTCGTTGGATTGCAGAAAATTGCAATCATTGAACACCTTGTTGGTAAAGCATTTTTCCTGGGGTGCGCGGAGGAATTCATATTCGGGGAAGATGGGCGGCTCTCCCGGCCCCATATAGGCGAAGATGACACCGTTTTGCACATGGGTGGGATAGGCCTGCTGGAAGACCTTTTCGTGAAAAGTGCTGCCTTCGGGCTCGCCGGGCTGGTCCAGGCATTTGCCCTCCACGTCGAACAGCCAGCCGTGATAAAGACAGCGCACGCCGCCATCTTCCAGCCGTCCATAAGTCAAATCCGTCGCCCGGTGACAGCAATGACGGTCGATCAGGCCCAGGCGGCCTTTTTCATCCCGAAACAGCATGAGCTCTTCGCTCAATATATCCACCGGCAGGGGCGCACCCCCTTCGGGCAGTTCCTCGGCCAGGGCCACCGGTTGCCAATAGCGGCGCATCAATTCACCACAAGGCGTGCCCGGTCCCGTTTGCGTCAGCCGTTCATTATTCTCCTTGGTTATCATCGCCAGCCCTCTCTTGTTTTACGGCCCTTCATGGGGCCTATATGCACTTTAACTATATGTTGGTTGAGGCGTCAACGAAACCATAAGTGGAGGGTGGCTGCGTGCGGGATCTGGCGGGGAAAGTGGCATTTATCACGGGTGGCGCAGGGGGTGTCGGTTTGGGCATCGCCCGGGCGTTGGCCGAAGCGGGCATGCGGCTGGCCATGGTGGATGTGGAAGAAGACGCGCTCGAAGTTGCCGGGCGGGTTCTGGCCGAAAGCGGTGCCGATGTCAGCACCTTCGCTTGCGATGTGAGCGAAGCGGATTCCATAGCCCGGGCCATACATGAGGCCGGCGAGCATTTGGGTCCTCTGCATTTATTGGTCAACAGCGCGGGTGTCGCCATGGGCGGGCGCTTTCAGTCTTATTCCCAGGAGGATTGGCAATGGATATTGGGGGTCAATCTGATGGGGGTGGTGGGCGCCATTTCCGCCTTTCTGCCGCAAGCCAGGATGCATGGCCAGGGGGCGCATATCGTCAATGTGGGGGCGCTTTCTTCGCTCTGGCCGATCCCGCTGAGTAGCGCCTATAACGCCTCCAAGGGCGCCGTGCTGGCCTTATCGGAATCCCTGGCCCGTGAGTTGGAACCCGAAGGCATCGGGGTGTCCATTGTCCTGCCGGCGGCGGTGCCGTCCGGGCTGGAGGAAAGCGAGCGCAACCGCCCGGACCGTTTCGGCCCCGCCGGGCAATCCCAGGAACATAACCAGGCAATGAAGGCCAGGCGGGCGCGGCCCGCACCTCAGGCGTTGGATGCACTGATCGTCGGTAAGCGCATGGTGGAGGCGGTCTTGGGTAATGAATTGTTCGTCTTCACCCACCGGGATTGGCGCGGGCGGCTGGAGGAAAAACTTGGCGCGCTCAGTGCCGGGCTGGACGGGGCCGATGAAAGCCCGGCTCTGGCCGGTACGGTTGGGCTGGGTGTGACGGAATTCGATAAGGTAAAAGACTGATCAGCAGAGGCAGCCCTCATCTAAAAGGCGAGACACGGCGCCGCTCAACTGGTCCGGGGAAAATGGCTTGCTTACCCGTATTTCGCCGGTCAGGCTTTCAGCCATGGTGCCGGTTTGGGCGGTGACGAAAATTACCGGGACTTCACGGATTTGGCGGATGCGCCGGGCCGCCTCGATACCGTCCATTTCGCCGGTCAGGCGGATATCCATAAGCACCAGATCGGGGGACTCGGTCAGGGCCAGGCTCACGGCCTCCTCGCGGCTATTGGCGATGGCGCATACCTCATGGCCCATATTCTCGATGATGGATTGCTCCTCCATGGCGGTGAGGGGCTCGTCCTCAACGATAAGAATGCGTTTTTTGATCATGTTTTGGGTCCGGGCTCTGAATAAGGTTGGAGATAAATAAGTACTAAATTACCTATTTCAAGGAATTAGAATCGCTTTCTTGTAGTTTTTTGTCCGCCATGGAAAAGTAGGCCAAACGAAGCGCTTAACCGGGGTGGGAATAATGATCGACAATAAAAGACCTTTGCGCCGGGTGGTGACGGGGACCGATGCTCTGGGGCGGTCTTGCGTGCTCCATGACGGCTTGGCGCCCAATGTGATCCAAAAGGATAAGGGGCCCACTTTCACCGAATTCTGGACCGCTGAAACCCTGCCCGCCTTGATCAGCGGAACCGAGGACGGCTCGGACCGGCCTCTGAGCATCGGGCCGCCGGATGAGGGTGTGCATCTGCGTATCGTTCAATCGCCGCCCGAGGCCGCCCAGGCAGCCAATGCCGATAAGGGCCACGAAGATTTCGCCGCCATGAACCGCACAGGGATTTCCGAACACCGTACCGATGGGCCGCACTGGAACATGCACCGCACGGCGACGGTGGATTACGGTTTCGTGCTCATGGGAAAGCGCGAACTTATTTTGGAAGACGGTGCGGTTAATTTGGGGCCCGGCGATGTTGTCGTGCAGTTGGGCAATTGGCATTCCTGGCGCAATCTGGGGGACAGTGGCGGGGCATCCATGTATGTGATGATGGGCGGCGAATATGGCTGATAACATGAGTTTGGTGGGGAGAGTGACATGAGCGATGGGATCAAACCAGTCCGCCGCGTGGTCGCCGGCAATGACGATAGGGGCAAGGCGGTGGCGTTGAGCGACGGCCCGGCCCAGGATGTGCGGACCGACCCGGCCCGGCCCGGCTTCGCCGCGACCCGCATCTGGCTGACCGATGCGACGCCGGCCCGCACCAAAGGCATCCGCGAAACCGTTGACCTGCCCCACACGATTGAGCCGCCGGATAACGGATCGGTTTGCCGCTATATGGCCTTTCCGCCGGACAAGACTTTCATGGGCAAGGTGGGCGAGGACGAGGTCAGGGGCTATTTCGAAGCCATGGGCTCGCCCGGCGCATCCACTTTCGGCCCCGATGCGCCCCACCCTTATATGCAGAAAACCAGGTCTCTGGATTTTTGCTACATTCTGGAAGGGGAAATCACCCTTGTGCTGGATACGGAAGAGGTCCATCTGAAGGAGGGCGATACGGTGGTCCAGCGGGGCACCAACCATGCCTGGTCCAACCGGTCGGACCAGCCTTGCACCATCATTTTTTCATCCCATGATGCGAGCGGGGGCTAAGCCCCCCTCCGGTTCTTGCGTGGGGGGCAAGGGGGGCGCTAGACTGGCGCCCACGGGAGACAAAATATTTTTTGCATGATCCAGGGAGGATCGAAATGAAAACTTCGTTCATCAAATTTGGTGCCGGTTTCGCGCTGGCACTTGGTTCTGCCGGTACGGCCATGGCCCAGACGGTCGGCTTCGCCACACTTCCGCCGGGCG
>CAZBQG010000054.1:4535-19435 GCA_964493945.1 uncultured Rhodospirillaceae bacterium
ATCAACAACATCACGGTGCAGGTCCTGTCCAAGGTCGTGCAGCGCAATTCAGGCCTTAAAGTGCGGGTCATTCCCTTCCGGGGCGGCAAGGCCATTCAGTTTGCGGTCAATGACAAAAAAGCCGAGTTTGGCATTTCCGAAGTGGCCAGCATGACCGCCGGCCTCACTGGCAAGGATGAATACGCCAAGCGCCCGACCAAAAATCTGCGGGTTGCCCTCAGGCTCCGGCCCTTGGTGGTGGGCATGTTTGTGCGCAAGGATTCGCCGATCAAGACCATCGCCGACATGAAGGGCAAAAGATATCCCTCCAAATGGTCCCAATTCCCCAACGCCATTCCCCTGTCCAAGGGCATCTTCGCCACCGAAGGCATGACCTTCAAGGACATCAAGGGGGTGCCGGTGACCAACATCATCCGGGGTGCCAACGACTTCAAGGCCGGCAAGCTGGATATCGGCTTCTTTGCCGTCGGCGCGCCCAAGATGGCCGAAGTCAATTCCGCCGTCGGCGGCATCCGCTGGCTTAGCATCGACAAGACGCCCGCCAAACTGAAAAAGATGCAGGGCGTGCGCTCGGATTATTACATCGCCACGGTCAAGCCCAACCCGATCAATGCGGGGATCACGGGGCCGACCAATCTGATGGGCGTGGATACGGTGATCATGGCCGGCGTTCATGTCTCCGACGATGCGGTCGGAAAATTCCTGGGCGCGATCCATCCCAACAAGGGCGAACTGGTCAAGGGTCATCCCTTGTTCCGGGCTTTCGTTCCGAAATTGATGGCCAAGCAGTTTTCCGTTGCCCGGTATCATTCCGGGGCCATCAAATTCTATAAGAAAAAGGGCCTTTGGCCGGGCAAATAAGCCCGTCCCGCAGCCTTCTTGATGGCCGATAACGGCGATACGGCGCCCGCGCCACCCTTGTCCCCGGTGGTGCGGGTGGTCCGGCCCACGCTCGCCCTGCTGTTGACCTGCGGCTCGCTCTTATGGTCGGCGGATTTCTACCGGTCCATCGGGCTGGCCTTGTTCATCGAACAGTTTTTGTCGGCCATGCTGGGTCTGGGCCTGGCGCTGGTGTTTTTGCATTATCCGTTGCGGCGGGGGACGGAACGGACCAACCTGCCCTGGTATGATGCGCTTGCCGTGATCGCCGGCCTGGGCGCGGCGAGTTATACGGCGGTCATGTTTCCCGATCTCTCGGACCGGCTGACCGATGCCCCGGCGGACGCGCTGATCGTTTCCGGTATTTTCATCCTTCTCAGCATCGAAGGATTGCGGCGCACGGCGGGCTATGCGCTTTTGATCATCGTTCTGGTCTTCGTCTCCATCGGGCTCATTGGCCATTTGATCCCCGGGCCGCTGGAAACCCGCGAAGTGCTGCCCCAGGATCTGGTCACTTATCTGGGGCTGGACAGCAACGCTCTGTTGGGATTGCCTATCGTGGTGGCGACGACCATCGTGCTGACCTTTATTTTCTTTGGCCAGCTTTTGGTCAAATCGGGTGGATCAAATTTTTTCAACGATATCTCCCTGGCCCTCATGGGCCGCTACCGGGGGGGCTCGGCCAAGATTGCCATCACGGCGTCGAGCCTGTTCGGATCGGTCTCGGGGATTGCGGTATCCAACATCGTGGCCACCGGGGTGATCACTATCCCCTTGATGAAGCGGGCTGGATTTTCGCCCAGGCTGGCAGCCTCGGTGGAAGCGGTGGCCTCGACAGGCGGGCAGTTGATGCCCCCGGTCATGGGCGCGGTTGCATTTTTAATGGCCGATTTCCTGGAGGTGCCGTACCGCAATATCGTCATTGCGGCCATTGTGCCCTCTTTGCTTTATTACGTGGCGCTCTTCATCCAGGCCGATCTGGAAGCGGCCCGCAATGGCATTTCCCGGGTAGAGGAGCATCTTATCCCCAATGTGTGGGAGGTGCTGAAAACCGGCTGGCTGTTTATCCTGCCTTTCGTTGCTTTGATTTATGCCCTTTTCTGGCTCAATTGGCAGGCCGAGACTTCGGCCCTGCTGGCTTCGGGCGTGGTGCTGATGGCCGGGTTCGGATTCGGCTATAAGGGCCAGCGCATGAAGCTCCGCGGTGTCTGGGATTCCCTGATCGCCACCGGGCTTTCGGTCCTGGATATCCTGATGATCGTCGCCGGTGCCGGGTTTATTATCGGTATCTTGCAGGTGACCGGGCTGGGCTTTGCCTTCACCTTCATGATCGTTGAATTCGGCGGCGGCAATCTGGCTTTCCTTTTACTCATTTCGGCGGTGATGTGCATTGTTTTGGGTATGGGCATGCCGACGCTTGGGGTTTATGTCCTGCTTGCCGTCATCGTCGCACCATCCTTGGTGGAGGTGGGGATCGATCCGCTGGCCGCCCATATGTTCATTTTGTATTTCGGCATGATGTCGCTGATCACGCCGCCGGTGGCCGTCGCCGCATTTTTCGCCGCCTCCATTGCCAAGGCGCCGGCCATGGCCACGGGCTGGACCTCCATGCGTTTTGGCTGGACCGCCTATGTGGTGCCGTTTTTGTTCGTCTTCTCGCCCAGCCTTTTATTGCAAGGCGAGGCCTTTGATCTGGTGCTGGATGTGTCGACGGCGGTGGCCGGCGTGTGGTTGGTCTCGGCCGCCATGATCGGATATTTCGCGCGGCCGCTGGACCTGATGGGCCGCCTGAATTTCATGATTGTCGGTATCTTGCTGCTCATCCCCAAGGGCTTGGCCGCTTGGGGGATGTGGACCGACTGGGCCGGTTTCGGATTGGGTGTGGTGCTGGTTTATTGGGAAATGAGGGCGGCCAAAACGCCAGCCAGCGCTACTTGATTCCCTTGTAATTGATTAATCGGGCTCCATCATTCTCTTGGCCGATGCATGCACGGAGGCGGCCAGACCGGTGATGCCTTTTTTGCGCACAATCTGGCGGGATTCCGAATAGCGCAGCGCCAATTCGCTGATGCCGCCGGCCAGGATGACATCGACGATGCGCCATCCGGCTTTCCGCTTTCTCATGACGTACGACAATTCGATTGGCTTGGCGGAGGGTTGGATCAGCTCGGTCTGAACGATCAGGCTCCGCCGGGGCCCGTTGCTGGCCTTCAGGGTCTTGAAACTCTGCCCTGAATATCCGTCGAAACGCGCCGTATATTGGGCGGCGCTCATTCGCTTGAAGGCTTGGATAAGGGAGGTGCGCTCGGCTTTCGTGGCCCTTTTCCAGCTTGTTCCGGCCGTGACCCTGCTCATAAAACTGAAATCGAAACTCCGCCCGATTTCGGCGGACAGGCGTTGAAAGCGCGCCTCCATATTCATGTCGGGCGCCTTTTTCATTACCTCGATGAGTGCGGCATGAAAATTTTCCACGATCCGGATTCCATCCTCATGGGCGGATGCCGTCCGGGCAGGGAGCGCCAACAGGCAAAGCCCGATCAACAGGCCTGAGATGAGATGTCTGAGGGAAGCCATGCCTATCCATATAGGCCGGGCAGGGTGACCTGAAAAGCCTTCAATCGAAGGCGCCGGAAATTCTTTTAAATTGATCCAGCAATTGGGCCCGTTCGCCGGGCCGGAGGACGGCATCCATGGCCCGTTCCTGGGCCTCGACCCGTTCCGTGGCTCGGCCCAAAACTTCGCGGCCCACCTCGGTCAGCCACAAGGAAAAATAGCGCCGGTCATCGCGGTCCCGGACACGTTTGACCAGGCGCCGCTGTTTGAGGCCGTTGATGGCATAGGACAATGTGGATTTGTCCAGCTGATAGACCCGGGTCAGGGTGATCTGGTTGATCCCCGGATTGGCGTCCAGCAAGGTGAGCAGGCTGAATTCACCGGGGGTGACGCCCACATCCTTCATGAGACCCGCGAAATCGCGGAAGATTGCGGTCTGGGCCTGCCTGATCTGATAGCCCAGATAATTGGGCAAATGGCCGAAATCCACTTTTTTTTCCAGGGTGGAGATTTTGTTCATTTCTTGGTTTCAGCTCCGCGCATCTTGAGTAATTGGGAAACAATGGAGAAGGCGATTTCGGGTGGCGTGTTGTCACCGATCTCATCCCCGATGGGGCAAATGATCTTGTCGATGAAATCGGGCGCCACGCCTTCCTCGCCCAATTCCTTTTTGACCGTGTTCCATTTGGCATCGCTGCCGATCAGGCCAAGATAGGCCATCGGCGGATTTTCCTTGGCGATGTTTTTCAATATTGGCACGTCCGATCCGTGCCCCATGGTCATCAGGATCACCGTGGCGCCCGGCGTGATCCGCTTGACGCCTTCCGAATAATCCTCCACATGCAAACATTCCAGCCGCGGCTCCCGGGGCAGTTTGTCCAGCCATTCGGCCCGCTGATCGACACATGTAACCTGGCAATCCAGCTCGATCAGGAAACGGCAAAGCTTTTGCGACACATGGCCCGCGCCGAAGACCACGATGTTCCATTCCACATCGGGGCCGAAGACCTCGAAATAAACGGCCACTTCGCCGCCGCAGGTCATGCCCAGTTCTTTTTGGATGTTCCAGCGCACGAAATAATTTTTGGCCGGATCGTCCGCCGCCAGAAGCCCGCCGGCCACCTCCTGGCATTTGACTTCGATCCGCCCGCCGCCGATGGTTCCGGCATGCAGTCCAGCGCTGGTGAAGATGGCCTTGGCCCCGATGATCTGCGGGATGGAGCCCCGCCCATCGACGATGGTGGCCACGCAAAAGGGCAGGTTGGCGCCGCGAAGCGTCTCAATTTCCTTGAAAAAATCAGCGCTGAACATTTGGCGCTCCGCCTATAGTTGGAATATCAAACTATATGGCGATGAATAAATCTGTCAAGCCGTAAATCCTCTGTCCCTCAGTCCTGCGCGGCTTAGAAGACAAAGCGGCAGCGCTCTCCGTCACCGACGATGCGCCCGGCCGTCGGCGCCGGGAAATGGCCGGGCATGATCAGCGTGTCCGTATCGGCGTGGCGTTCGACGAATTTGCGCCGGGTAGCGCGGGACATTTCCTTATCCCAGCAAAAGCGGCTGTTCCATTCGGGCCTGGCGCATTGCACGGCATGATGGATCACATCGCCGCAAAAGACGGCCTGGCGCCCGGCCGCATTCAGGTTGAGCACCACATGCCCCGGCGAATGGCCGGCCATGGGCTCTAGGGTGAGGCGGTCATCAATCTGGTAATCGCCGCCGACCAGTTCGGCCTGGTCCGCCTCCATCACCGGCAGGACCGAATCCTCGAAACACCCATCGGCCGATCCGGGCCCCTCGATGGCGTCGCCATTCTCCTCCCAGAAAGCATATTCATCCCGGTGAAAAATATATTTTGCATTGGGAAAGGTTGGCACCCAGCGCCCGTCCACCAATTGTGTGTTCCAGCCCACATGATCGGCATGCAAATGAGTGCAAAGGACGAAATCCACTTCTGCCGGGTCCACGCCGAGGGCCCTGAAATTGGCCAGCCAGGGGGTCTGCATGTTGTTCCAGACCGGCGTCGAGGGGCGTTCTTTGTCGTTGCCGACGCAGGCATCGACCAAAATCGTATGGTGATCGGTGCGGATCACATAGCTTTGAATGGCGCGGATCATGCGCCCTGTTTCGGCATCCAGGAAGCGGGGCATCAGCCAGTCTTTTTCCAGCTCCCAGCCTTCCTCGGTCGAGTCCGGAAAAAAGAAAAAGGGATCGAAGCCAAGCCCCTCATCCTCGATGAGCCGGTCCACCAGGATATCGCCGAATTGAAGCTGGTTCATTTGTCTGCTCCCCTTGTGTAAAGCTTCCCATAGGCTAGCAAATTCCAAGGCCCTACGATAGGGAGGAGGGGCTAAATTACACATTGACTTAGACTTGCTCCCCTATATAGTTGGATATTCAAACTACTAGTGGATGAAATCTAACATATGGTACCCATACGACGGCTTCCCAAGCTCATCCGGACAGGCGCGCGGTGCGCCGTGATGTCGACCATCACAAGCATCGTGCAACGCATCCGGTGGGCTTGGGAAGCCGCCCCCACCATATCCCAATGGGGGTCCCATATCCCGGCCCCCCGGTGCGTCGAGCACCCTTGCCGATGCTAAGGCATCGCCCGCGGGCACTCTCCTGCCGAGGAGCCGGGATATGGGATCGTATGGGTACCATATGTTAGATTTCATCCACTAGGCCGGTGTTTCCAGCCCCGAGGCGATCACCTTGCGGCGCCGGTAGGTCCAGGCCCAAACCAGCAGAAAGACGACAGCGGCGGCAGCGAACGGTATCTGCAACCCGAAACTGCCGGCGGCCCAGCCCAGGATAAGCGCGCCCAGAGAAGGAGCGCCCCGCCAGGTGGTGGCATAAAGGCTCATGACCCGGCCGCGCATATGTCCGTCCACCCCGGTTTGCATCAGAATTTGCGAACCCGTGGCGATGATCCCGGCGGTGAAGGAAAGGATGGTGATCAGGCCGGCGCTGATCCAGAACCAGGGGTTGAGGGCGAATGCGAACAAGGCCACCGAAGTCACCACCGAGCTGACCATGACCATGGTGGTGAGCCCTTCGGCCCGTCCGTAAACGGCGATCAACAGATTAGACAATATGCCGCCGATGCCCGCCGCCGTCGCCAATATGGCCAACCCTTCGGGGCCGTGCTCGAAGATGCCATCGGCGAAACCGGGAAGCAGTTCCATATAAGGGTTGGTCAGCACCGAGGCTGAAACCGCCAGGAAAAGCATTGGACCCAGGCTTTTATGTTTGGCGATATAACGCAATCCCTCCCAGATATCCGCAGCCATGCCCGATTTAGAATCCGGCACATGTTCGTGATAAATGAAACGGATCACATAAAGCCCGATGATAAAAACCACATAGGCGGCGGAATTGAGCAGAAAAGTTTAGCCGACGCCCAACATGGTGATTATCACGCCGGCGATCATGGGGCCGATGAAGGCCGTGCATTGAAAGACCACTGAATCGAAGGCGATGGCTGGTGTCACATCTTCGCGCTGCACGACGCCGGGCACAATGGCCATACTTGCCGGCATGGACATGGAATGGCCGACGCCCGACAAAAACATCAGGCCCAGCAGCATATATTAGTTAATCCATTTGCCGATGGTGAGCACGGCAATGATGAAAGCGATAAGGGTGACGAAAATCTGCATATGGCGGTAAAGCTTTATGCGGTCCATGCGGTCGGCCATCGCGCCGGCGATGGCAGCAGCGCCAGGTTGGGCAGGGCCTCGGCGGCGGCGATGAGGCCCAGCCATTTGGCCGAACCGGTCAATTCCCAGACCAGCCAGGTAAGCCCGATCCGCTGCACCCAATAGCCTATGGAGGAGATACCATGGGTCGAGCTATAGATGACGAAATCCCGGTGCCTGAGGGCCCGGCCCATGCCCTTTTCATTGAAATAGGTCTTGATGGCGGAAATTGCGCGCAAGGGAATCCTTGTCCTCGGTGGGTGGGTGATAAGGGTTTAGCCGGTTGCGGTTGGGCGGTCCAGGGGTTCTAATCAGATCGGCAGCTAACAGAGCGGGGGGACCTCCATGGTAGAGACGGCATTATTCGAGGCGGGAAATTACCGCTATCGCAGGGGTCCGTTTCAGTATTCGGCGGGCGTGTGCGCGGAGCCGGGCTATGGGATTGAGAGGGTTCGCTTCGCCGAACCGGTCCCCGTGGCAGCGGGGTTCAAGGTAATCGAGGATTATCTGACCGGGCTTGGCCGGCCCTTGACCTGCTTTTGCGCCTGCGAGTTACGCTCGCCCGCGCCCTTTGACGATGCGGGGTTTATCGCCTTCAACCGTGTCTATGTGGGCACTTTGGAGCGGTGGGGGATTTTCAAGGAGGATGATAACCCGGTGGCCCGCTCCAATGTGTGCCCCGAGTTGAACCCACCACCGGAGCCCGGCTTTCACGCTTTTTCATATACCGTGCCGGTCGGAGAGGATGACCAGCGGCCAAGCTTCGTCATATCCGGCTCCGCCGAGGCCAGAGAAGGTGCTGGGGATTATAGCGAGCGCACCATCCGGCTGGGCGAAACAGGCGCCGATGCCATGCGCGAAAAGGCCAGCTATGTCCTGGGCGTGATGGAAACGCGCATGAAGGGCTTCGGGCTGGGCTGGTCCGATGCCAGCGCCACCCAGGTCTATACCGTGCACGAACTTCATTCTTTCCTGGCGGATGAAATTGTCAGCCGGGGGGCCGCCCGGAACGGGCTCACCTGGCATTACGCCCGCCCGCCCGTCTTTACCCTGGATTACGAAATGGATGTTCACGGCGTGGCGGTGGAGCGGCTGTCCCGGGTTAATATGTAGCAAGCGGCGAGCAACATGACGGCCACCATGATCAGAAATATGGTGGCCGGCAGACCGGGCCTCACGGCACCGATGGCACCCATAACCATACAGAGCCAACCAAAGACAATGAGCAAAAGCCGGAGCCAGGGCTTGGCCTCGGGAACCGGGCAGCGGTCCATATGGGCAAGATTTATTTTCTCAAATGCCATGTCATAGATGTTTGTACGGCAAACAATATTTTCAAATTAATTTTTGGGTTTCCCCGCACAACAATTCGGCTGCCCGATGGTTGCTGAAAGGCTACAATTGAAATATGGCCGCTTTGGATTTGAGCATTCGGGGAAAAATTATTTTAACTGCGGCGCTTGCCCTGGTTTTGATGGGTGGCGGTGTGGTTGGCTATCACGATACGGGCTTTATCGCTTATGAGCGGGGCGATTTTAATGGGGCCGTGGCGGGGCTAATGCGCCGCGTCAAGGCCGGCGATGGTTACGCCGCTTATCTTCTCGGCGATATTCATGAGAGGCGGGACCGTTCGTCGGGCCGGGTCGGTTCACGCCGGGCAGCGGATTGGTTCAAGAAAAGCGCCCGGCTGGGCCTTAGCCTCGGTGCCTTGCGTTATGCCGGCGTTCTGGACCCGGAGGGGCGTTCGCCGGCAATTTGCAGGCTGGACCTGGCAGTCCTTACGAACGGTGCGCGGGCGGCTATCCCCGAGGCTCAAACCTTGTTGGGGTTTAGATATTATTCAGGCCACTGCATTAAGAGCGACAGGGTGCGCGCCACGCATCATTTTGGCCGCGCGGCGGCGCTTGCTGATTATGCCGGCGCTCGCTTCAAAAAGATATCGGGAGAATTGGGCCCGGCGGACCGCACCCGGCTGGAGGCGCTGGACCGCCAGCCTCTGGTAAAGATCAGTGAGGCGGAATTCCTAAAGCGGTTTTTCTCCCTGGCAGATGAAATGAAATAAACACGGGATGGCGCTGATCAGGCGATTGGAGATGCCACATTTACCCAAAACCAGGTGATTCGGATCACCTTGGTAAGTTCAATGATAGTGGGCCTGATCAAGGAAAATTGACTGGCATTGGGAAATTTTTTTCCTAGATTCAAGCCATGAGTGGAATAAAACCGCTTGGGTTGGATTAATACTGTCAGGCGAGTGACTTATTCAGGAGTTGGGAACATGCTGATCAAACTGGGCAAGAGGTCCGACGTCAAACCGTCTGAAATCACCCATCATAGCGCCTATCTGGACCGCCGGAGCTTCATGGCCGTGGCAGCCACCCTGGCCGGCGGGGCCTTGTTTCCCAGCATTGGCGGGCCTGCCATGGCTGCAGCCGGACCCCACAAATTTACGGACTTGGTCAAAAGCAAATACACTACCTTGGAAAAGCCGACGGGGCTGAAGGCCATTAGCGGCTATAATAATTTCTACGAATTTGGCACCGGCAAATCCGATCCCAGCGATTTCGCGGGCTCCCTCAAGCCCCGCCCCTGGAAGGTGGAAATCGCCGGACATGCGGAGAAAACAGGAAGTTTTGACCTGGACGATCTGATCAGCCCCCACAAATTGGAAGAGCGCATCTACCGCATGCGCTGCGTCGAGGCCTGGTCCATGATCATCCCCTGGGTGGGTGTCCCCCTGGGCGATGTATTGAAGCGTTTCGGGCCCACATCCAAGGCCAAATATGTTGCCTTCGAGACCTTGGTGGATGCCAAGCAGATGCCCGGCCAAAAGCGTCCGGCCCTGCCCTGGCCATATGTGGAAGGCTTGCGCATGGATGAGGCCATGAACCCGTTGAGCCTTTTGGCGGTCGGCGTTTATGGCCAGGAAATGCCAAATCAAAATGGCGCACCCATCCGCCTGGTGGTGCCTTGGAAATACGGCTTCAAGGGGATCAAATCCATCGTCCGCATCAGTTTCACGGATAAGCAGCCGCCCACCTCCTGGTCGGCCCAGGCGCCCCGCGAATACGGTTTTTATTCCAACGTCAATCCCGACGTCAGCCATCCCCGCTGGAGCCAGGCCAAGGAGCGCCGCATCACCGGCAAGACCGGTTTCCGCGCTTTGTTCGCGCCCAAGGTGGAAACCAAGATGTTCAATGGCTACGCCGAAGAGGTGGCGCAAATGTATGCCGGCCTGGATCTGAAGAAAAATTATTAAGGCATGAAGCTCCGGCATGTCTTAAAGGTAGTTTTGTTCCTGGCCTGCCTGGTGCCCCTGGGGTTGTTGGGATTGGGTCTGTTTGACGGATCCATCGGCCCCAATCCGGTGGAGGCTCTGAACCGTAATCTGGGGGATTGGGCGCTGCGTTTTTTGCTTATCACGCTGGCGCTAAGGCCCCTGGCCGAGATCACCGGGCGCAAATCGCTCATTGTTTACCGGCGCGTGCTGGGCCTGTCCGCTTTTTTCTATGCCCTGGCCCATATGGGCAATTACGTAATCATCGATTTGCAATTGGATCTGGCGGCCTTCACCGAAGATGTGCTGAAGCGCAATTTCATCACCATCGGCGTGATCTGTTTCACAGCCCTTCTGGCCATGGCCGCCACCTCCACCAAGGGTATGATCAGGCGCATGGGCGGGCGCAACTGGCGCCGCCTTCATTGGCTGATTTACCCTATATCGGCGCTGGGGGTGCTTCATTTTTACATGATGGTGCGGGCCGATTTCCGCGAACCCCTGGCCTATGGGGCGGTGATGCTGGCAGCGCTGGCCTACCGGGTCATCGCCGCCCGGCGCAAAAAACCAGCCTAGTTTTTTTCTGCAAATGGTCGTTCAAGCTGCGGCGCCGGCGGATCACATATAAAAGTGCCATAAGGAAAAAAGCACTGGTCGCCAGGAAGGGCTTCTGGAAACCCCAATCATCGGAAACGACCCCAATGAGCAAGGCGCCGATGGCCGGAGCCCCCCGGTAGACCATGGGCCAGAGGTTCATCACGCGGCCCCGCATATGACCGCTCAGCGCGTTCTGGATGAGGATCTGGCCCGACAGTTGCCAATCGAGGACAGCCCCGACATGGTGGCGCAACAGACCACCACCACCCAGAAATTGCCGCTGGTGGCGAAGACCACCGTGACCGCGATGCTCGCCGCCATGGCTCCCAGCATGACCCGCAGCAGGCCCCGGAGCCGTGAGAAATTGGCCACCCATAAGCCGCCCAGGATGCCTCCCGCGCCCACTGCCGAGGCCAGGGTGGCATAACCTTCCGAGCCCCGCCCGAAGCCGCCATCGGCGACGCCCGCCAAAAGTTCCATGAAGGGGCGGATGGGGAAGGCGGAAATCATCAAGATGACAAACATGGGCCCGATGCCCTCATGGCGCACCAGATAGCCAAGCCCCTCCTTGATTTCACCTAGAATATCCGCTCGCTGCCGGGGCTGGCGTTCGTCCCGGGTCAGATCGATAAAAGTAAGCGCGAAAAAAATGAAAGAAAACGGATCGCGTTGAAGGCGAAGATGAAAGTGATATGGGCAAAGGCGATGATCAGCCCGGCCACCGCCGGCCCGATCATCTGGGCCGTGTTGAAGAGCACCGAATTGACCCCGACGGAGGCGGCGAAATCCTCTTTGGGCACCAGATTGGGGCTGCCCATCATGGTGCTGCTGCCCTTTGCGGGCGCTGCCGCCGACCGCTATGACCGGTTGCGCCTTGCCCGCCTGTTGCAATCCTTACCCATGGGTTTTGCCGCCATCCTGGCCGTGCTGGTCTGGTTTGACTGGATCAATGTGCCTTTGCTGTTCATCCTGACCATGCTCAACGGGGCGGCGGAAGGCATGTGGGTGCCGGTGCGCCTGACCATCGCGCCCAATCTGGTGCCCAAAGGGGATTTCGCCGCCTCCGTCGGGGTCAATCGCGATCCGGTCATCTCCCAGACCAGCCAGAAGACCCCAATGCGTTGCGCCCAGGCCCCCACATGGGAGACCCAACCGAAGGCTGAATAGAGCGCGAAATCCCGGTGCCGAAGCGCCCGGCCCATGCCGTGCGTCGCGAGGTAAGTGAGAAGCCGGTGCGCCATGGGGCTTTGTACCGCAAACCGATTTCCATGAAGAGACCAAACTTTTATCCAACCCTGCCGTTTCGGCTATCGCCGAACCAAAGCTTGGGTTACACTCGGATTACGTTATGCAAACCATACCGGGGAATTTGATCATGTTTCCTCCACGCCGTGGTTCTGTATCTGCCCAATCTGATGAATTGACCTTGCGCCAGCTTTATCACAATGACATGTCCAGTTGCGCCCAAAAAGTGCGGGTCTGCCTGGCGGAAAAGGGGTTGGAGTGGGAAAGCACCCATCTGGATTTGCGGGCCGGCGATCAGCAACAGCCGGATTACCTGAAACTGAATCCCAAGGGCGTGGTCCCCACCTTGCTGGACGGCGGGAATTGCGTGCGCGAATCCAACGTTATTTTGGAATATCTGGAAGACGAATATCCGGAGCCGCCGCTCCGCCCGGCCACCTCCATGGGACGCGCCCGCATGCGGCTTTGGATGAAGCGCCTGGATGAAGGCATGCACGATATCGCCACGGCGACGCTCAGCATGGGCACCGCGTTTCGTTATCAGTATCTGGAAAAGGGCCCGGAGGCCAGAGCCGCCCTGATCGCCAACATCCCCGACCCCATCAAGCGCGAAAGGCGCCGGGACGTGATCGAACACGGTCTGGACGCAAGTGAATTCAAAAAGGCGCTGGCCATGTGGCAGGCCCTGCTCACCGATATGGAAAACAGCCTGGAAAATGATCCATGGCTGGCCGGCGATACCTATTCCCTAGCCGATGTGGCCTATACGCCCTATCTCACCCGCCTCGATCACCTCAATCTTTTGGGATTCATTGATGCACGGCCCCGCGTGACGGAATGGTATGAGGCCGTCAAAGCGCGGTCCAGCTACCAGCCGGCCATCCGGGACTGGGAGAACGGGAAATATCTGGCCCTGATGGGCGAGAAGGGCCGAGAGGCCTGGCCCCGCATCCAGACCCTGCTCGGCGAAATCTAGAAACTTTTATCAGGCGGCTTTTTTCTTGCCCTTCTTGGCGGTCTGGCGCTTGCCCCTTGCGATGCGGGTGCGGCCGTGATTCTGATCACGCCAGTCGGCACTGTTTTCCTTTAGATCGAAAACATAGTTGTACCCACCCTTGGGATTGGTCAGGATTTCCCACCAATTGTCATCCGCATCCACCATGTAGAAGGCATAGGTGCCGTGCTGATCCAGGGGCCGGGTGATCTTCTTGATGCCGTATTCCTTGCGCACGCCGCTGACCAATTTATGGGCTTTGTCGACGGCGGCCCGGTCATCCACATCCAGACCGAAATGGCTGAAAATGCCGGCCTGGGTTTTCCGTTTGGTTTGGACGCAGGCGATAATGGTTCCCTTGCCGCGCCGCATCATCATGGAAATCTTGCTGGTCTGGGCCACCTGAAAGCCCAACACTTCTTCATAAAAGCGTCTGGCCCGCGCCATATCGTGGGTTTCCACCGTGCCATGAGACAGAAAATTTGTCTTCAGCAGGGGTTTGATTTTTTTAGCTTTGGGTTTTGCTTTGGTTTTCGTTGCGGCCATTTTGAAATCTCCCTAGGGTTTAGGCTCCACTAGGATTCACAAAATAGTTGCCGGAAGTCAATGCCTCCTTGATGGCTCAGGCGGCGCCCGGCAGAGCCTGGATTTCATCGGCCAGGGTAAATCCGGCTTCCATGGCTTCCAAATTAAGCGCCAGGAATTTCTTGGGCGCCATTTCGCTGATCGCCCCTTCCAGGCCGGCGCGGGGGCAAATACCGGACAGCCCCACCAGCAGGCCGAGCCCGATGATATTGGCCACCCGGTGGCTGCCCAGAGCAATGGCCTTATCAGTCAAACCCAGGGCGTGGTGGGTGAAATCCCCTTTCGGCGTGCTTGGCACCAGACGCTCATCACTGATCACCAGGGCTCCCGGCTTCAACAACGGCAGGGATCCCGCCAGACCCAATTCGTCCAACACAACCAGATAATCCAATTGGGTCAACAAGGGATAATCCACACCGGTGGCGTCCACATCACCCAGGACGATATCCGAATGGCAGAGGCCGCCCCTGGATGTGGGCTCGTAATTTTGCGACTGGGCTGCAGACCGGCCCTCGGCACCGAGGGCCTTCAGCAACATGCGGGCGCAGAGGATAAGCCCCTGGCCGCCGATGCCGGCGAAGCGGATTTCGGTGGTGCTCATTTGCGCCCCCCGCCCCGCTGGCTTTCGGCATATTCCCGGTAGGTCTGGCCATATTCGGGACGATCCGTGCGGCAGATCACGCCTGTCTCCAGCCGGTTGGGGCGGAACGGATGATCGGCTTCGTTGTAATAGGCTTCGGGGCGCATATCGCTTTTCTGGGCCAGCATCATTTCGGAACTTTCGCCCAGGTCATTTTTGCGGCCATAGACTTCGGTGCAATCGGAAATCACCTCGATGAAGGAAAAACCGGGATAGGCCAGGCCTTCTTTTATGAGGTTTTTCAGGGCCGGCGTCTGCAAAGTCACTTCCCGCCCGACCAGTCCGGCGCCCGCCGCCTGGGCCAGGGCGCAACTATCAAAACTGGGCTCCACATTGCCGCCGGGCGTGGTGGTGGTCAGCCGGTCTTCCGCCGTGGTCGGCGAAACCTGACCGCCGGTCATGCCATAGACTTCATTGTTGAGCAGC